>WLRQ01000012.1 GCA_009697815.1 Actinomycetota bacterium
CCCCGCGGACGGCGATTCAGCCGCCGCCGGCGCATGCGCGGGCAAGAAGATCGCCTTCGTCATGGGCGCCGAGTCAGACCCGTTCTTCCAGGCCATGAAGGTGGGTGCCCAGGACGAAGCCACCAAGTTGGGTGCCGAGCTCATCTGGCAGGGCGACCCCAAGGAGTACTCGCCCGCGACGCAGATCCCGGTCGTCGACCAGGTTCTCGCGCAGAAGCCCGACGGCCTCGTGCTCATCCCCACGGATCCCGACGCGCTGCAGCCCTCGGTGACGAAGGCGGTTGACGCTGGCGTGATCGTCGCCAACGTCGACACCCGCGTCACGGACCTGAGCAAGGTGCTGACTTTCATCACCGGTGACAACGCCGACGGTGGGGCCAAGGCCGCCGAGGCCATCGCCGGTGCGATCGGATACGCCGAGGGTGGCAAGTACAAGGTCGTCGTCGGTCTCACCTCTGAGACCGCCACCACCAACGTCGCCCGTCTCGAGGGCTTCAAGGCCGCGGTCGCGGCGAAGTTCCCGGGCATTGAGATCGTCGATGTCGCATACTCGCAGTCCAAGCCCGAGGTTGCCAACACCAACGTGAACAACTGGCTGACCAAGTACCCGGACCTCAACGGCATCTTCGCCATCGACGGCACCAACGGCCAGGGCGCCGCTGCGGCTCTCCAGGCCAAGGGGCTCACGGGCAAGGTGGCGCTGGTGGGCTACGACGCCTACCCCGACAACGTCGGCTTGATCAAGACCGGCGTGTTCACCGCCCTCATCGCGCAGGACCCGGCCACCGAGGCTCGTCAGGCGATCGACTCCCTCTGCACCAAGCTCGGTGGCGGCGACGCAGCTGGGATCAAGGCCGAGGTCGTCATCCCGAACGTCGTTCTCGACAAGAACACGACCGAGGCTGACCTGAAGAAGTACACCTACGTCGCCTGATCGACGCGACGCCATCGTCTGGGCCGGTGACAATCCTGTGAGGTTGTCGCCGGCCCAGCACGATGATTCGATGCAACCCCGGCCGTTTTGCGGCGGGTCTGACCCGAGGAGGGTGCATGACGCAGACCGACACCCACGTAGCCCAGGCGGCCGGCACACAGGTCACTGAGGCGCCCAGCCGCGCGAAGACCTTGTTCTCCAACCAGCAGTTCCTGCTCTTCCTCGTGTGGGTGCTGATGGTTATCGGGTTCTCCCTGATCAACCACATCTTCTTCTCCGTCGGGGTTGCCGAGAATGTCCTCGCTGACTGGGCTCCCCTGGTCCTGATCGCCCTCGGCGAGCTGGTGGTGATCATCGGCGGCGGGATCGATCTTTCCGTTGGCGCCATCGTCGGTTTTTCGGGAGTCATTTCCGCGTTCACGATGAAGTCCCTCCATGGCTCCGGCGTGAGTGGTCCTGCCACTCTCGTCGTGGGAATCGCCGTGTGCGTGCTCGTGGGCCTACTCGTCGGTCTGGTCAACTCATTGCTCATCAACTACGCGAAGCTCGTCCCCTTCATCGCCACGCTCGTGACACTAGGTGCCTGTTCGGGTCTGGCGCTGGTGTTCACGAAGGGCGCGCCCGTGATGGGGGGTCCTCCAGAAGCGATCAAGCTCGCCCCTGCGTGGCTGGGTCCCTTCTCCGGTCCGGTCCTGGTCGTCCTCCTCGTGGTGGCAGTGCTCTGGCTCTTCGTGCACAAGGCTCGCTTCGGGCGTTACACCTTCGCCATCGGCTCGAACTCTTTTGCCGCTCGCGCCGCGGGCATCAACGTCAAGCGCCACATCATGCGGATCTACATGCTCTCCGGCCTTCTCGCGGGGCTGGCAGGGTTCTTCTTCTATATCCGCCTGGGCTCTGGCGCCCCCACCTCCGGTCTCGGCAATGAACTCGACGCGATCGCCGCGGTGGTCATTGGCGGAGCCGCTCTCACAGGAGGTGTCGGCAGAGTGTCAGGCACCGTCCTGGGCGCCCTGATCCTCACCACGGTCACCAGCGGCCTGATCATCTCCGGCGTGGATCCGCAGTGGAAGCGCGTCGTCGTCGCCGGGCTGATCGCGATCGCGGCCACCTTGCAGGCACTTCGTAAGAGAGAAGGAGCAGCGGCATGAGTGAGCCGGGCGAGATCCTTTACGAAGTCCGCAACCTCTCCAAGCGCTATGGCGCAGTGGTGGCGCTCGATGACGTCAGCATGTTCGTGCGTGCGGGCGAGGTCGTCGGTTTGGTGGGCGACAACGGCGCGGGGAAGTCCACACTGGTCAAGTGCCTCTCAGGGGCGCACCAACCCAGCAGTGGGCAGGTGCTGCTCGAGGGGGTCGAACGCCATTGGCACTCACCTCACGACGCCATCGAGGCGGGAGTCGAGACGCTGTACCAGGACTCCGGTCTCGCCCCCCATCTCTCGGTCAGTGCCAACGTCTTCCTCGGGCGCGAGGAGCTCAAGCCCGGAATCCTCGGGCGTATGGGCTTCTTGGCCCAGAAGTCCATGGACACGAGGGCACACGAGGATCTCGAGCGCGTGGGAATCGCCGTACCCGCGTCGGGTCGTTCGGTCTCGCAGCTCTCCGGTGGTCAGCGTCAGGCGGTGGCTATCGGCCGGGCAGTCGCGTGGGCGAGCAAAGTGATCATCCTGGACGAGCCCACCAACCACCTCGGAGCACGTCAGGCGCGCGAGGTCCTCCAGGTCATGCGCTCGGCGAAGCAGCAGGGTCTCGGAGTCATCTTCATCTCCCACACCCTCCCGCACGTGCTCGAGGTCACCGACCGTGTCGTGGTGCTTCGGCTAGGCCGGGTGGTGCGCGATGCTCCGACCTCGGAGTTCGACGCCGAGAGCCTGCTGGGCACGATCACGGGGCTCAACGCAACCTAGGACGTGACACGTGCCTGTGCACTCGTGCGGCGGGGGCCGGCGTGGGATTGGATGGGGTCATGACTTCCGACACCGCACAACCCGTCCAGATGTCCGGAACCTTCGCGATCGGTGGCGATCTCACCGTGCGCCGTTTGGGCTACGGCGCCATGCAGATATGCGGCGATGGCGTCTGGGGTGAGCCCGAGGACCGCGCGGGTGCGATCGCGGTGCTGCGCCGGGCCGTCGAACTTGGCGTTGACTTCATTGATACCGCCGATTCCTATGGGCCCGCGGTCTCCGAGGACCTCATCCGCGAGGCCCTTGCTCCCTACGGTCACGTCCGGGTCGCCACCAAAGCCGGGCTGACCCGCACGGGCCCCGGTGAGTGGCACCCGGTTGGAGTTCCTGCCTATCTGCGCCAGTGCGCTGAGATGTCGTTGCGCCGTCTCGGTGTCGACACGATCGACCTCTACCAGCTTCACCGGATCGATGCCCGGATGCCGCTCGAGAAGCAGTTGGGGGTCTTTGTCGATCTACTAGCCGCGGGCAAGATCCTTCACGTGGGATTGTCCGAGGTCAGCGTCGACGACGTTCGCCGCGCTCGCGAGATCGTGCCCATCGCGAGTGTTCAGAACCTCTACAACGTGGCGAACCGTCAGAGCGAGGAGCTGCTGAACTACTGCGCCGAGGAGGGCATTGCGTTCATCCCGTGGTTCCCGGTCGCCACTGGACAGCTCGCGGCACCGGGTGGGCCGCTCGACGCGCTCTCGGTGCGCACCGGCCACAGTCCCGCACAGCTCGCGCTCGCCTGGTTGTTGCGTCGGTCTCCCGTCATGCTCCCCATCCCCGGTACGAAGTCGATCGCCCACCTGGAGGAGAACTGCGCGTCCGCTGGGGTCGTACTTGACGACTCCACCTACACCGAACTCGATGCGTTGGCGCCACCGGCACCCACCGCCTGACAGGGCGTCCGACCTGATTGTCGAAGATCCGGCGCGGACCCCTCGGTCGCCGGTACCCTCCTCGAACGAACCATCAGTGCAGTGACTATCGCCGGGGGGCGCCTGATGACCACAGGGGATTCCGCACGTCTGATCGCACTCCGCGCCGACTACCTTCGGGTGCTCACGGGGGCCGGGGTCGACGAGGGCCTGGCGAGTGAGATGGCGAACCTTCTCGAGGAATGCAGACCAGATCACGAGGCCAGCAGCTCACCGGGCGATGTGGGCCAGCTCGCCCACTGAGGTGGGCGGTCGCGCAAGATCTCCGACACGCCGTTGTGATCTGCCCGCACCTCGGTCAGGCCTGGTGTCGTCGGTGCCGGGGGTTAGGGTGAAGCCCTCCCGACGTGTCGACTTCCCCCGATTCGTCGCCGGAGCATCACGGCCTGCGCTCGGCGCTGGGCCCGGGCGCGCGAACCGTGGGAAGGGGTCCGGCAGCTGTGGCGAGCGAGGACTTCGTGCACCTCCACGTGCACACCGAGTACTCCATGCTCGACGGTGCCGCCCGCCTGGGCGACTTGTTCAGCGAGGCCGCCCGACTGGAGATGCCGGCCCTCGCGATGAGCGACCACGGAAACCTCTACGGCGCCTATGACTTCTACAAGCGTGGCAAAGAAGCCGGGGTCAAGGCGATCATCGGCATGGAGGGCTACTACGCCCCTCAGGGCCGATTCGAGCGGGCACCCTTCGACTTCGGGGGCGGCTATGACGAGGGCACCGGTGAGGACGGCGAGAGCGCCACCAAGGGTCGTCAGGCGTACACCCATATGACCATGTGGGCCGAGACAACCGAGGGTCTGCACAACCTGTTCCGCCTCTCGAGCCTGTCGAGCCTTGAGGGCTTCTACCGCAAGCCCCGGATCGACCGCGACCTGCTCCAGACCTACGGCAAGGGAATCATCGGCACGACCGGATGCCCCTCGGGCGAGGTCAACCGCTGGTTGCAGGCGGGCAACTACGATCGCGCGCTCGCCGCAGCCGCGGACTTCCGGGACATCCTCGGCAAGGACAACTACTTCTGCGAGCTGATGGACCACGGGCTCGGCATCGAGCGCCGCCACCGCGACGATCTCTTGCGCATCGCCCGAAGCCTCGACATCCCACTGTTGGCCACCAACGATCTCCACTACGTCTACCCCGGTGACGCTGACTCCCACGACGTCCTGCTCTGCATCGGTACCCGCACCACGATGGATGACCCGAAGCGCTTCCGCTTCACCGCGCGCGACTTCTACCTCAAGACGGCGCGCGAGATGCGCGAGGTCTGGAGCGAGCTGCCCGAGGCGTGCGACAACACCCTGCTCGTCGCCGAACGGTGCAACGTGACGTTCAACGAGGGCGCGAACCTCATGCCGCGTTTCCCGGTTCCCGCCGGTGAGGATGAGCAGTCGTGGCTGATCAAGGAGGTCGAGCGCGGTCTCGCGATGCGCTATCCCGACGGCGTCCCCGACCAGCACCGCGCGCAGGCGGCGTATGAAGTGGGTGTCGTGTGCGAGATGGGGTTCCCGGGCTACTTCCTCGTCACCGCCGACCTGTGTCGTCACGCCAAAGAGAGCGGGATCCGCGTGGGCCCGGGCCGGGGATCGGCTGCCGGCGCGCTCATCGCATACGCCCTCGGCATCACCGAGCTTGACCCCATCCGACACGGCCTCCTCTTCGAGCGGTTCCTCAACCCCGACCGCGTCTCGATGCCCGATATCGATATGGACTTCGATGAGCGACGACGCGGCGACATGATCCGCTACGCCACCGAGAAGTACGGCGAGGAACGCGTCGCCCAGATCATCACCTACGGCTCGATCAAGGCCAAGGCGGCGATCAAGGACTCCGCCCGGGCGCTCGGGTACCCCTTCGCGGTGGGGGAGCGCATCACCAAGGCGATGCCGCCCGCGGTGATGGGTAAGGACATTCCACTCGCGGGCATGTTCGACACCACTCACCAGCGCTATAACGAGGCCACCGAGTTCCGCGCCCTTTATGAGTCCGACGTCGACGTGCGCAAGGTCGTTGACACCGCGAAGGGTCTCGAGGGTCTTAAGCGCCAGCCCGGCGTCCACGCCGCTGGCGTGATCCTGTGCTCCGAGCCATTGATCGACGTCATCCCCATCTGGCGACGTGATCAGGACGGCGCGATCATCACGCAGTTCGACATGGGCGCGTGCGAGAAGCTCGGGCTTCTCAAGATGGACTTCCTCGGGCTGCGCAACCTCACGGTGCTCGACGACTGCCTACGCAATATCGTCAACAACCGAGGCGAGACCGTCGTCCTCGAGACACTCCCGCTCGAGGACGCCCCCACCTACGAACTGCTCTCCCGAGGCGACACCCTCGGGGTATTCCAGCTCGACGGAGGGCCCATGCGGGCACTCCTGCGCTCGATGTCCCCTGACAACTTCGAGGACATCTCCGCCGTGCTCGCGCTCTACCGGCCTGGGCCGATGGGTGCCAACGCCCACAACGACTATGCCGACCGCAAGAACGGCCGCAAGCCGGTCGTGCCGATCCACCCTGAGCTCGCGGAATCACTGGCCGAGATCCTGGGCGACACCTACGGGTTGATCGTCTACCAGGAGCAGGTGATGGCCATCGCGCAGAAGCTCGCGGGGTACACACTGGGTGCGGCCGATCTCCTGCGGCGGGCCATGGGCAAGAAGAGCAAGGAGATCCTCGACAAGGAGTTCGTGCCGTTCTCCGAGGGTATGCACGCCAACGGATATTCCAAGGCCGCCATCGCGACACTGTGGGAGATCCTCGTCCCGTTCTCCGACTACGCCTTCAACAAGGCACACACTGCTGGCTACGGCCTGGTGTCGTTCTGGACGGGTTTCCTCAAGGCCAACTACCCGGCCGAGTACATGGCCGCACTTCTCACCAGCGTGCGCGATGACAAGGACAAGTCGGCCGTGTACCTCGGTGAGTGCCGGCGCATGGGCATCAAAGTACTACCCCCGGATGTCAACGAGTCTGACCTCGACTACACCCCCCGCGGCACGGACATCAGGTTCGGCCTCTCGGCGGTGCGCAACGTGGGCGCCAACGTCGTGGAGAGTCTCATCAACTCCCGGGTGGGCAAGGGCCGCTTCGTGAGTTTCGACGACTTCCTCGACAAGGTGCCGATCAGTGTCGTGAACAAGCGCGTTGTCGAGTCACTGATCAAGGCCGGGGCCTTCGATTCGCTGGGGGAGAGCCGCAAGGGGCTCCTCGCGGTCCACGAGGCCCGCATCGACTCCATCCTCGACGTCAAGCGCAATGAGGCGATCGGGCAGGACTCCCTATTCGGAGGGCTCGACGAGAGCACCGCGACCGCCATGTGGGCGCCGCCGACCATCCCGACGGGCGAGTGGGACAAGCCCACCTTGCTCGGATACGAGCGCGAGATGCTGGGCCTCTACGTCTCCGACCACCCACTGAACGGTGTCGAGCACGTGCTGTTCTCGGCCACTGATGCGCCCATATCGGCACTTCACACCGATGAGGTCGCCGATGGCAGAGTGCTCACGGTGGGTGGGCTGATCACCAGCGTGCAGCGCAAGGTCACCAAGCAGGGCAATGTCTGGGCGATCGCCTCCCTGGAGGATCTCGAGGCCTCGATCGACGTGATGATTTTTCCCGCGACCTATCAGCTGGTGGGCCCGCACGTCGTGCCCGATGCGGTGCTTCTGGTGAAGGGAAGGCTGGACAAGAGCGAGGAGGATGCCCCCAAGTTCATCGCGATGGAGATCACCGTCCCTGATCTCTCCACTGGTGTGTCGGGTCCTGTGGTGGTCACGATCCCCGCTCTGCGCTGCATCCCGCCAGTGATCGATCGCTTCAAGGATGTACTGGCCGCCCACCCGGGCGTCACCGAGGTTCGGCTGGCACTCTCCAACGGGCCTCGCACCACGATGGTGCGTCTCGACGATCGACTGCGCGTCACGCCCTCGCCTGCCCTCTACGCCGACCTCAAAGCCCTGCTCGGCCCCTCCTGCATTCAGTAGGTTGTCCGCACCGATCAGTGCTGCGCGGCAGGGCGCATCCCGCCGCGGCGCAGTCCAGAATCAGTTCATTCCGCTAGCGACTCGGGCCAGATCAATGGCCGGCAGAGAGGGGATCTCGCGTAGGAGCGAGGTTTCCCGGGCCAGGAGTGCGATCTCCGCCCGTAGTCGCTCACTCGTCGTGCCCGCCTCGAGCAGCCGCTGACGGTCGTGCAGATCGAGCACCATCGCGGCAGCCACGAGATAGGACAGCACACGGGCGCCTTCAGGTAACTGCTCCATCTGGTCGGCCTCGATGGCATCGGCACCGGCGACGGCGGCTCGATAGAGATCGAACCTGCGCGTCACGACGTCCCCGAGCAGATCGGCGTCACCGTCGCCGTCGTCCTCCTCGAGCCATTCGACCTCACCGCATAGGTAGGGGTGGCCCTCATCGACGAGGCGCAGCAGTCGAAAGCGGGAGTCGCCGTGCGACATGAGGTCGAACCGCCCGTCGCTATAGGAGTTGATCACCTGCACGCGCGCCATGGTTCCGACGTCATAGAGGGCTCTGACCCCGTCCGTTCCCACTTCGCGACCTTCGCGGATTGCCAGGACCCCAAAGACACGGTCATCCTCAGGACGATCCCGGAGATCGTTCACGAGCTGGCGATAGCGCTGTTCGAAGATGTGGAGCGGCAGCACCAGCCCGGGCACCAGGACTGTGCCGAGGGGGAAAAGCGCGATCACCTCACGGGAGCCGGCTCGACGCGGTGTCACGGCGCCAGCCTGACCGATCTGCGGCTCGCTCGCATCCCGAGTGGGTTCCGGGCCGGGTGATCCCTAGACTGAGGCTGTGATCCGCCGCCTGGACCTTCGCGGGTCGACCGCCGACCCGCGTGACATGCTGCCGCGGGCTGCCGTCGATGTCGAAAGCGTGCTCGCCACCGTCAAGCCGATCGTCGACGATGTCCGCGAGCGCGGGGCTGAGGCGGTGCTCTCCTGGGGCGAGCGACTCGACGGGGTCCGCCCGCCGTCATTGCGTGTGCCACAGAGCGCGATCGACGCGGCCCTCGCCACCCTCGACCCCGATGTTCGAGCCGCCCTCGAAGAATCGATCCGGCGTGCACGGATCGTGCACGAGGACCAGCGACGAGTCGACACCACCACCCATGTCGTCCCTGGTGGTTCGGTTACCGAGCGGTGGCTCCCGGTGGATCGCGTCGGGCTGTATGTGCCCGGAGGCCGTGCGGTCTACCCGAGTTCGGTCGTCATGAACGTCGTGCCCGCGCAGGTCGCGGGTGTCACGTCTTTCGCCGTGGCGAGCCCGCCTCAGCGCGATCACGGCGGGCTCCCGCACCCCACGATCCTGGCGGCGTGCGCACTCCTTGATGTGCACGAGGTCTACGCGGCGGGTGGCGCTCAGGCGGTGGCCATGTTCGCCTACGGCACGGGGGACGGGCCCGATGACTGCCGACGCACCGTCATGGTTACCGGTCCGGGCAATATCTATGTGACCGCGGCCAAGCGCATGCTCAAGGGGCTCATCGGTATCGACTCCGAGGCCGGACCTACTGAGATCGCCATCCTCGCCGACGACACCGCGGATGCCGCTTATGTCGCAGCGGACCTCATCAGCCAGGCCGAGCACGACGTGATCGCCGCCTCTGTTCTGATCACCACGAGTGAGTCGCTGGCCCTGGCCGTCGAGGCCGAACTGGCCGTTCAAGTGGCGGCTACCAAGCACAGTGAGCGTGTGGCCGAGGCGCTGTCAGGGCCACAGAGCGGGATCGTCCTCGTCGACGACCTCGACGCGGGCCTGCGCGTGGTGAATGCTTATGCCGCCGAGCACCTCGAGATCCACACGCGCGACGCGAAGGCGGTCGCACTCCGTGTGCGCAACGCTGGGGCGATCTTCGTCGGGCACCACTCACCGGTCTCGCTCGGTGACTACGCCGCGGGATCCAATCACGTGCTGCCCACTGGTGGATGCGCGTGCCACTCCTCGGGGCTCTCGGTGCAGACCTTCCTCCGCGGCATCCACGTCATCGACTACGACGAGACCGCGCTGCGCGAGGTAGCCCACCACGTCGTCGCGCTGGCCAATGCCGAAGACCTTCCCGGTCACGCGGCCGCGGTCGAGGTCCGAGTCCGTCGCACCCCGGGCGGGTGAGGTGGCCAACTCCGACGACCTCCCGGTTCGTGACGACCTGAGAGGCCAGAGTCCTTACGGCGCACCACAGATCGACGTTCCGGTGCTCCTCAATGTGAATGAGAATCCATATCCGCCCTCGGAATCGCTCGTTGCCGACGTCGCGATCGCGGTCGCGGACGCAACGCGTAGCCTCAACCGTTACCCCGACCGGGATGCGCGAGCACTTCGTGCTGATCTCGCCGCGTACCTCCTGGAGGAGTCAGGTGTTGCGCTCACACCTGGCCAGGTGTGGGCTGCCAACGGCAGCAACGAGGTGATGCTCCAGCTGATGCAGACGTTCGGTGGCCCAGGCCGGGTCGCGCTCGGCTTCTCGCCGACTTACTCGATGTACCCGGACTACTGCCGTGACACCTTCACCCGTTATGTCACCGTCCCGCGCGCGGTCGATTTCACCGTGGATCTCGACTCAGCCTTGGCTGCCATCGCCGAGCACCGTCCGTCCGTCGTGCTGCTGGCATCACCGAACAACCCGACGGGAACTGCGCTGTCGCTCGACGCCGTGCGCGCGATCCTGGCAGAGGCCCATGGCGTCGTCGTGGTCGACGAGGCCTACGCGGAGTTCCGCCACGCAGGCGTGCCCAGTGCCCTCGAGCTCCTCGCCGACCACCCGCGCCTGGTAGTGACTCGAACGATGAGCAAGGCGTTCGCCCTCGCGGGTGCGCGCGTGGGCTACCTGGCGGCATCCGAGGCGGTCGTCGACGCCGTGCAACTCGTTCGCCTGCCCTACCACCTCTCGTCGATCACTCAGGCGGTCGCTCGCTCGGCGCTCGCGCACGCCGGGGAGTTGCAGGCCCAGGTGGCGCTGTTGCGCGAGCAGCGCGACGCTCTCGTCGAGTGGCTCCGCGGCCGAGGCCACGTCGTCGCGGACAGCGACGCGAACTTCATCTTCTTCGGCCTTTTCGACGATCGGCACGCAATCTGGCAAGGTCTTCTTGAGCGCGGGGTGCTGATCCGCGAGACCGGGCCCGATCACTGGCTGCGTGTCAGCGTCGGCACACCGCAGGAGAATGCGGCGTTCCGTGCCGCGCTGGAGGAGGTCACGGCATGAGCAGGTTCGCGCGAGTTCAGCGCACGACGAAGGAGAGCGACGTCCTCGTCGAGCTCGAGATTGATGGCACGGGAATCGCCGTCATCGACACGGGCGTCCCGTTCTTCGACCACATGCTCGCCCAGCTCGGGAAGCACGGGGGCCTGGATCTCACCGTGCGCACGAAGGGTGATCTGGAGATCGACGCCCACCACACGGTGGAAGACACCTCACTTGCCGTTGGCCAGGCCCTGCGTGAAGCGCTGGGCGACAAGGCGGGGATCCGCCGGTTCGGCAATGCGCTCGTACCGCTCGACGAGACCCTCGTTCAGGCAGCAGTTGACCTCTCCGGAAGGCCGTACCTGGTGCACACAGAGCCCGAGATCATCGAGCTCATCGGCACCTACGACACGACACTCACCCGCCACATCTTCGAATCCATCGTGGCCGAGGCCCGCATCTGCCTGCACATCAACGTGCTCACGGGCCGCAATGCCCACCACATAGTCGAATCGCAGTTCAAGGCCTTCTCGCGTGCCCTGCGTGACGCCGTTGCCCTCGACCCTCGCGTCGTGGGGATCCCGAGCACGAAGGGCACGCTGTAGTCCCGTGGGCATCGCCTTGCTCGTGATCGCCGGGCTCCTGCTCGGGGGTGTGATCTCCTTCGCGCGACACCGCCGGTGGGTCGCCACCGGGGTGATCGCTGCCGCAGATGTGATCGCATTCGCGGGCGCTTATTTCTGGCTCGCCACATGAGTCGTTCGGTGGTGGTTCTCGATTATGGATCCGGCAATATCGCCTCTGCCGAAAGGGCTTTCCTGCGCGCGGGTGCGGACGTCACCGTCACCGCTGATCGCGATCTGGCACTTGAGTGCGACGGGCTCGTCGTTCCGGGAGTAGGCGCGTTCGCCGCATGTATGGAAGGCATCCTCGGTGTGAAGGGCGACGAGATCATCGGTCGACGTCTCGCGGGTGGGCGGCCGGTGCTCGGAATCTGTGTCGGGATGCAGGTCCTGTTCGATCACGGGGTTGAGCACGGTGTCGATACCCCGGGCCTCGGCGAGTGGCCGGGCGTTGTCGATGAGCTCCACGCACCGGTGTTGCCCCACATGGGCTGGAACACCGTAGAGGTGGCCGAGGGCTCGACTCTGTTCCGCGGTGTCGAGGGTGAACGTTTCTACTTCGTCCACTCCTACGCGGCCCGGCGCTGGGAGCTCGAAGTCCGTGGGCGCACCACGCCACCCCGTGTCACGTGGGCGACGCATGGTGAGCCGTTCGTCGCGGCGGTGGAGAACGGTCCGCTGTGCGCTACCCAGTTCCATCCGGAGAAGTCCGGTGACGCGGGTGCTGTCGTGCTCGCCAACTGGGTTGCGTCGCTCACGTGAGCGACGTGCCACGCACCGCGGTGAACCACCATCCGCTGCGAGCGTCATGAGCAAGGATCGCGCTCGCCGACGGGCTGAGAGGGAGCTCGCTGCTACCGAGCAGCGCCGTCGCCGCGAGGCGCAGCAGCGGCGTGCCGGGCAGCGCGCCGCCGTCACGGGCCGGGTCTCGGACCCGGCGCAGAAGGCGACGTCCGCATTCGCCCGCTGGTGGCGGCGGACATATCCACCGGGCGATCCCCTGGCTGGCCGCCGCCGACGCCGGGCACTCGTGCTCGTCGCGATTGTGCTGTTCGTCCAACTCATGGCGTGGTGGCTCGTGCCCTCGCCTGGTCTCCGGCTCGGAGTGTTCGGTCTCACGCTTCTGGTGCTGCCTGTCGTGCGACTCATGCTCTTTGAGCGTCGATAAGGTCTCACCCATGTCCCCTGAGTCTGTTCATGTGCCTCTGCTCGAGCTCCTCCCCGCCGTCGACGTGGCCGATGGTCAGGCCGTGCGGCTCGTCCAGGGCGAGGCAGGTAGTGAAACCTCCTACGGCGACCCCCTCGCCGCGGCACTCGCGTGGCAGGAGCAGGGCGCGGAGTGGATCCACCTCGTCGACCTCGACGCGGCCTTCGGTCGGGGGTCCAACCGCGAACTACTCGCGGAGGTGGTGGGACGTCTCGACGTCAAGGTTGAGATGAGCGGTGGGATCCGCGACGACGACTCCTTGCGCGCGGCCCTCGCCACCGGCTGTACGCGGGTCAACATCGGCACGGCGGCGCTCGAGCACCCCGAATGGTGCGCTCGCGCGATTGCCGAGTACGGCGACCGAGTGGCCGTCGGTCTCGATGTGCGCGGCACCACCCTCGCGGCCCGCGGCTGGACGCAGATGGGCGGCGACCTCTTCGAGGTCTTGGCACGTCTGGATTCCGAGGGGTGCGCTCGCTACGTCGTCACCGACGTGGCGAAGGACGGCACTCTCACCGGGCCCAATCTGGCGTTGCTCCGGGATGTCTGCGCTGCCACCGACCGGCCCGTTGTGGCTTCCGGTGGAGTGGCCACACTGGCCGATCTGCACGCAATTGCCGAGCTAGTCACGATCGGGGTCGAGGGCGCGATCGTCGGAAAGGCTCTGTACGCTGGCGCTTTCACGCTGCCCGAGGCGCTCGCCGCCGTCGAGGCCCGTCACAGTTTCATGCGAAAGGACACCGTCTGATGGCCGCCGACCGTTTGATCTCTTCCGGAGGCCCGTGGGAGAACGTTGCTGGCTACTCCCGCGCCGTGGTCGCGGGGCCGTGGGTCCTGGTGTCGGGTTCGACCTCCACCGTCGAGGGCACGGTGCGTCACGTGGGCGATGCCTACGCGCAGACGATTGAGGCGTTCGGCGTCATCCGTCGCGCCCTCGAGGTTGCGGGCCTGTCGTTGTCCGACATCGTCCGCACCAGGCTCTACCTCGCCGACATGGCCCACCTCGATGACGTGGCACGGGCTCACAAGGAACTCTTCGATGTCACCCGCCCTGCGAATACGATGATCGAGATCTCCGGTTTCGCCGACCCCGCCATGCTGATCGAGGTGGAGGCCGACGCCTACCGCGCCTGATCGAGCGGCTGGGCCGGGAGGGGGCACGCATGACGCGAGTGCGTGTGTTCGCCCCGGTGCCCTCGGGGCGTGCGGCAGCGCAGACGCCAACTGACCGGGATCGCCTGGTAGATGCGGCACGCGCAGTCGCGCTTGTGGTGGTGGTGGCAGGGCACTGCCTCATGGCTGTCGTCGCCTGGCCCGACGGGATCGCCCGGGTCGGAAACCTCCTTGCGGCCTTCCCCTGGACGCAGTCCCTGACATGGGCGTTGCAGGTCATGCCGCTGTTCTTCTTCGCCGGTGGCGCCGCTAATGCGATCTCGTGGACCCGTCACCGCGCGAGGGGTGAGGGGTACGCGACCTGGTTGTGGGCCCGTGCCGATCGCCTGCTGCGTCCCGCGTGGGTCTACCTCGTGGTGATGTGCATCATCGCCGCTGTGGTCACCATGGTTGCCCCCAGCAAAGCTGCAGAACCCCTGATGCTGTTGACCACTCAGCTCTTGTGGTTCCTCGGGGCCTACCTTCTCGTCACGGCTCTTGCCCCCTGGTTCGTGGCGACGTCGCGGGCGAGGGGGGTGGGCATGGCGATACTCCTCATCGTTGGTTGCGGGCTCGTTGATGCGGCGCGATTCCTCTGGGGATGGCCTGAGGCAATCGGCTTGGTCAACTTCGTCCTGGTCTGGGCGGTGCCCGCATGTCTGGGCTCCCTTCGTTCGTTGGGCGTCCTGGGGCGCTGTCCGCGCTGGTCGCTCGCGGTCGCGGGCGTGGTCGGCCTGGTGATCAATGGGGTGCTGATCAAGTTCGGACCATGGCCGGTCTCGATGGTGGGAATGCCCGGAGAGCCCGTCAGCAATATGGCCCCGCCCACGGTGGTGCTGGCGATTCATGCGGCGGTTCTCGTGTGCTTGCTCACCTTGCTGGACGCCCCGCTACGCCGACTCCTGCAGCGCCCCCGTGTCTGGCGCCCAATCACGGGGATCAATCTCGTGGCGATGACCTTGTACTTGTGGCATCTGCCGGTCCTGATCGCCGTCACGACCATCGCGCACGTGATCGATGTCGAGCGCCCTGTCGCGCTCGACGCCAGCGGATTCCCCGTCCCGGACGGTTGGGCATACGCAGGGGGAAGCGTCCTGTTGTGGATGGTCTATGGCGTCGGAGTGTGGGCGGTCGTGAGGCTGATGTGGATCTTCGAGCAGGTACCCCTTCCCTGGTGGGACGCGGTACCGCGCAGCCGTCGTCCCTCGCCCTCCTCCGCGACCCTCGTCGCGATCGCTGCGACCATCGGTGTCGGGGCCTCGAGCCTGATGCTCTCCGCGACGGGACTCGCGGGCTTCCCCGGCCGCGTCATCACCTACGCCGGTCTACCCCTCAATGCCGCCGTCGCCATCGGGCTCCTGCTGGTGTCGGGCAGCGCAATCCGCTGGGCCGGGGCTGCGCGCGTGGCCGGACACTGAGCGCTCAGGGCTCATCGGGCGAGACCGTCGTGCGCGCACTCCTCGGCACTGCCTACTCTGGTGCCATGCCTGTTGCCGTCCGAGTCATTCCCTGTCTGGACGTCGACGCGGGGCGAGTGGTCAAGGGTGTGAATTTCGTCGATCTTCGCGACGCTGGCGACCCCGTCGAGCTGGCGCGGGCCTATGACGCCCAGGGCGCGGATGAGCTCGTGTTCCTCGACATCACCGCGAGCAGTGGTGATCGCTCCACCACCTACGACATGGTGCGCCGCACTGCCGAACAGGTCTTCATCCCACTCACCGTCGGCGGTGGTGTGCGTGGTGTCGACGATGTCGACCGACTCCTGCGCGCAGGGGCGGACAAGGTCGGGATCAACACCGCGGCCATCTCGAGACCGGAGTTGCTCCGTGAGGCGGCCGACCGCTTCGGCTCCCAATGTGTGGTGCTCTCGGTGGACACCCGTCGCTGTCCCGACGGCGTCACCACACCGTCCGGTTGGGAGGTCACCACGCACGGAGGGCGGCGCTCTACCGGGATCGACGCACTCGAATGGGCCGTGCGAGCCGCGGGACTTGGCGCCGGCGAGATCCTTCTCAACTCCATGGACGCCGATGGCACGAAGGACGGCTACGACCTCGAACTGATCCGTGCCGTGAGGGCCCTGGTGTCGGTTCCGATCATTGCGAGCGGGGGAGCCGGCCGTCTCGACCACTTCGCGCCAGCCGTCGACGCGGGTGCCGACGCGGTACTCGCCGCAAGCGTGTTCCACTTCGGCGAGCTGGGCATCGGCGATGTCAAGCGTGCCCTCGCCGAGTCCGGACACGACGTCCGCACCGCCGTCGACGTCAACGAGTGACGCGCACCTGATCTACGCGGGCCTCAGCGCGCAAAGGACGTGAACTGCTCGATATCCGCAGCCTCGCCCTCAATCTCGAGCCCGAGGGTCGTCCGGCCTAGCAACGCGAGCAGGATCTCGCTTGCGGGTCCGACGAGGGTCACCTCACGGGCGCCCGACCGCAGCCGACGCGATGTCCCGGCCGACGGCCCGTCGGTGGGCCTGGCGAGGATCCCAACCTTGCATCGTCGAGTGAAGAACCTCGCGGTCTTGGTCACGCGCGACCACAGCTCGGCCGTCGTCGCGGCGTCGAGATCTCTCGGCGTCCATGGCGCGGTCCCGCGGCGGACGTCTTCATGGTGGACGAAATACTCGACGGTGTTCATCTCTGCGTCGAGCCGGGCGATTGACTGTGGTGCCCATCGGGGCGGCCCTTGCCTGACTGCGCTCACCAGATCGGGCCAGGGTCGGGCGGCTGCGTCCTTCAGCACTTTCGCTGTGTAACTGGCGAAGGGGGCCAGCACGATTCCCAGACCCGCGTCCGGCCTGGTCTCGCGGATCACGAGGTGGGCGGCGAGGTCGCGTGTTGTCCAGCCCTCGCACAGGGTCGGCGCGTCCGGGCCTACCTCGGTTAACAGATCGCATAGGGCCGCGCGTTCGGCACGTGCGAGGGCATTGGGCGCTGCGGTTCCTGATATGGCCACAGCCCACCGTAAGCCCGTCGCCGGGAGTGCACCCCTCGACATGGCGCGGGGCTGCGAAGTGTGACGCCCTCGACACGGCAGAATGAGGCCCGTGCAGCCCGAACCGCTCGACCCCGACAACTGGAACTCCGTCCTGGCGCGCCTCGCGCCGGGCACTGGTGGCCTCATGGCTGCCGTGGCCCAGCAGTGGGATACCGGCGAAGTGCTGATGGTCGCGTGGATGGACGCCGAGGCATTGCGACGCACGTTGCAGACTCGGCGCGCCACCTACTGGTCGAGGTCTCGCCAGGAGTATTGGGTCAAGGGTGATACCTCGGGCCACGCGCAGCACGTCCGCGAAGTCCGACTCGACTGCGATGGCGATGCAATTTTGCTCAAGGTCGACCAGGTGGGCGCCGCCTGCCACACCGGTGAGCGCACCTGCTTCGACGCTGATCTGATCCTGGGGGGAGAGCCCACATGACGAGCACGACCAAGGTGCCCTACCCCAAGAACTTCGCGGGTGC
This sequence comes from Actinomycetota bacterium, assembly GCA_009697815.1. Lineage (GTDB taxonomy): Bacteria > Actinomycetota > Actinomycetes > S36-B12 > CAIYMF01 > Longivirga. The sequence continues at coordinate 17,465 of WLRQ01000012.1, forward strand.
GGCCGCCCCCGACCTTGAGACATTCCGTGAACTCGCGCGTGAGCGACGCGTGATCCCCGTCGTGCGACGACTTCTCGCGGATGGCGAGACTCCGGTGGGCCTGTATCGCAAACTCGCCGAGGAACGGGCGGGCACGTTCCTCCTCGAGTCGGCCGAGAATGGCCGGTCGTGGTCGCGCTATTCGTTTGTGGGGGTGCGCTGCGCGGCCATGCTCACCGAGGTCGAGGGGCGTGCGACCTGGCTCGGCCATGCCCCCGTGGGGGTGCCGATGGACGGTGATCCTCTTGAGGTGCTGCGCGACACCATCGCTGCCCTGCACACCGAGCGCCTCCCAGGGCTGCCGCCCCTCACCGGAGGCATGGTCGGCTACCTGTCCTATGACGTGGTGCGGCGGTGGGAGCGGCTCCCCGATGCCAACCCCGATGAGATCGGCGTCCCCGAACTCGTGATGCTCCTGGCCACCGACTTGGCGGTCCTTGATCACTACGACGGTTCGGTGATGCTCATCGCGAATGCGATCAACTACGACGCCACCGACGATCGTGTCGATGAGGCATGGGCCGACGCCGTGGCGCGCTTGGACGTCATGCAGGCAGATCTCCGCCAGCATTCTGCGGCTAGCGCTGCCACGTACGACATCAAGGCCCACGTGGAGGTAACCCCGCGCACCGAACGGGCCGACTTCCTTGCCGCGGTCGAGTCCAGCAAGGAGCACATTCGCGCGGGGGACGCCTTCCAAATCGTTCTCTCGCAACGGTTCTCAGCGCCGTGCACCGCGAGTGCGCTGGACGTATACCGCATTCTTCGCGTCACGAATCCGAGCCCGTACATGTATCTGCTGCGTGTGCCTGTCTCCACCCCGAACCCCGCAGGTGGGCTGCCCACCGAGGTTGCCTTCGACGTCGTCGGCTCCTCGCCGGAGGCTCTGGTGAAGGTCGAGAACGGGCATGCAATGTTGCACCCGATCGCAGGGTCGAGGCCACGTGGAGCGACCCCGGAGGCTGACGCCGCGCTAGGGGATGAGCTCCTCGCGGATGAGAAGGAGCGCGCCGAGCACTTGATGCTCGTCGACCTCGGACGCAACGATCTGGGCCGAGTCTGCGCCCCGGGCAGCGTCGAGGTCATCGACTTCATGACGGTCGAGCGCTACAGCCACATCATGCACATCGTCTCCACCGTGGTCGGTCGCGTCGCGGAGGGCCGCAGCGCGTACGACGTGCTCGCTGCGTCCTTTCCCGCCGGCACGCTGTCCGGCGCGCCCAAACCGCGAGCCATGGAGATCATCGACGAACTCGAGCCCGTGCGTCGCGGGCTTTACGCGGGTGCGATCGGCTATCTGGACTTCGCAGGCGACCTCGACACCGCGATCCTCATCCGCACCGCCGTGATCCGGGATGGTGTCGCGTACGTCCAGGCCGGAGCGGGCCTCGTCGCCGACTCCGTGCCCGAGACCGAGTACGAGGAGTGCCACCACAAGGCGGCAGCTGTGCTCCGAGCCGTGGCGATGGCCGCCACGGTGCGTCAGGCCGGCACGTGAGCGAGCTCGCGTCAGGACAGAGCCCTCCGCCGGTCGGCGGTCGGCGCGGCTTTCTGCTCGCGATCGTGCTGCTCGCGGCGGGTGCGGGGCTCATGTTCCTTGGTTATGGCCGAGTGTGGTCGTCCTCGGTGATCGCCGAGCCGGGCCTGCCTACCCTTCGGGTCGACCTTGCGGGTGGTGATCTCATCGCCGAGGGGGTCATTAGTGCCGTCGTTGCGCTCGCGGGGATCGCGGCGCTGGTGGCGATGCGCCGGGTCGGTCGGATGTTCACGGGCATCGTGATGATGGTCGTCGGTGTCACGACCATCGTCCATGCGGCTGTTATTGGGATCGGCGCCCGCACGAGTTCAGGGCTCGACGCTGTCGTGAGCGGCCTGGTCTCCGAGCGAGCGGGGATCGACATCAATGCATCCGAGGCCTCCAGCGCGACCACCACGACAGCCTCGGCCTGGTGGATCTTGGTGTTGGTCGGTGGCCTCATGATCGTGGTGGGGGGTGCCGTAGCCCTGGCGCGGTCGAGTTCATGGCCCACGATGGGTGGTCGTTACGAGTCTGGCGGCGCTTCTCGGTCGAGGCGTCGGTCTGCTCCGGAGTCCGATTGGGACCTTCTCGACCGTGGCCTCGACCCGACCATCGACCCGACGACGGGCCAGCAGACTGCGTCCTGACACAATGGGCCAACACTCGACGAGGAGGGCCCCTATGAGCGCCGAGCACGAAAGCCACGGAAACACTGCCGCCGCCTGGACGGCCGTGACCATCATCATGGTGGCGTTTCTGATCGGTGCCATTGCACTGCTGGTGGGTAACTGGCCCCTGTTCTGGATCGGCTCCGTCGGGCTCACCGCTGTCGGCGGGATCGTCGGCAAGGTCATGCAGATGATGGGTATGGGCGCCCCGGTCGACGCAGCGCAGCTCTGACGGGCACCACGCCTGCGACGCGCGCAGCCCTGTGATCATGAACCCGCGTGCCCGCCGCATGGTGGCGCCCTGGGGGATCGGGCTCGCCGCAATGAGTGCTGTTGGCTACCTCGCCGCAGTAGACCCCAACGAACCCGGTCACTATCCCTTGTGCCCGACCAAGGCGCTGACCGGCCTTGATTGCCCTGGCTGCGGCGGACTGCGTGCCGTCCACTCGCTGACCCACCTCGATGCCGTCGGGGGACTAGGTCACAACGCACTCGTGGTGCTCGTCGTGATCCCGCTCGCGGTGTTCATGTGGGTTCGATGGTCACGAGCCGCCTGGCGCGGCGGCGCCCACGGGGTCGAACTCCGTGCACCGTGGCAGGCCATGGGTCCAGCGCTGACCTGGTCTCTCGTCGGAGTCATCCTGGCCTTCACCGTGGCTCGCAATATCGGGGCGGTGCCGGTGTTTGCCTGGCTCGGTTCGACCGCCTCCTGACCCGCGGACGGCGTGCTCGGCGAAGGCCGATAGCCTGATCATGTGACGATCCTCGACGACATCCTGGTGGGGGTCCGCGCCGATCTGGCCGACCGTCAGACTCGCACCAGTCTCGAGGGGCTCAAGGAACTCGCGGGTGCCCGTCGGCCCGCGATCGACGCCGAGGCTGTGCTCCGACATGAGGGTGTGTCGGTCATCGCTGAGGTCAAGCGTTCAAGCCCGAGTAAGGGGCAGCTCGCGACGATCGCTGACCCTGCCGCCCTCGCTCGCGATTACGAGGCCGGGGGCGCCCATGTGATCAGCGTCCTGACCGAGCAGCGCAGGTTCGGCGGGTCTCTCGAGGATCTCGCCGCGGTGCGTGCGGCCGTGGACATTCCTGTGCTGCGCAAGGACTTCATCGTCACCAGTTACCAACTCTGGGAAGCTCGCGCCTATGGCGCGGACCTGGCCCTCCTCATCGTCGCGGCTCTTGAACAAGAGGCGTTGGTCTCCCTCATCGAGCGCACCCGGAGTCTGGGCATGACCCCGGTGGTCGAGGCCCACGACGCTGACGAAGTGGAACGCGCCGTGCTGGCTGGCGCCACCGTGATCGGCATCAACGTGCGCAACCTCAAGACCCTCGAGGTTGACCGCGACACCTTCGCTCGGGTTGCGCCGTACGTCCCCGCGTCGTGTGTGTGCATCGCGGAATCGGGTGTCCGTGGCACTCACGATCTGCTGACTTACGCAGGTGCAGGTGCGGACGCGGTATTGGTGGGGGAGAGTCTGGTCACGGGTGGAGATCCGCGATCGGCTGTTCACGATCTTGTGACAGCAGGCGCACATCCCGCCGTCAAGAACGCACGTGGCTGACGGAGGCTGACATGACCACGATCGATACCAGTAGTGACCCCGTAGCCTCGGTTCCGGACTCGGGGGGCCACTTCGGCAGGTTTGGCGGGCGGTTCGTTCCCGAGGCGCTTATCGTCGCTCTCGATGAACTTGACGCCGCGTTCCGGGCGTCCAAGCAGGACCCGGTCTTCCACGCGGACCTTCAACGACTGCTGACCTCGTACACCGGGCGCCCGAGCCCGCTCACCGACTGTCCACGGTTCGGGGCTCATGCCGGGGGCGCTCGCGTGCTGCTCAAGCGCGAGGATCTCAACCACACGGGATCACACAAGATCAACAATGTACTTGGCCAGGCACTTCTCGCGGTGCGCATGGGCAAGAAGCGCGTTATCGCCGAGACGGGTGCGGGGCAGCATGGCGTTGCCACGGCCACGGCCGCGGCCCTGTTCGGCCTCGAGTGCGTGGTCTACATGGGGGAGGAGGACACTCGCCGACAGTCGCTCAACGTCGCCCGCATGAAACTCCTGGGCGCAGAGGTGGTTCCGGTCACCGCGGGCAGTCGCACCCTCAAGGACGCCATGAACGAGGCCATGCGCGACTGGGTCACGAACGTCGATTCCACCCACTACCTGATCGGAACCGTCGCAGGCCCCGCCCCCTTCCCTGAGATGGTGCGCGACTTCCAGCGCATCATCGGCGATGAGGCCCGGGCCCAGGTGCTAGATCTCGTGGGCCGCCTTCCTGACGCCGTAGCCGCATGTGTTGGTGGCGGATCGAATGCGATGGGCATCTTCACCGCGTTCGTCGACGATCCCTCGGTCGGGCTCTACGGCTACGAGGCGGGCGGCGACGGCGTCGAGACGGGTCGCCACGCCGCCACGATCACCGGAGGATCGGTGGGCGTCCTGCACGGCACTCGTTCCTACGTCCTCCAGGACGAGGACGGTCAGACCATCGAGTCGCATTCGATCAGCGCCGGGCTCGACTACCCGGGCGTCGGCCCGGAGCACTCGTACCTGTCCGACATCGGTCGTGCCCACTACTCGGCCGTCACCGACTCGGAGGCCATGGATGCTTTCCGGCTGCTGTGCACCACCGAGGGAATCATCCCCGCGATCGAGACCGCGCACGCCCTCGCCGGCACCCTGCGACTCGGGCGTGAACTCGGTCCTGATGCGGTGATTCTCGTCAACTGCTCGGGGCGGGGCGACAAGGATGTCGAAACCGCGAGCCGTTGGTTCGGAGTCATCGACGGTGCCCGCGTGCCGGAGGGACGTGCATGAGTCGACTTCATGAGGTGTTCGCGGAGGCAAAGGCCGAGGATCGTGCCGCGCTCATCGCCTATCTGCCTGCGGGTTTCCCCTCGGTCGACGGGGCGATCGACGCCATCCTCGCGATGGTCGAGAACGGCGTGGACATCGTCGAGATCGGTCTTCCCTACTCTGATCCGCTCATGGACGGCCCCACCATCCAGGCCGCTGTGGAGGCCGCGTTGCTCGGAGGCACGAAGATCCGAGACGTCCTCGCCACGGTTGAGGCAGTTGCTGCCACTGGCGCGCCCACCTTGGTGATGAGCTACTGGAGCCCCATCGAGCGATACGGCCCTGCCGCCTTCGCGAACGATCTCGCCAAGGCAGGTGGGGCGGGAGTGATCACCCCGGATCTCACGCCCGAGGAGGCCGGCCCGTGGATCGCCGCCAGCGATGCCGCGGGTATCGACCGAGTGTTCCTCGTGGCGCCGAGTTCGACGGCTGAGCGGATCGATGTGGTGTGTTCGATCACCACAGGATTCGTCTATGCCGCGTCCCTCATGGGCGTCACCGGTGTGGCGTCCGTGTCGGCCGCTGCCCCGCTGCTGGTGGAACGAACTCGACCATCCGCCGGGGTCCCGATCGCCGTGGGCCTCGGGGTCTCAACTGCGGCCCAGGCGCACGACATCGCCGCCTACGCCGACGGAGTGATTGTGGGATCGGCGTTCGTCAGGCTGCTCCTCGATGCGGCCTCAGCCTCCGAAGGCGTTGCCGCGGTCGGCCGGCTTGCCGCGGACCTTGCCCGTGGGGTCCGTCGCACGTGAGCGGGGAACGAGGGCTGGTCCTGCCTCGTCCGACTCGACACGGCCGAGTTTGTCGCCACTCGGCTCAGTGCCCGCGTCTGTTTGGGAGATGATCGGCGCGTGACGAGCAATATGCGTATGTGGGTCGGAACCGTGCTCCGGTTGATCCTGTCCGGAATTCTCTTCTGGTCGGGCATCGTGAAGTTAGTGGAGCCGCACGGTGCGCGTGAGGCGATCATCGCGTATCGCGTCTTCCCGCCCTCGTGGGTCGACCTCCTCGGCTGGGCGCTGCCCGCAGGAGAGGTCGCCTTGGGTGCGCTACTTCTCGTCGGACTTTTCACCCGGCTTGCGGCCCTGTGCACGGCGCTGCTCATGGTCGGGTTCATCATCGGGATCTCCAGTGTGTGGATCCGCGGGTACTCCATCGACTGCGGATGTTTCGGCGGCGGCGGCGATGTGGGTGAGGCCGGCAAGACTTGGCGCTATTCGAGTGAGCTTCTCCGCGACTTCCTCTTCACCGGGATGGCCGTGTATCTGGTGTCATGGCCCCGCACCAGGTGGGCACTTGATTCCCTGGGTGCGACGATGAGCACCAGCAACTCGCTCGACGACGACGATGACAACAACGACGACGACACCCCTAATCCGCTCGAGGAGCCGACGCCATGACCACTCCGCCCCGCGACAGTAAGAGGTCGACCCGCGACAAGGCCGCGGCCGCGCGTGCGGCCGCAGACTCAGTTCAGCGTCGTCGCGACAACCGAATCCGTATCTTCGGCGGGCTCGCGATCCTGGTGGTGGTCGCGCTCATCGTCGGGCTCGGAGTCTGGGGCTCGAAGCAGGGTGACACCACGCCCGGTGGGATCGTCACCGACGCCAAGGTGCCGACTGGGGTTAATGCCAACACGGGCGACTACGCCTGGGCGGTTCCCGCGGCCAAGCCCGCGGCGGCGGGTGCGCCCACGCTGTCGATCTGGGAGGACTTCCAGTGCCCGAGCTGCGCGGCGCTTGAGACGGGCAACGGCCCGGCGATCCTGAAGTTGGCCACCGACGGCAAGGTCAACCTCGTCTGGCGCCCGACCACATTCCTCGATCCACGGTTCCTCACCGGCGCAAACCCGAAGTCCTCGCACCGTGCCACGATGGCCTGGGGCTGTGCGATCGACGCCGGCAAGGCCGACGAGTACCACTCCGTGATCTTCGCCCACCAGCCGGCAACTGAGGGAGATGGCTGGAGCGATCAGGAGCTTCTCGACTACGGCACAGAGGCAGGAATCACCGGCGCGGCCTTTGTGACGTTCTCGGCCTGCTATGACGCCGCGACCTACGACCAGTGGGTCACCAACTCCTACCAGACCTTCATCGACCAAGCGGTACCCGGCACACCCGCTGCCTTCCTCAACGGCACCGAGGTTCCTCCGGCCACGCTGCTCGACACCGCCGCGCTCGAGAAGCTCATCGCGGACGCGACGGGCAAGTGACCACCGCGTTGGGCCTGCTCGGGTTTATCCCCAGCCCGCCGCAGGGTGTCTGGAACATCGGGCCCTTCCCCATCAGGGGATATGCCATGTGCATCCTGGCCGGGATCATCGTCGCGATCTACCTCGGCAACAGGCGTTGGGTTGCGCGCGGCGGTACGCCCGGGCTCGTCGCTGATGTCGCCATGTGGGCGGTGCCCCTGGGCATCGTCGGCGGCCGTGCCTATCACGTGATGACCGATTGGCAGCTGTACTTCGGGTCAACCGGCAGCGGCTGGGTCAACTCGCTGAAGATCTGGGACGGCGGCCTTGGTATTTGGGGTGCCATCGCCCTCGGCGGAGTCGGCGCGTGGATCGGGTGCCGCCGACACGGTGTGCCGCTGCCGCCGTTCGCCGACGCGATCGCCCCCGGCATCGCCGTGGCCCAGGCCATCGGGCGCTTCGGCAACTGGTTCAACCAGGAGCTCTTCGGATCCCCTTCCACCGTGCCGTGGGCATTGAGTATCTCGCCCGAGCACCGCCCCCCGGCGTACGCGCAGTTCGAGACCTTCCAACCCACCTTTCTCTACGAATCTCTCTGGTGCCTGGCAGTTGCCGGGATCATCGTGTGGGCCGACCGACGGTGGCACCTAGGTCACGGCCGTGCCTTCGCCCTGTACTTCGGCCTGTACTCCCTCGGCCGCGGGGTCATCGAGCCTTTCCGGATCGATCAGGCGTTTCACCTGTGGGGGATCCGGCTCAACGTCTACACCGCGGCCTTGAGCGTCGTGGCGATGATGGCGTACATCCTCATCAGCCACAGTCGTCGCCCGGGCCATGAGGACCCCGAGATGCTCAGAGGGAACGGCAGGGGCTCGGGCAGGCGGGCCGGGGGCTCGGGCGAGTCCGTCTCCGCGTCGGGGCCCAACGCCGACGACGCCGGTACGCTCACCCCATGAGCGGTCACGAGGCGCACGAGCACTCCCACCGCGATGTGACAGGCGGCTGGTTGCGCCCCGCCGTATTCGGGGCGATGGACGGGCTGGTGTCCAACTTCGCCCTGATGGCGGGTATCGCTGGTGGCACGGCGGCGCTGTCTCAGGGTCGCACCGCAGTGGTCCTGGCCGGGCTCGCCGGGCTTGCTGCTGGTGCATTCTCGATGGCGGCGGGTGAGTACACCTCGGTGGCCTCGCAGGCCGAGCTCGCCGAGCAGGAGTTCGAGAACGAACGTCTCGAACTGCTCCGCAATCCTGAGGCCGAGGCCCGCGAGCTCGCCGCCATCTGGATCGCGCGCGGGATCGACAGCGACCTCGCCCTGCAGTTGGCTGAGCAGATCGGTCGTAATCCCGAGGGCGCTCTCGAGGTGCACGCGCGCGAGGAGTTCGGCATGGCGCCGGGCGAGCTCCCGAGCCCCTGGCTCGCGGCCGGTTCGTCGTTCCTATCGTTCGTTGTTGGCGCGAGTATCCCGGTGATCCCCTACCTGTTCGGTGCGCAGGATCTGATCGTGTCGCTCATCTTGTCCGTGCTTGGGCTTTTCGCCGCCGGTGTGCTCGTCTCACGGCTTACGGCCAGGTCCTGGTGGTTCTCCGGTCTTCGTCAATTATTCGTCGGCGTTCTCGCGGCGGCCGTGACCTTCGGGATCGGCACCCTGGTGGGGCACTCCCTCGGCTGATCGCTCGCCCCGTGTCGCCGCTGTCCCTCGCCAGCGGGTATCCTGGCTCCAGCAGTGCGGCCAACGTCGTCCCTCTGCTCACCCACCCGGAGCCCTGCGCGACCGGATCAGGCGAGCGTCACGACGGGAGTGACCATGCGATCGGCCTTCCCCGCCCCCCAGGGCCTTTACCACCCCGAGCACGAGAAGGACGCCTGCGGCGTTGCCTTCGTCGCTCGGCTCTCCGGCGTGGCCTCGCACGAGGTCGTGCGCCAGGCAGTGACGGCCCTGGAGAACCTCGAGCACCGCGGTGCGTCGGGGGCCGAGCCCGACTCCGGAGACGGTGCGGGCATCCTGACCCAGATTCCTGACCTGTTCTTCCGCGAGACCCTCGCGGCCTCGGGTGTCACGCTTCCCGCCGCGGGGGCCTACGCCGTCGGAATCGCGTTCCTCCCCGACGATGATCTACGAGAAGCTGCCGTTGTCGAGGCGATCACCGCGATCGCCGCTCAGGAAGGGCTAGTCGTCCTCGCGTGGCGCGACCTTCCCACCGACCCTGCCGGGGTGGGCCTCACCGCGCGTAGCGTCATGCCGCGTTTCCGACAGTTGTTCGTGGCCAGTGTCGACGGAACACTCAGTGGCATCGAACTCGATCGCCTCGCCTTCTGCCTGCGCAAGCGCGCCGAGCACGAGACCGAGGTCTATTTCCCGTCTCTGTCCGCGCGCACGATCGTCTACAAGGGCATGCTCACGACCGGCCAGCTCGCGCCGTTCTTCCCCGACCTCTCCGACGTGCGCTACACCTCCGCACTCGGCCTCGTGCACTCGCGCTTCTCCACCAACACCTTCCCGAGCTGGCCGTTGGCCCACCCCTACCGGCTGATCGCGCACAACGGCGAGATCAACACCGTCAAGGGCAACCGCAACTGGATGACAGCACGCGAAGCCCAGCTCTCCAGCACGCTGATCCCTGGTGACCTCACGAGGCTCTTCCCGATCTGCCGCGAGGGCGGCAGCGACTCCGCCTCGTTCGACGAGGTTCTCGAGCTTCTCCACCTCGGCGGTCGGAGCCTGCCCCACGCGGTCCTCATGATGATCCCCGAGGCCTGGCAGAACCACACCGAGATGGACCCCGCGCGCCGGGCGTTCTACGAGTTCCACGCCACCCTGACCGAGCCCTGGGACGGTCCCGCCGACGTCGCGTTCACCGACGGCACGCTCATCGGTGCTGTTCTGGACCGCAATGGCCTGCGGCCGGGGCGCTACTGGGTGACCGATGATGGACTCGTCGTACTCGCCTCCGAGGTGGGAGTTCTGGACATCGCGCCGGAGCGGATCGTGCGCAAGGGCCGGCTGCAGCCGGGCCGCATGTTCCTCGTGGACACCGCGCAACACCGCATCGTCTCCGACGACGAGGTCAAGGCCGATCTCGCGGCCCGCGCGCCCTACGACGAATGGCTCCACGCCGGGGCCATGCATCTCGACGCCCTGCCCGAGCGCGAACACATCGTCTACACGCACGAGAGCGTCCTGCGTCGCCAGCAGACCTTCGGCTACAGCGAGGAGGAGCTGCGCATCCTCATCGCCCCGATGTCTCGCACCGGTGCGGAGGGTATGGGCTCGATGGGCACCGACACCCCGATCGCCGTACTCAGCGACCGTCCGCGGCTGCTCTTCGACTACTTCTCCCAGCTCTTCGCGCAGGTCACCAACCCGCCCCTGGACGCGATCCGCGAGGAACTCGTCACCTCGTTGTCGAGCCTGGTCGGGCCCGAGGTCAACCTGCTGACGGAGAGCCCCACTCACTGTCGCCAACTCGTGTTGCCGTTCCCGGTGATCGACAACGACGAACTCGCGAAGATCCTGCACGTCAACGCGGACGGCAACCTCCCCGGGTTCGCGGCGGCGAAGGTGTCCGGGCTCTACCCCGTCCATGGCGGGGGCGCGGCCCTGGCCACGAGACTGGAAGAAATCTGCGAGCAGGTATCGGCGCTGATCGCGCAGGGGAAGCGCTTCGTTGTGCTCTCCGACCGAGACAGCGATTCCGAGCATGCGCCCATCCCGTCACTTCTGCTGACGGCCGCGGTGCACCACCACCTCGTCCGCATGAAGGAACGCACCCAGGTCGGACTCATCATCGAAGCAGGCGACGTCCGCGAGGTGCACCACGTGGCGCTGCTGATCGGCTATGGCGCCGCAGCGATCAACCCTTACCTCGCGATGGAGACGGTGGAGGACCTCGTCCGCCAGGGCGTGGTCACCGGAATCGCTCCCGAGAAGGCCGTGCGCAACCTCGTCAAGGCGCTCGGCAAGGGTGTGCTCAAGGTCATGAGCAAGATGGGCATTTCCACCGTGGCCTCCTACCGCGGAGCACAGGTCTTCGAGGCCATCGGGCTCGCGCCCGAGGTCATCGACCGGTGGTTCACCGGCACCACCTCACGCCTGGGTGGGGTTGGCATCGATGTCATCGCTGAGGAGGTGGCGCAGCGTCACGCCGTCGCCTACCCGACCAGCGGTATCTCGCCGGCGCACCGCCGTCTCGAGGTGGGTGGTGAGTACCAGTGGCGACGCGAGGGTGAACCTCACCTGTTCGACCCCGAGACTGTCTTCCGGCTCCAGCACGCCACACGCCAGGGTCGCTACGACATCTTCAAGCAGTACACCTCCAGGGTCGATGAGCAGTCCGAGCGGCTCATGACCCTGCGCGGGCTCTTCCGTTTCCGTGACGGTGCACGCGCCCCGATTTCGATCGATGATGTCGAGCCCGTGAGTGAGATCGTCAAGCGGTTCTCGACGGGCGCAATGAGTTACGGCTCGATCTCAGGTGAGGCCCATGAGACTCTCGCGATCGCGATGAACCGTCTCGGTGCCAAGTCCAACACCGGCGAAGGAGGAGAGGACCCAGAGCGGTTCGATCCCCTCCCCAACGGAGACTCCAAGCGCTCGTCCATCAAGCAGGTTGCCTCCGGCCGATTCGGTGTGACGAGCCACTACCTCGTCAACTCCGACGACATCCAGATCAAGATGGCTCAGGGCGCCAAACCCGGTGAGGGTGGGCAGCTTCCCGGCCACAAGGTCTACCCGTGGATCGCCAAGACTCGACACTCCACGCCCGGTGTTGGCCTGATCTCGCCACCTCCGCACCACGACATCTACTCGATCGAAGATCTCGCCCAACTCATCCACGATCTGAAGAACTCCAACCCGGTGGCCCGGGTGCACGTCAAGCTCGTAGCCGAGGTGGGCGTGGGCACCGTTGCGGCTGGTGTCGCCAAGGCGCACGCCGACGTCATCCTGATCTCTGGTCACGATGGTGGCACGGGTGCCTCACCGCTCACCTCGCTCAAGCATGCGGGTGCGCCATGGGAGCTCGGGCTCGCGGAGACTCAGCAGACCCTGCTGCTCAACGGACTGCGCGATCGGGTCGTTGTCCAGGCCGACGGTCAGCTCAAGACCGGCCGCGATGTGGTCATCGCCGCACTTCTGGGAGCCGAGGAGTTCGGCTTCGCCACGGCGCCCCTCGTCGTCCTCGGCTGCGTGATGATGCGGGTATGTCACCTCGACACCTGCCCGGTGGGGGTCGCTACCCAGAACCCGGTGCTGCGTGAGCGGTTCAGCGGCCAGCCCGAGTTCGTGGAGAACTTCTTCACCTTCCTCGCTGAAGAGGTGCGTGAGCACCTCGCAGCGCTGGGGTTCGCGACGCTGGCCGATGCCGTCGGTCACGCGGAACTGCTCGACACCGCAGGGGCCGTGTCGCACTGGAAGGCCGCGGGTCTTGATCTCGAGCCGATCCTGCACATCCCCTCGTTGCCCGAAGGTGCCTCGCTGCGCAACAGTGCGACGCAGGACCACGGCCTCGACAAGGCTCTCGACAACGAACTGATCGCACTCGCGTCGGATGCACTCGAGAGCGGAGAGCCTGTGCGCGCAAGCCTGGCGATCCGCAACGTCAACCGCACCGTGGGCACGATGCTCGGCTCACAGGTCAGTCGTCGCTACGGTGCGGCAGGCCTACCCGAAGGCACTATCGACTTCACGTTCACGGGGTCGGCAGGGCAGTCGTTCGGTGCTTTCCTTCCGCGGGGAATCACCCTGCGACTGGAGGGTGACAGCAACGACTACGTCGGCAAGGGGCTCTCGGGTGGGCGCGTGATCGTCCGGCCCGATCGCTCGGCGACCTTCGCCGCTGAGGACAACGTGATCGCCGGAAACGTCATCGGCTACGGCGCAACCTCGGGCGAGATCTTCATCCGCGGTGTTGTCGGCGAACGCTTCTGCGTTCGTAACTCAGGTGCCACCGCTGTGGTGGAGGGGGTGGGCGACCACGGGTGCGAGTACATGACCGGGGGATGTGTGCTCGTCCTGGGCGTCACCGGCCGGAACTTCGCTGCAGGAATGTCCGGCGGCGTCGCCTACCTGGTCGATGCCGTCGCCGGTCGGATCAATCCTGAGATGGTCGACATGCTCGAACTCGACGAGGACGACGTCGCCACCGTGCGCTCGCTCCTGGTTCGCCATCAGGAGGAAACCGGCTCTGCTGTGGCCGAGGCGCTCCTGCTCGATGACATCGCAATCCGATTCACCAAGGTCATGCCCCGTGACTACGCACGTGTGCTCGCGGTGCAGGCCGCCGCCGTGCGTGACGGTCGTGACGTACTTCAAGCTGTGATGGAGGCCACCCATGGCTGACCCGAAGGGATTCCTCACGACCGGCCGTGAGGGCCCCACTCGCCGACCTGTCGACGTGCGGATCCGCGACTGGAACGAGGTCTATGAGCAGTTCCCCGCCGACCACCTCGAGAAGCAGGCCGGACGCTGCATGGACTGTGGCATTCCCTTCTGCCACAACGGGTGCCCGCTCGGTAACTTGATCCCCGAGTGGAACGACCTCGTGTGGCACCAGGACTGGCGCTCGGCCAGCGAGCGACTGCACGCAACCAATAACTTCCCTGAGTTCACCGGTAGGTTGTGTCCGGCGCCGTGCGAGACGGCCTGCGTGCTCGGTATCAACTCTGACCCCGTCACGATCAAGCAGGTCGAGGTTGAGATCGTCGACCGGGCGTGGGATGAAGGCTGGATCACCCCGCAGCCGGCGCCACGTCAGTCGGGCAAGACGGTCGCGGTGATCGGCTCAGGCCCCGCAGGTCTCGCGGCCGCGCAGCAGCTCGCTCGCGCCGGTCACACGGTCGCGGTGTTCGAGCGTGCCGATCGCATCGGCGGCCTCCTCCGCTACGGCATCCCCGAGTTCAAGATGGAGAAGAGGCATCTCGACCGCCGTCTCGAGCAGATGGTGTCCGAGGGCGTGAAGTTCCGCGCCGGTGTCGACGTGGGCACCGATGTCACGGGTGCAGACCTCCGTCGCCGTTACGACGCAGTTGTGATCGCGGTAGGTGCTACCGACTGGCGCGATCTGCCCGTGCCCGGTCGTGAGTTGACCGGTGTGCATCAGGCCATGGAGTTCCTCCCCGGTGCCAACCGGGTGCAGGAAGGGGATGTCGAGCTCGCCCCGATCGACGTCTCGGGCAAGCACGTGGTGATCCTCGGTGGTGGCGACACCGGGGCGGATTGCCTCGGCACCTCCCACCGCCAGGGTGCGGCGTCGGTCACGCAGCTCGAGATCATGCCGCTGCCCCCGGAACAGCGGCCTTCGGGCCAGCCCTGGCCCACGTTCCCGATGACCTACAAGGTCACGAGCGCCCACGAAGAGGGCGGAGAACGGATATACGCGGTCTCCACCAACCGGTTCCTCGGCGATGAATCCGGCCGGCTACGCGCCCTCGAGATCGTCGAGGTCGAGTTCCGCGACGGCACGTTCGAGCCGGTCGCGGGATCCGAGCGCGAGTTGCGCGCCGACTACGTGTTCCTTGCCATGGGGTTCACGGGACCCGAGCTCGGCCCCCTGCTCACTCAGCTCGATGTCGAGCTCGATGTGCGCGGCAACCTCGTGCGCGACATGCAGTACATGTCCAACGTCGAAGGGGTTTTCGTCGCCGGTGATGCCGGCCGCGGGCAGTCGCTCATCGTCTGGGCCATCGCCGAAGGCCGTTCAGCGGCGGCCGGGGTCGACCGCTGGCTCTCGGGCAGTACGAATCTGCCGGCGCCCATCCCGCCGACCGCGCGTCCCCTGGTCGTCTGATGCGACACCACATCGTCATCGGATGGCCTTGTGGCGGACCGGCCTTGTCTACTCTCCCTAGTTAAGGTTGCCTCGTGCGCAGAGCCAAGATCGTTTGCACCCTCGGCCCGGCTGTCGCCAGCCAGGAAGGCATCGACTCACTCGTCGAGGCCGGGATGGACGTGGCGCGGCTCAACCTCTCGCACGGGTCATACGCCGACCACGAGCGCATGTATGCCTGGGTTCGTGCGGCGGCGGAGGCGTCGGGCCGTGGCGTCGGGATCTTGGTCGACCTTCAGGGGCCCAAGATCCGGCTCGGGACATTCGCGAAGGGGTCAGTGGTCCTGGAACCCGGGTCCCTGTTCACGATCACGGTGGACGACGTCCCGGGCGACGGCACCATCTGCACGACCACCTACAAGGGTCTGCCAGGCGATGTCCGAATCGGGGATCCCATCTTGGTCGATGACGGCCGCGTCGCCCTCGAGGCGATCGAGGTCACCGACACCCACGTGGTGACGCGGGTGATCGAAGGGGGACGCGTCAGCGACAACAAGGGCATCAATCTGCCGGGCGTGGCCGTGAGCGTCCCGGCCATGTCGGACAAGGATGTCGCCGATCTTCGCTGGGCCCTGCGTCTGGGCGTCGACATGATTGCACTGTCGTTCGTTCGTCGTGCAGACGACCTCAACGGAGTGCTCCGGATCATGGACGACGAGGGGGTCCGCCTTCCAGTGCTGGCGAAGATCGAGAAGCCGCAGGCAGTCGAGAATCTCGAATCGATCATCGATGCATTCGACGGAATCATGGTTGCCCGTGGGGATCTCGGCGTCGAGGTCCCACTCGAACAGGTGCCGCTAGTTCAGAAGCGCGCCATTACGTTGGCCCGACGTCGCGCGAAGCCCGTGATCGTGGCGACGCAGATGCTCGACTCCATGGTGTCGATGACGCGACCGACAAGGGCCGAGGCCAGCGATGTCGCGAACGCGGTCCTCGACGGCGCCGATGCCCTGATGCTCTCGGGTGAGACCTCCGTGGGCGCGCACCCGGACCACGTGGTCCGCACAATGTCGCGGATCATTTCCCAGGTCGAGAGCGAAGCACTCGATCAGCTTCCTCAGATCGTCGACCGTAATGACTCCACGTCCCGCTCGATCGCACGTGCTGCGGTCACAGTGGGCACCGACGTCGCGGCATCCGCCCTCATCGCGTGCACCGAGACGGGGCGTTCTGCCCGACTCGTGGCCCGCTACCGATCGCATATCCCGTTGCTCGCGTTCACGCCCAATCCGAGGGTGCGCAGCCAACTGGCCCTGTGCTGGGGGGTGGAGACATTCCTGGTGCCTGCGGCGCGCAGCACGGACGAGATGGTTCGCCAGGTTGACTCTGCCCTCACCGAGATCGGACGGGCGAGTGTCGGGCAGTTGCTGGTCATCATTGCGGGGGTGCCGCCGGGCATCCCAGGAACCACGAACGGGCTTCGCGTTCACCGCATGGGCAATGCGATCGCCAGCGGTGTCTGAGTGATCCCTGTCGCCTTGAGGTAGTCGAGGCGCGAGAGCTCAGTCGACTGCGTGGCGCGCCTCGGGGTTGAGGACGCCCCACGCGATGAGCTGTTCGGCCAGACGGCTCGGGACCTCGTCGTAGATCACCGCGAGGGTGCGTAGGTCATCCTGGCGAATCGAGAGAACGCGACCGTTGTAGTCGCCGCGCTGGGCCTGGATCGCCGCTGAGTAGCGCGCGAGTGGGCCCGCCTTCTCGGCAGGGACCTGGCCGAGCCGTTCGAGATCCAGGATGAGTTTGGGTGGGGGCTCGGCCGCGGCTGCGACGGGGGCGTCAGGGAGGAGCTCGGCCACCGGGACGGAGTAGAACTCGGCGAGTTCGGCGAGCTTCTGGACGGTGACGGCACGGTCCCCGCGTTCGTAGGAACCGACGACCACCGCCTTCCAGCGCCCCTGCGACTTCTCCTCGACCCCGTGTAGGGACAGCGCTTGTTGCTGACGGATCGCTCGTAGGCGTGCCCCGAGCGCCAGCGCATAGTCGCTCGCCATCGCACGTCCTCCACGGCTAGTGGTGAGTGGGCCAGTTGAGCCCGGGTCCTCACATCCTGACACTATTCGTAACGGACTGTAATCGGTGGAGGGCGGTGGCGCACTCAGCCATTCGGTTGGTATTTCACCGTTCCGACATCGGACGACGGCTGTCCTCACGGAGCCCACGACCGCCCGGCGCGCCCTGGTGGACGCATCCCAGCCCGTCGTCGGGTATGGTCGTGATGCCCGACATCCTTTTAAGTCCGTCCTGTGAGGCGGGGAAGGGGGTCGCAGTGATGTCCTCTGCCAGGACTCCTGACGACACGCGCACCGTCCTTGATGGTGCTGAAATCGCCCGTGCATTGACGCGCGTGGCTCATGAGATCGTCGAACGCGCCAAGGGCGCTGACGACATCGTGCTGCTCGGTATACCTACGCGAGGGGTATTCCTCGCCAGGCTTATCGCCGAGCGCATCCGTGCCATCGAGGGCCGCGAGGTCCCGGTCGGCTCACTCGACGTCACGATGTATCGAGATGACCTCAGGCGTGCGCCCGCACGTGCGCTGCTCCCGACACAGATCCCCGCTGATGGCATCGACGACAAGATCGTCGTGCTCGTCGACGATGTCCTCTATAGCGGGCGGACGATCAGGGCCGCCCTCGATGCGATGAACGATATTGGCCGCCCGCGCGCTGTGCAGCTGGCTGTTCTCGTTGACCGCGGGCATCGCGAGCTACCAATCCGCGCCGACTTCGTCGGTAAGAACATCCCGACGTCGAAGTCCGAGAAGGTTCATGTGCGCGTCTCCGAACACGACGGCGACGACGCCGTGCTGATCAGCGGGCACGCGGGCGCCGCCGAGGCGGAGGCCCGATGAAGCGCCACTTGCTCTCCTCCGCTGACCTCGATCGCGACGACGCCCTTCTCGTCCTCGATACGGCCGCCGAACTCGCCGCCCTCACTGGTCGCACTGTCAAGAAGCTGCCCACACTGCGCGGCCGCACGGTGGTCAACCTGTTCTTCGAGGACTCCACCCGCACCCGGATCTCCTTCGAGGCGGCTGCTAAACGGCTCTCGGCTGATGTCATCAACTTTTCGGCCAAGGGCTCGAGCGTGTCCAAGGGTGAGAGCCTCAAGGACACCGCGTTGACCCTGGAGGCCATGGGCGCCGACGCTGTCGTCATCCGTCATGCGGCCAGCGGTGCACCCCACCAGCTCGCGCATTCGGGCTGGATCGGCGGCTCGGTGGTCAACGCCGGTGACGGTACCCACGAGCACCCCACCCAGGCACTGCTCGACGCGTTCACGATGCGTCGACACCTCGCAGGTGGCAAGGGCGACCTCGAGGGTCGGAAAGTCACGATTGTTGGCGATGTCCTGCACAGCCGGGTTGCCCGCAGCAACGTGCTCTTGCTGGCGACACTCGGGGCTGAGGTCACGCTCGTGGCGCCGCCCACCCTGTTCCCGGTGGGCGTCGAGACGTGGCCATGTGCGACGTCCTACGACCTCGACTCGCATCTGCGCGACGCCGACGCCGTCATGCTCCTGCGGGTTCAGCTCGAGCGGATGAACGCGGCGTTTGTGCCGAGCGTGCGCGAGTACAGCCGCCGCTACGGACTCGACAAGCAACGAATGTCCACGATGCCCGACCATGCGATCGTGATGCACCCAGGCCCGATGAACCGAGGGATGGAGATCGCCTCGGACGTCGCCGACGCGCCGCGGTCGGTCATCGTCGAGCAGGTCGCCAACGGTGTGAGCGTGCGCATGGCCGTTCTCTACCTGCTCCTTGGGGGCGCCCAGCTCGGCACCGGAGAGCCCGACACTGATGACGCCGACACCGGCGTGGAGGCCTGAGATGAGACAGTCCGTCACCTACCTGATTCGCAACGCGCACATCCTCGGGGGTGATGCGGCCGACCTCGTGCTTCGAGATGGCCTGATTGCCGAGATCGCCTCTCCCGGAGGCACTGCCATCGACGGAGCATCACAGGACGTAGTCACGATCGACGCTACCGGCCTCGTGGCTCTCCCGGGTTTGGTCGATCTGCACACCCATCTGCGGGAGCCGGGCCGTGAGGATGCCGAGACCGTCGAGTCGGGCAGTCGTGCCGCGGCCGCTGGTGGTTTCACCGCGGTGTTCGCCATGGCCAACACCTCGCCAGTCGCCGACACCGCTGGCACCGTCGAACAGGTCTGGCGCCTTGGCCGTGAGGCGGGCTTCGTCGATGTGCAGCCGGTGGGTGCGGTCACGATGGGGCTCGGTGGGCAACAGCTCGCCGAGCTCGGCGCTATGGCGACGTCAGCGGCCTCGGTGCGCGTGTTCAGCGATGACGGCAAGTGCGTGCACGACGCCGTGATCATGCGTCGGGCACTGGAATACGTGAAGGCGTTCGACGGAGTGATCGCCCAGCACGCGCAGGAGCCGCGTCTCACCGAGGACGCGCAGATGAACGAAGGTGTGCTCTCGGGCATCCTCGGTCTGCGCGGCTGGCCCGCCGTGGCTGAAGAGGCGATCATCGCCCGTGACGTCCTTCTCGCCGAGCACGTCGGCTCACGTCTGCACATCTGCCATGTCTCGACGTCGGGCTCAGTCGAACTGATCAGGTGGGCGAAATCGCGGGGTATCAATGTCACCGCCGAGGTCACTCCCCATCACCTGCTGCTCACTGAGCAGCTCGTGACCTCCTACGACCCGGTGTTCAAGGTGAACCCGCCGCTGCGATCGGACTCCGACGTCGAGGCGCTGCGCGCCGGACTCGCGGACGGCACCATCGACGCCGTGGCCACCGACCATGCGCCGCACACGAGCGAGGACAAGGACTGCGAGTGGGGGGCAGCCGCGATGGGGATGATCGGCTTGGAGACCGCGGTCGGGGTCGTTGCGGCTGCGATGGTCGAGACCGGGCTACTCGACTGGGCCGGGGTCGCCGACCGGATGTCATTCCGTCCTGCGCGAATTGGGCGCCTTGAGGGACACGGACGGCCGATTGAGGTGGGTGAGCCGGCCAACCTGGTGTTGATCGACCCGCATGCCGCACGCAAGGTCGACCGAGAGATGCTGCAGAGCAAGTCCAGCAACACCCCGTACGCAGGGCGCACCCTCCCGGCCAGTGTCGTCGCCACCTTCCTGCGCGGCCGCGCAACCCTTCTCGGCGGGGCGGTCGTCGACTCGTGATCACCGACATCGAGCCCGCAGTCCTCGTCCTCGAGGACGGCCGGGTCTTCCAAGGACGTGCCTATGGGGCGGTGGGCGTCACCTTCGGCGAGGCCGTCTTCGCGACCGGGATGTCCGGCTACCAGGAGACCTTGACCGACCCGTCCTACCACCGGCAGGTCGTCGTGCAGACGGCCCCGCACATCGGTAACTACGGGGTCAACGACGCCGACGCCGAGTCTCGGCGCATCTGGGTCGCTGGATACGTCGTGCGCGACCCCGCGCGCGTGGCGTCCAACTGGCGCTCGGAGCGCACCCTGGACCACGATCTACTCGCGCAGGGAATCGTCGGGATCTGTGACGTTGACACGCGTGCGATCACTCGTCATCTGCGCGAGCGAGGCTCTATGCGGGTCGGCGTGTTCAGCGGGGTTTCCGCGTTGCGTCCCATCGACGAACTGCTGGCACAGGTTCGCTCGATCCCGGAGATGGCGGGCGCATCGCTCGTCGACGAGGTGAGCACCGATACCGAATACGTCATCGAGGCGGTGGGTGAGCGACGATTCACGGTCGCCGCAGTCGATCTCGGAATCAAGGGGGCCACCCCTCGGCACCTTGCCGAGCGCGGCGTCGAGGTCCATGTGCTGCCGTCGACGACATCTGTCGAGCGCCTACTCGAGGTAGGTGTCGACGGCGTGTTCTTCAGCAACGGCCCGGGTGATCCGTCAACGGCCGATCATGCTGTCTCCCTCGTCCGAGCCGCTCTCGAGGTGCGCCGGCCCCTGTTCGGGATCTGTTTCGGACACCAGGTGCTGGGTCGCGCCCTCGGATTCGGCACCTACAAGCTTCGCTACGGGCACCGTGGGATCAACGTACCGGTGATCGACCGCTCGACCGGAACTGTCGAGATCACCGCGCAGAACCACGGATTCGCCGTCGACGCCCCGCTCGACCGCGTCAGCGAGACCCCGTATGGCCGCGTTGAGGTTAGCCATGTGTGTCTGAACGACGATGTCGTTGAGGGCCTGAGATGCCTTGATAGGCCCGCCTTCTCAGTTCAGTACCACCCCGAGGCCGCCGCAGGCCCGCACGACTCTGCCTACCTGTTCGACCGGTTCTGCGATGCGATGGAGGTGTCTCGTGCCCAGGCGTGACGATCTACGGTCGGTGATGGTGATCGGGTCTGGTCCGATCGTCATCGGTCAGGCGTGCGAGTTCGACTACTCGGGTACGCAGGCCTGTCGGGTGCTCAAGGCCGAGGGACTGCGCGTCGTGCTCGTCAACAGCAATCCCGCCACGATCATGACCGATCCTGAATTCGCCGACGCCACCTATGTCGAGCCGATCACGCCCGAATACGTCGAAATGATCATCGCCAAGGAACGGCCCGATGCGCTCCTCGCGACCCTCGGTGGCCAGACCGCGCTCAACACTGCGATGGCGTTGCACGCCTCCGGAGCGCTGGAGCGTTATGGGGTCGAGCTCATCGGCGCGAATGTCGAGGCCATTGAGGCGGGGGAGAACCGCGAGAAGTTCAAGGAGATCGTCGCCCGCATCGATGCGAGCGGGTTGGCGGCTGAGTCGGCACGCTCGATCGTGTGCCACACCATGGCCGAGTGCATGGCGGCCGTCGTCGATCTCGACTACCCAGTGGTGATCCGCCCGTCGTTCACCATGGGTGGCGCCGGATCAGGCATTGCCTATGACGAGAACGACCTGCACCGCATCGCGGGTGCGGGCCTACAGGCCTCGCCCACCAGTGAGGTGCTGCTCGAGGAGTCGATCATCGGCTGGAAGGAGTACGAGCTCGAGCTGATGCGCGACGTCAAAGACAACGTGGTCGTGATCTGCTCGATCGAGAACCTCGACCCCATGGGCGTGCACACCGGCGACTCCATCACGGTCGCACCGGCCCTGACCCTGACTGATCGTGAGTACCAGCACCTTCGCGACGTGTCGATCGCCGTGATCCGTGCGGTCGGCGTTGACACGGGGGGCTGCAACATCCAGTTCGCGATCAACCCGGATGACGGCCGCATGGTGGTCATCGAGATGAATCCACGAGTCTCACGGTCTTCGGCCTTGGCATCGAAGGCAACAGGATTCCCGATCGCCAAGATCGCGGCGAAGCTCGCGGTGGGCTACACCCTCGACGAGATCCCGAACGACATCACTCGCGAGACTCCCGCGAGCTTCGAGCCAGCACTCGACTACGTCGTGGTCAAGGTTCCGCGTTTCGCGTTCGAGAAGTTCCCGCTCGCTGATCAGACGCTCACGACGACGATGAAGAGCGTCGGCGAGGCGATGGCGATCGGCCGCAACTTCACCGAGGCGCTGCAGAAGGCACTTCGGTCCATCGAGCGCAAGGACGCACCGTTCTCCTGGGTCGGGCCTAAGGCCGATATCGACGTCGACGACCTCGTCGAGCAGGTCCGGGTGCCCCATGACGGCAGGCTGCGCAAGGTTCAGCAGGCGCTGTGGGCAGGGGCTTCCCTCGAGACCCTCCATGAGGCGACAAATATCGATCCGTGGTTCCTTGATCAGATCTGCCTGCTCAACGAGATCGGTGATGCCCTCGCCAATGCCGCGGAGCTTGGTGCCGATCTGCTCCGGCTCGCCAAGCGTCACGGCTTCTCCGACCATCAGGTCGGTGCCATCCGAGGGCTCCCCGAGAGTGTCGTGCGCGGAGTGCGCCACGCGCTGGGAATCAGGCCGGTGTTCAAGACCGTCGACACATGTGCGGCCGAATTCGAGGCGCAGACGCCCTACCACTACTCCTGCTATGACGAGGAGACGGAGGTGGAGCCGCGCGCGACACCGGCCGTGATCATCTTGGGCTCGGGACCAAACCGCATCGGTCAAGGGATCGAGTTCGACTACTCATGCGTGCACGCAAGCATGACACTGCGCGATGCCGGCTACGAGACGATCATGATCAACTGCAATCCCGAGACTGTCTCGACTGACTACGACACCTCGAGTCGGCTCTACTTCGAGCCCCTCACACTCGAGGATGTTCTCGAGGTCTACCACGCCGAACTCGCCGTGGGGCCGATCGTCGGGGTCATCGTCCAGCTCGGTGGTCAGACGCCTTTGGGTCTGGCCCAGGCGCTCAAGGATGCGGGAGTGCCGATCGTGGGCACGAGCCCTGAAGCGATCCATCTCGCCGAGGAACGGGGTGCCTTCGGCCGCGTGCTGGCCGAGGCCGGGCTGCCCGCCCCGGCGCATGGCCTGGCCACGAGCTACGACGAGGCGCTCGAGGTCGCCGAACGCGTGGGCTATCCCGTGCTCGTGCGTCCGTCCTATGTTCTGGGCGGACGGGGTATGGAGATCGTGTATGACGAGGCGATGCTGCGCGACTACATCGGCCGTGCCACCGAGGCCACGCCCGAGCATCCCGTGCTGGTCGACCGCTTCCTCGACGATGCCGTCGAGATCGACGTCGACGCGCTGTACGACGGAGTCGAGCTCTACCTCGGCGGGGTCATGGAGCACATCGAGGAGGCCGGGATCCACTCGGGCGACTCCGCGTGCGCACTGCCGCCGATCACGCTGGGCCAGGCCGAGATCCATCGCATCCGGGCCTCGACCGAGGCGATCGCACGCGGAGTGGGAGTCCGTGGCCTGATCAACGTGCAGTACGCGCTCTCGGGTGATGTCCTCTACGTGCTCGAGGCCAACCCCCGGGCGTCGCGGACCGTTCCCTTCGTATCCAAGGCCACGGCCGTTCCGCTGGCGAAGGCTGCGGCACTCGTCACCATGGGCGTCACCATCGCGCAACTGCGAGCCGACGGGGTCCTGCCCAGTGCGGGGGACGGAGGGACCCTCCCGATCGGCGCCCCGATCGCGGTCAAGGAAGCGGTACTGCCCTTCGGGCGCTTCCACGGCGTCGACACTGTGCTCGGGCCCGAGATGCGCTCGACTGGAGAGGTGATGGGAATCGATTCGGTATTCGGCACCGCGTTCGCGAAGTCGCAGTCCGCGGCCTACTCCTCGGGTCTGCCCACCAGCGGCCGCGTGTTCGTCTCGGTCGCCAACCGGGACAAGCGATCGATGATCTTCCCGATCAAGCGACTGGCTGATCTCGGGTTCGAGATTCTCGCCACCGAAGGCACCGCGGAAGTCCTGCGACGCAACGGTCTCAAGGCCGTCGTCCTGCGCAAGGTCAGCGAAGGCCGCGGGGACGCGGGGGAGCCCACGTCGGTCGATGCCATCCTCTCCGGTGACATCGACCTGGTCATCAATACGCCCTACGGGGTCGGCCCCCGGCTCGACGGCTACGAGATCCGTACGGCCGCGGTGACGCGCGGCATCCCCTGCATCACCACCGTGCAGGGACTCGCCGCTACGGTTCAGGGTATCGAGGCGCTGATCTCGGGCCAGATCGGCGTACGGTCCCTCCAGGAGTGGGCCGCAGACCTCGCGTCCCTGCGCGCGGTCCAGTCCGTGTCGGCGCAGTCGACCACGATCGAGAACAGGAAGCCCTAGCGATGGCATCGCAAGCCAAGACCGGCGCGGTCCAGGTCACCGGAGAGGTGGTCGGGCTCCGTAGGGCGGGGGACTACCACGTGCTGACGGTCACCGCGGGGGCCATCGCCGAGCGAACCAAACCCGGCCACTTCGTCGCCATCTCTGTGGGCGGCCCTCAGTCCTCGATGCTGCTGCGTCGGGCCTTCTCGATCCATGCGGCCCAGAGCCGAGGTGTGTACGGCGGCACCATCGAGGTCGTGTTCGCCGCTCACGGCAAAGGCACCGAGTGGCTCGCCGGGCTTCGTCGGCACGACCCGCTCAACCTCGTTGGCCCGCTTGGGCGGCCTTTCGCGCTGCCCAAGGAGCCAGTCTCCTGCGTCCTCGTCGCGGGAGGCTACGGCTCTGCTCCCATGTTCATGCTCGCCGACCAGCTTCGGGCTCGAGGTTGTCGGGTCCACGTCCTGCTCGGAGCCGCGACCGAGAACCGGCTCTTCGGGGTGCTCGAGGCGAAGCGCATTGCCGCCTCGATCACGATCACAACCGACGATGGGTCCCTTGGTCATCGTGGACGGGTCACCGATGTTCTTCCCGACCTCCTCACGCGCACCAATGCCGACGTCGTCTACGCATGTGGGCCGATGGCGATGCTCGCAGCCGTCGCCAAGGTGTCATCCGCGCACGGTGCTTACTCCCAGTGCGCAGTCGAGGAGTCGATGGCGTGCGGGATCGGGATCTGCATGACCTGTGTCCTGCCCGTGATCGGCGACGATGGAATCACGCGCATGTTGCGCTCCTGTGTCGACGGACCGATCTTCCAGGGCGATCGCGTTCGCTGGGACGACGTTGGCACGGTGCCCTCCGATGCCCTCGGTGCCCCTGTGATCGGAGGCCACTGATGATCCGTTCCGTTACCGCCCAGAGTCCGTCATCTCGTGCGACCCCTCCTGCACCAGTGATCGACATGAGCACAGATCTTGCCGGGGTGCTGCTCCCCTCGCCGGTGCTCACGGCGTCGGGGTGTGCCGGAGCCGGGCGCGAGCTCGATCAGTTCTTCGACATTACCGAGATCGGTGCCGTGGTCACCAAGAGCATCATGCTTGACCCGCGTTCGGGCAGGGGCACGCCCCGTATGGCCGAGACCCCGAGCGGGATGCTCAACTCGATCGGGCTCCAGGGGCCGGGCGTCGAGGTCTTCCTCGACAAGGACCTTGCCTGGTTGCGCGAGCGTGGTGCGAGGGCTGTTGTCTCCATCGCGGGCGGATCGGTCGACGACTTCACCCGACTAGCATCCCGGCTCCGTCATGTCTCCGACATCGCGGCGATCGAGGTCAACATCTCCTGCCCGAACGTCGAGAGCCGTGGCCATGTGTTCGCATGTGACCCGGTGGCCGCCGCGGATGTGATTGCCGCGGTGCGCCGTAACACCGCTCCCGGAGTCCCGGTTTTCGCCAAGCTCTCGCCGGATGTCACTGACATCGTCGCGATCGCACACTCCGTGGTGGATGCGGGCGCCGACGGGCTCTCGATGATCAACACACTTCTGGGTATGGTGATCGATACCGACACGATGCGTCCGGCTCTCGCGGGCATCACCGGCGGGCTCTCGGGCCCGGCGATCCGGCCGGTGGCAGTCCGGTGCGTCTACCAGGTCCACGCGGCTCTTCCCCACATCCCGATCCTGGGCATGGGCGGGATTCGCACGGGGCTCGATGCCCTCGAATTCGTGCTCGCGGGAGCGAGTGCGGTCAGTGTGGGCACCGTCAGCTTCCACGATCCCTCGGCTCCTGCGCGCGTCGCACGTGAGCTAGCTCAGGCGTTGGCCGATCGGGGGTTCGGGAGCCTCACGGAGGCGGTCGGCTATGCGCACCGATCGCACACGGCGGTGCCATCGGCTCGGGCGGAGCGGGTCTATTCCCCCGACGGCACCCAACATCCTCGCGAGGCTGTCGAGGTCGAGGACCTCGATCCCGAGTTCGAGGCCGGGGCCGAAGGATGATTCCTTCCCTCGCACCTGTCGCGGTCGCACTCGATGGCCCGAACCTTGCCACGATCACGGCGTGGGCAGCGGCCTCTGGTCCCCATGTCTCGACGATGAAGGTCGGACTCGAGACCTACCTGCGCGACGGCGACTCCGCCATCATCGCGGTCCGCGCGGCCTCGGGCGGACGCGATATCTTCCTCGACCTCAAGCTGCACGACATCCCCAACACTGTCGCGGGAGCGGCCCGATCGATCGCGCACCTCTCGCCTAAGTACCTCACTGTGCATGCCTCGGGAGGAGCGGCGATGGTGCGAGCGGCCGTAGGTGAACTCCCTGACACCCTCGTCACTGCGGTCACCGTGCTGACCTCGCTGAGCGAGGACGATCTGGCCTCCATAGGCCTGCTCGGACCCGCTCTTGATGCCGCACGACGACTCGCGGGGCTTGCGGTGGGGGCGGGGGCGCGCGCGATCGTGTGCTCCCCGCAGGAGGTTGCGGCTGTTCGGTCCGAGGTGGGCAGCGGCATTGTGCTGATCACCCCAGGGGTCCGGCCCGCCGGAGCCGATCTCGGCGACCAGTCCCGGGTCGCGACCCCTGAGCAGGCTCTCGCCGACGGTGCGGACATCCTGGTGATCGGTCGACCTATCACCGCCGCCGCGGATGTCGCGGCCGCAGCGACCGTGATTGCGGCCTCGCTCCGCCCGCTTCGGTAGGCCTAAGTCGCTCGCCCGAGTTCGCGATTGGCAACCGCGGTGTCCCGTGTCGACCGGAGCGCAATGGCGCCGGCCGGCAGCGCGATCGGGGCTGGTGTCGGGCTCGACGCGGTGCTGCCCAGCCTGAGAGCCGTGAGATCATCGACCCACCACCGCGATACCGACCACCGCCCCCCGATTTGTGAACGAGGCAGCCTCGATGGACCAATCGTGACGGCCGATTCGATACCCGAGCCCGTCGCCGAGGGCGGCCGCCCCGGCGGTGCTCAGAACTTGGGCCCCGACTACGTGGTGTTCGATCCCTCGGTCCTGGCTGGGCTCGTCAACGGTGATCAGGAGAAAATCGCTCGATTGGGCCGCAAGTTCATCGACACGACCCGCGCTAGTGTCGAGCAGATGCTCGAGGCGGTTCGCGAGGGAGACCACGAGCGAGTCGGTCGGCTCGCTCACAGCCTGAAGTCCGCGGCGGCGACCGTGGGTGCCCCAGGCTTGGCCAGCGCCAACGAGGAGTTGGAGGCGGCGTGCGAGCGCGGCGAGGCAGACGTGGTCGGCCCTCTCGTGACCACGATCGCCGCACGTGCTGAGAGCGTCGCCCGCGAACTGCTCGGGACACTGGGGGAGAAGCCGTGGTGATTGACGAGGCCGCGGGGCGGGAGCACGAGTTCGCGCGGTTGGGTGTGCTCGTGGTCGATGATGACGAGTTCATGCTCGAGGTCGTGAGGGAGCTTCTCACCGGCCTGGGCGTCAGCGAGGTGCGCTCGGCGAGCGATGCCGAGAACGCGCTAGCCCTGATCGACTCCACGACAGAGTCCACCGACGTGATCGTCTTCGATCTGAACATGTACGGCATGCATGGCACCGAGCTCATGCGCCAGCTGGCATCACGTCACTTCGCGGGCGGGATCGTGCTGATGTCGGGGTCGAGTGAGCAGCTCCTCACCTTGGCCGTCGAGCTTGGCCGAGATCTGGGCCTGCGGGTTCTCGCGTCCCTGCGCAAGCCTGTTGAGCTCGCGCAGCTGCGTACCGCCCTGGAGTCCGCAGCAGCCGATAGGCACCTCCGGGGGTCGAACGGTTGACGGCCGGGACCATCTCGCTAGGGTCATCTGAGCCCCCGAAGAAAGGACGATTCGTGGCCCCGCCGCCCCTGACTCCCGAACAGCGCGCCGCCGCGCTGGAGAAGGCTGCCATTGCCCGTCGCATTCGCGCCGAGGTCAAGAATCGTCTGAAGCGTTCGGGAGCATCGATCGGTGAGGTCGTCGCGTCCGGTCAGAACGACCCCATCATCGGGAAGATGAGGGTGTCGGCGCTCCTGGAGTCGATGCCAGGTGTGGGCAAGGTTCGCGCTGGGCAGATCATGGAACGCCTCCGGATTGCCGAGAATCGCCGCGTACGCGGTCTGGGTCCGCACCAGATCGCCGCGCTCGAGCAGGAGTTTTCCGCCTGAACGCGCGTCTGACCGTCCTCTCAGGACCCTCGGGGGTCGGTAAGAGCACGGTCGTCACTCATCTGCGTGCCACTCGCCCCGACGTCTGGCTCTCGGTCTCGGCCACCACCCGCGCGCCTCGCCCGGGGGAGGTTCACGGCGTCGACTACTTCTTTCTCGATCGGGAGGAGTTCGCGCGACTTCGCGAGGCCGGTGATCTCCTGGAGTCGGCAGAATTCGCTGGGAACCTCTATGGCACTCCCCGGGCTCCGGTGCTCGCGCGGCTCGAGGCAGGCACCGCGGTGATCCTGGAGATCGAGCTCCAGGGAGCGCGCCAGGTTCGCATCACCATGCCGGAGGCGCTCCTGGTGTTCCTGGCGCCGCCCTCCTGGGACGAACTGGTCCGCCGCCTCGTGGGCAGGGCAACAGAGGCGCCCGAGGTGATCGAGCGACGTCTCGCGACCGCCAAGGTGGAACTCGCCGCCGAATCGGAGTTCGACGCGACCGTCGTGAACGCCTCGGTCGAGGAAGCCACCGAAGCCTTGGTAGGGTTAATGGGTCTGTCCCCGTCACCTCGCTAGCGAGATCGGCGAACACGCACCACCCGCACAATCGAGCGGACGTCCCGTCCGCCCCACGGTTCGATGAGCTGAAAGGCGCCCGCGTGTCCGGCACCTCCTCTGCCCCTGAGGGCATCACCAACCCGCCGATCGACGAGCTGCTCGAGGCCACCGACGACTCGAAGTACTCGTTGGTCATCTACGCGTCCAAGCGTGCACGTCAGATCAACTCGTACTACTCCCAGTTGGGCGAGGGGCTTCTCGAGCACGTCGGCCCGCTGGTCGAGACCCATGTCCAGGAGAAGCCGCTGTCGATCGCCATGCGCGAGATCGCCGCTGGCCTGCTGTCCGCCACCGCCTTCGATCCCGAGGCTGAGGCCGCCGCCGGTATCTCGGCGTCGTGACCCACCGCGACGATCCCGTCGTCGATGCTCGGCCCTTCGTGGTCTTGGGCGTCGGTGGCGGGATTGCCGCGTACAAGGCAGCCGAATTGCTCAGGTTGCTCTCCGAGTCCGGCCACGACGTCACGGTCGTTCCGACCCGGGCCGCTCTGAAGTTCGTCGGCGCGGCCACGTGGTCTGCGTTGTCGGGTAAGCCGGTCTCGGCCGAGGTCTGGGACGATGTCCACGAGGTCCCCCACGTGCGGCTCGGGCAGCGTGCGGATCTCGTCGTGGTCGCTCCGGCCACCGCCGATCTCCTGGCTCGTGCGGCCCAGGGTCTGGCCGACGACCTGCTCGCCAATGTGCTCCTGACCGCGCGCTGCCCGGTGGTGATGGCCCCGGCCATGCACACCGAAATGTGGGAACACCCCTCCACTCGTGCCAACGTCGCCACTTTGCGTGCACGCGGAGTGATCGTCCTCGACCCGGCCGTGGGTCGCCTCACCGGCGCGGACACCGGGCCTGGGCGCCTTCCGGAACCAGCGGCGATCGCGCAGGCGTGCTCCGAGATCCTCGCCCGTGGGGTGGCCGAGCCAGATCTTGCTGGTCTGACGGTTGTCGTGTCCGCCGGGGGAACGCGCGAGCATGTCGATCCGGTGCGGTTCCTGGGCAATCGCAGCAGCGGGAAGCAGGGCTACGCCCTCGCCGCGAGCGCGGCCGCACGAGGCGCCCGGGTGGTCCTTGTCTCAGCGAACGTCTCGCTGCCCGACCCGGCGGGAGCCACTGTCGTCCGAGTGACCTCCGCGGAGCACATGCGTGTGGCGGTGCTGGCCGCGGCTGAGGGGGCCGACATTGTGGTGATGGCCGCGGCGGTCGCGGACTTCCGGCCCGTGTCCACTGCCGCCCACAAGATCAAGAAAGACGACGTGGACGGGGTGCCCGGCCCCATCGAACTTGAGCGCACGGCTGACATCCTCGCCGAACTAGTCTCGCGACGAGCATCGGCTGGTTCACGTCAGATCATCGTCGGATTCGCTGCCGAGACAGGCGATCCCGCGACATCGGTACTCGAGTACGGTCGCGCCAAGCTGGCCCGCAAGGGCTGCGACCTACTGGTCGTGAACGAGGTCGGCGACGGGCTCGGGTTCGAAAGCGAGGACAACGAGGTCGTGGTCCTCGGCGCCAATGGGAGTTCATCGGCCGTCCCGCGTGCCGGTAAGCGCGTGATCGCCGAGGCCGTGTGGGATTGCGTCGGCGCACTACTTCCCCGCTGATCTGAGCGCGGCCACTGCGGCTGTGTGGTTCGCGGCAAGTACACTGCCGCGACAGTTGTTCACGCCATCTTTGGAGCGAGTGCCTTGAGCCGTCGTCTATTCACGTCCGAGTCGGTCACCGAGGGCCACCCCGACAAGATCGCTGACCAAATCAGCGACTCCATCCTCGACGCGATGCTCAAGGAAGATCCCACGAGCAGGGTCGCTGTCGAGACCCTCATCACCACCGGCCAGGTGCACGTCGCCGGCGAGGTCACCACCAAGGGCTGGGTCGACATCCCCACGTTGGTGCGCGAGCGGATCCTGGAGATCGGCTACGACTCGAGCAAGAAGGGCTTCGACGGCGCCTCCTGTGGCGTCAACATCTCGATCGGGTCGCAGAGCCCGGACATCGCGCAGGGTGTCAACGACGCCATCGAAGAGCGCGTGGGGCACAGCCACGACGAGCTCGACCGCCAGGGCGCGGGCGACCAGGGCCTGATGTTCGGATACGCCTGCGACGACACCCCTGAGCTGATGCCGCTTCCGATTGCACTGGCCCACAAGCTTGCCCAGCGCCTCGCCCAGGTCCGCAAGGACGGCTCGATCCCGTACCTGCGTCCCGACGGTAAGACCCAGGTCACCATCGAGTACGACGGCGACCGTGCCGTTCGGCTCGACACCGTCGTCGTCTCAACCCAGCACGCCTCGGACATCGACCTCGCCACGTTGCTGACCCCGGACATCGAGGAGCTCGTCGTGGCTCCCGAGCTGGCTGCGCTGGGCATCGACACCGAGGGCTACCGACTCCTGGTCAACCCCACCGGCCGGTTCGAGATCGGCGGCCCCATGGGCGATGCCGGGCTCACCGGTCGCAAGATCATCGTCGACACTTATGGCGGAATGGCCCGTCACGGCGGCGGTGCCTTCTCCGGCAAGGACCCCTCGAAGGTCGACCGGTCGGCGGCCTATGCGATGCGCTGGGTTGCCAAGAACGTTGTGGCCGCGGGACTGGCCCGCCGCTGTGAGGTCCAGGTGGCCTACGCCATCGGCAAGGCGCACCCTGTGGGGGTGTTCGTCGAGACCTTCGGCACCGGGGTGATGTCAGATGAGGACATCCAGACCGCGGTGCTCTCGGTGTTCGACCTTCGTCCGGCCGCCATCATCCGCGATCTCGATCTCCTCAGGCCTATCTACGTCCAGACCGCCGCATACGGCCACTTCGGCCGCGACATCCCTGACTTCACCTGGGAGCGCACTGATCGCGCCGCATCCCTGAAGGCGGCAGCGGGGATCTGACGGCGATGGCCGTCGCGGCGCTGACGGTGGCGTGCGGTAGAACTCCCTGGTGACCCCCATCGACCACGAGCAGCTCGCACTCGTGGCGAGCAAGGTCCGCAAGGCGCGGGTCACGCCGCCCGCGGGCCCTGCCGAGGTCGACCCCGTCGCGCGTATCGCGGTCGACATAGGCCTGGCCCACCTGGACCGCCCGTTCGACTACCTCGTGCCCGAGCCGATGTCGGCTTCTGCGGTACCCGGTACTCGCGTCCGGGTCCGGTTCGCCGGCGCGCTGCTCGACGGATGGGTGCTCGAGCGTGTGGCCACCTCCGAGTACAAGGGCAGGCTCGACCCCATCGCCAGGGTGGTGAGCCCCGACCCCGTCCTGGCGCCGGAGATCGTCGATCTTGCTCGTGCGGTGGCCGATCGGTGGGCGGGCACCCTTGTCGACGTAGTGCGGGCGGCCGTCCCGCCACGACATGCCGCGACCGAGGCGGCGCTCGATGCGGCCGTCACGAACCTCACCGCCCGGCTCTCGCAGCCTCCTAGCCCCGGTGACCCCGGGCCGTGGGCCGCCTACTCCGGTGGCAGCGCCCTCCTCGATCGAGTGGGCGACCGCGAGGCGACCTGGACGACGAGGTCACCTGGACCTCGCGCGGTCTGGACCTCGGGTCCGGGCGGTGACATCGCGGAGTTGATCGCACGGTTGGTCGCTGCTGCCTCTTCGGCCGGGCGCGGTGTCCTGGTCGTCGCCCCCGATGCGCGCGACGTCGCCAGGCTCGCCCGTGCACTGCGCGAGCGCCTGGGAACGGACCAGCACCGGGTTCTCACCGCTGATCTTGGTCCGGCGGCGCGCTATCGCGCGTTCCTTGAGATCCGGCGCGGCCTCGTTCGGGTCGTGGTCGGGACGAGGGCTGCGGTCTTCGCACCGGTGCGCGATCTCGGGCTGATCGTCCTCTGGGATGACGGCGACGACAGTCTGTCCGAGCCGCACGCCCCGTACTGGCATGCCCGCGAGGTGCTTGAGCTTCGGGCTGAGCGCGGTGGGGCCGCGATGGTGATCGGCTCGACCTCGCGCTCGGTCGAGGCGGCCTCGCTGCTCGCGTCGGGCTGGGCCCGCGAGGTGGTGCTGCCCCGGGCCGAACTGCGACGTCGGAGTGCTCGAGTGGTCACGATCGGATCTGATCTGGACGTGGCACGCGATGAGGCGGCGCGCAGTGCCCGCCTCCCACATGTCGCCTGGGAAGCGGCGAAGGCCGCACTGGCGTCGGGGCCTGTCCTCGTGGTCGTTCCGCGGCGCGGCTACGTTCCGGCTCTCTCATGTCAAACCTGTCGCGAGCCCGCGAGGTGTTCGCACTGCCACGGACCGCTCGGTGTCAGCGGCAGCCGCGCACACCCTGTGTGCGGATGGTG
The DNA here is from genome assembly GCA_009697815.1 of Actinomycetota bacterium. GTDB lineage: Bacteria > Actinomycetota > Actinomycetes > S36-B12 > CAIYMF01 > Longivirga. The sequence continues at coordinate 51,173 of WLRQ01000012.1, forward strand.
CGGCCGGTTCGTCCCCGTGTGGTCCTGCACCTCATGCGGTGGCCTGCGCCTCCGGGCTGTGTCCGTGGGAGAGCGGCGTACCGCCGAAGAACTCGGACGCGCGTTTCCCGGTGTGCCCGTCAAGGTTTCGGGCCGAGATCCGGGTGGTGAAGGAGTTCTCGACCAGGTCGATGACACCCCGGCACTCGTGGTCGCAACACCAGGGGCTGAGCCCTGGGCCGCTGGTGGCTACGCGGCCGCGCTACTTCTCGATGGTCGGGTCATGCTCGACCGACCCGATCTGCGTGCGGGGGAGGAGGCCGTGCGGCGCTGGATGGCTGCGTCCAGCCTCGTGCGGCCGGCGGCCGCGGGTGGCATCGTGGTGGTCCTCGCTGATGCTTCCCTGGCTCCGGTGCAGGCGATCGTACGCAACGACCCCGGGGGATTCGCCGCGCGTGAACTCGCCGAACGCCAGGCGTTGCGACTTCCGCCGGCCTGGCGCGTCGCCGAGATCACCGGTTTGCCGTCGGACGTCGACGACTTCTTCGGCCACGCGCGGCTACCTGAATCGGCGACGGTGCTCGGTCCGGTGAGGGTCGCGGGCGCCCGCCGCGGAGCCGAGCCGGACACCCGAGTTCGCGCCCTCGTCGTCGTGCCCCGGGGCGAGTCGACCGGACTCTCGGGTGCACTTCGCGCGGCGCTGGCGATCCGCAGCGCGCGCAAAGAGGGCGGGGCCCTCACCGTCCGGGTTGACCCTGTGGTGCTCGGCTGATCGGACTCAATGCCCGGGGGCCGTCCGACCCGCGCAATGTCCGTAGACTGAGAGACGATTCCTCCCTCGAGCAAGGAGTGCCGCACGTGGCCGTCAAGCCCATCCGCCTGTTCGGCGACCCGGTGCTGTCGACCCCATCTGCGGCGGTCTCCACGTTCGACAAGGAACTGCGCAAGCTCGTGAAGGATCTCGTCGACACCATGCTGGAGGCGCCCGCTGCTGGTCTGGCCGCCCCTCAGTTGGGGGTTGCGCTCAGGGTCTTCGTCTACGACATCGACGACGAAATCGGGCACCTGATCAACCCCGTCCTCGACCTCTCGGAAGAGACCGAGGAGGACATGGAGGGATGTATGTCCATCCCGAACCTCGCCTTCCCCACCACGCGGTCACGTCGCGCGGTCGCGAAGGGCTTCAACGTCCACGGTGAGCCCATCACGGTCACGGGCGGCGAGCACTTGGCCCGCTGCGTCCAGCACGAGACCGACCATCTCGACGGCATCATGTTCATCGATCGGCTCGACGTCGAGACTCGCAAGGAAGCCATGCGCGCGATCCGCGAGACCGAGTGGTTCGGCAACCCTGAGCCCCACGTCAAGCTTTCACCACACCGCATCTCCTCGCGCTGGCTGTAGTCGATGCGCCTGGTGTTCGCTGGCACTCCCGAGGTGTCCCTGGAGTCCTTGGTTGCCCTCCTCGAGTCTCGCCACGAGGTCGTCGCCGTCGTCACCCGTCCCGACGCCCCTGCCGGACGCGGCCGTTCTCTGCAGGTGTCACCGGTCGGGGCCCTCGCGGCGGAACGCGGCATCGAGGTCCTCACGCCCCAGCGCCCTAGTGAGCCCGATTTCCTCGCCCGGCTGGCGGAGATCGCTCCCGACTGTTGCCCGGTGGTCGCGTATGGCGCCCTTGTACCGAAGGCGGCGCTGGGGATCCCGCGCCATGGCTGGGTCAACCTCCATTTCTCCCTGCTGCCGGCTTGGCGGGGTGCCGCCCCCGTGCAACATGCGATCTGGCACGGCGACGACATCACGGGAGCGTCGACATTCCTCCTGGAGGAGGGGCTCGATACGGGCCCGGTGCTCGGCGTGGTCACCGAGTCCATCCGCCCTCGCGACACGAGCGGGGATCTGCTGACGCGGCTCGCGTCCTCCGGCGCCGGATTGCTCGTCGCCACGATGGACGCTCTCGACGACGGGATCATGGCGGCGGCCCGGCAGCCCAGTGACGGCATCTCCCTGGCGCCCAAGATCACTGTTGCGGATGCGGGAATCGACTGGGCGCAGCCTGCGATTCGGGTCGACCGACAGATCCGCGCCTGTACTCCTGCGCCGGGAGCCTGGTCGACCTTCCGCGGTGAGCGGCTCAAGTTCGAACCGGTGACGATGCTGCTCGATGACCTCACGCTCGCCCCCGGTGAGCTCGCGGTCGAGAAGCACCGTGTGCGCGTCGGAACCGCGTCACACGCGGTAGTCCTCGGCGATGTTCGACCCCAGGGTAAGAAGGCGATGCCGGGTGCCGATTGGGCGCGGGGAACGCGACCCGAACCGGGCGAGACGTTGCTCACGTGAGCGAGGACCCCCGCGGCGTCGACGGTCCGCGCGGACACCGCACCCGCCCGGTGCAGTGGCGACCGGACCGACGCCCCACTGACCCCTGTCGTCTCGCGGCTTACGACATCCTGCGTGCGGTCGACACTGACTCCGCCTACGCCAACCTCGTCGCACAGAAGGTGCTGGCCGAGGCCGAGCTGCACGGTCGCGATGCGGCCTTCACGACCGCCCTTGCCTACGGCACCTTGCGTCGTCGCGGTTTCATCGACGCCGTACTCGCCTCGTGCAGCGATCGCCCGATTGGCGAGGTCGACGCGGGGGTCCTGGATGTGCTGCGCCTGGGCGCTCAGCAAGTCCTCTTTCTCAACACCCCACCGCACGCGGCGGTCGGCGAGACCGTCCAGCTCGCCCGACTTGTCGGCGGCGAGGCACGGTCGAAGTTCGTCAACGCCATCTTGCGCAGGGTCGGCGAGCGCGATCTCGACGAGTGGATCTCGCGGGTAGCGCCCGATCCCAACCTCGACCCGGCGGGCCATCTCGCGGTGGCGCAGTCTCATCCACGATGGATCGTCGACGCTCTCCACGATGCCCTCTCGACATGGTCGGGAGCCCCGTCGTGGGCGGACACCGAGGCACTGCTCGCCGCCGACAATGAGCCCGGTGGCGTCACTCTGGTAGCGCGCCCCGGGCGCGCTGATGTGGAGGATCTCCTCGAGATTGAGGGCACTCGACGTGGGCAGTGGTCGCCGTATGCCGTGCACCTCGGTGGCGGCGCTCCGGGCGATCTCGCCGCCGTCCGCTCAGGTGATGTCGGGGTGCAGGATGAAGGCAGCCAGCTCGTCGCCCTGGCCTTGGCGAGAGCGCCCATCGACGGGCCCGACACCGCATGGCTCGACATGGCCGCTGGGCCCGGCGGGAAGGCCGCCCTCCTCGCGGGGCTCGGGTACGAGCGAGGCGCACGGCTCGTCGCCGTTGATCGCGCCACCCACCGGGCTGGCCTGGTGGCGCAGTCCCTGTCGGGGGCCCCCGGCCATCACATTTCTGTCGCTGCCGACTCCACCTCCGGGCCCTGGCGACCGGGGGCGTTCGACCGTGTCCTGCTCGACGCACCGTGTACGGGTCTCGGCGTGATCAGGCGTCGACCCGAGTCCCGTTGGCGTCGCGAGCCATCTGATGTCGCCGAGCTCGCCGATCTTCAGACCAGGCTGTTGTTCTCCGCCATCGCGGCGGTGCGGGTCGGGGGAGTCGTGGGCTACGCCACCTGCTCGCCACATGTCGCCGAGACCGACGTCGTGGTCGAGACAGCCATGCGACGCGGCGATCTCGAGCGGATCGATGTCCGGCCACTTCTTCCCGAGGTGACCGATCTCGGCGCGGGTCCTGATCTTCGTCTGTGGCCTCACATCCACGGCACTGACGGGATGTTCCTCGCGCTGTTGCGCCGCGTACGCTGAGTCGTAGCCGACGCGCTGGCGAGGCGCCCGCCACGTCCGGCCCCCGGCCAGATACCGTTCCGCAGCATGGGCGTGCAGATTTCACCAAGTATCCTTTCGGCCGACTTCGCTCGTCTCGCGCAGGATTGCGAGCGGGTCGCTGGGGCCGCGGACTGGCTCCACGTCGATGTCATGGATAACCACTTCGTACCCAACCTGACCCTCGGGCTGCCCGTGGTCGAGTCACTCCTGAAAGCGGTCTCGACCCCTGTCGACTGCCATCTGATGATCGACGACCCCGATCGCTGGGCGCCGGCTTACGCCGAGGCCGGCGCCGGCTCGGTGACCTTCCACGTCGAGGCGGCAGCGAACCCTGCGACCTTGGCCCGCACCATCCGAGCGGCAGGCGCACGCGCCGGTGCGGCGCTGAAGCCGGGCACCCCGGTGGAGGATTACGTCGACCTGCTCGGGGAGATCGACATGTTGCTCGTGATGAGTGTCGAGCCGGGCTTTGGTGGACAGAAGTTCATGGACGTCGTGGTGCCCAAGATCCGCCGTGCGCGCGAACTCGCGCGAGGTCGGGATCTCGATCTTTGGATCCAGGTCGACGGCGGAATCACCGCGGAGACGATCGAGATCTGCGCCGAGGCTGGCGCGGACGTTTTCGTGGCGGGCTCGGCGGTCTACGGCGCGGCCGACCCCGCGAAGGCGGTGCGAGCGCTGGCCGCCCAGGCCGAGAGTGCCACTGCGAGCAGTTGGTGGTGCTCTCACACCTCAGGGTGACGGGGGCTCGGAGGTAGGCTTCGCGGCGACGGCTCACGCTGGCTGGCCCCGATCGCAGACCGTAGCCCAGCGATCACGCAGGGAAAGTCGACGAACTACTCCCAGTGAATCGGAAGAGATGTCCCGGACCGACCGCGAGAGCGACGCGATGCGCCGCGCACTCGTGCTCGCGGCTACCCCCGGGGTTCCGCAGGGGCCCAACCCCCGCGTTGGTTGTGTGCTCCTGGCGCCCGACGGCGCGGTTTTCGCCGAGGGCTACCACCGTGGTGCCGGAACCGCTCATGCCGAGGTCGATGCCCTCTCCCGAGCCGGTGATGCAGCGCGAGGATCGACTGCCGTCGTCACCCTCGAGCCCTGCGACCACACCGGCCTCACGGGGCCGTGCACTCAGGCGCTGATCGCGGCTGGCGTTGCTCGCGTCGTGTTCGCGCAGTCCGACCCCAATCCGTTGGCAGCCGGTGGAGCAGCCACCCTGCGGGCGGCAGGGATCGAGGTGGTCGCCGGGCTGCTCAGCGCTGAGGCCACTGCCCTCAATGAGCGCTGGTCATTCGCGGTCACGCGCGGCCGTCCGTTCGTCACCTGGAAGGCAGCCACGACCCTCGACGGTCGCATCGCCGCCGCCGACGGCTCGAGCCGATGGATCACCTCGGCCGATGCGCGCGCGGACGTCCACCGGATCCGCTCCGAGGTCGATGCGGTGATCGTCGGAACGGGAACTGTGCTCGCCGATGACCCCCACCTCGCCGTTCGTGTTGGCGGCGAGGTTGATCACGCGGCTCGGCAGCCGATGCGCGTGGTCGTGGGGCTGCGCGATCTCCCCGCGGGAGCCCGCGTGCTCGACGACGCGGCTCCCACCCTGCAATTGCGCTCGCACGACCCGCTCGACGTGCTGCATTCGCTGTTCGAGCGGGGTGCGCGACATGTACTGCTCGAGGGTGGGCCTACCCTGGCATCGGCGTTCGTCTCGGCGGGCGTCATCGACGCCGTGCGGTGGTACGTCGCACCCGCGCTCCTGGGGGCGGGTGCTGTCGCGTTGGCGGAGGCGGGCATGGCCACCATCTCGGACGCGTTGCGACTTCAGGTCACCGCGGTCACGCTGGTCGGGGGAGACGTTCGGATCGATGCCCGGGTACTCCGGGTCGAGTAGGGGAGGCTGGCGTGTTCACGGGCATCGTCGAGGAGCTCGGCCGCGTTGTCGCGGTCGAGCCTCTGGAGAATGCTGCGAGGTTCCGCATTCGGGGTGCGCTCGTCACGAGCGACGCCGTGCATGGGGCCTCGATCGCCGTGAACGGGGTGTGCCTCACGGTCGTGTCCCACGCCGACGGCGAGTTCACCGCCGACGTGATGCAGGAGACCCTCGACCGCTCCTGCCTGGGTGCGCTGGGCACCGGCTCGCCCGTTAATCTCGAGCGGCCCGTCACCCTGGCGGCCCGGCTCGGCGGGCACCTCGTGCAAGGTCACGTCGATGGTACGGGCGAGATCCTCGAACGCATCCCGAGCCAGCACTGGGAGATCGTGAGTATCTCCCTTCCGGGCGAACTGGGACGCTATGTCGTCGAGAAGGGGTCGATCACCGTCGACGGAGTCTCCCTGACTGTTGTCGACGCACAGCGTGACAGCTTCACGGTGTCGCTCATTCCGACCACCCTCGAACTCACGACTCTCGGGAGCAAGAAGATCGGCGATCCGGTCAATCTCGAGGTTGACGTGGTCGCGAAGTATGTCGAACGCATGATGCAGTGGAGGATCTGATGACGGCCCCGGAATTCACGGCCACCGAGAAGCCAGCCCAGCATGTGGGCATCCGGCTGGACTCGATTGAGGACGCCATCACGGCGATCAAGGCCGGTCGCGCGGTGGTAGTCGTCGACGACGAGGACCGTGAGAACGAGGGCGATCTGATCTTCGCCTCGCAGCACGCGACCTCTGAGCTCGTGGGATTCATGATCCGCTGGACGAGTGGCTACATCTGCGTTGCCATGGCGGGCCATGAGCTCGACCGGCTCGGGCTTCCTCCCATGACGGCCGTCAACGAGGATCGCAAGGGAACGGCCTACGCCGTCACCGTCGATGCTCGCGATGTCAAGGCCACCGGGATCTCGGCCGAGGACCGCGCCTTCACCATCAAAGTGCTCGCCGACCCGGCCACCGGGCCTCGCGATCTCACCCGCCCGGGCCATGTCGTCCCGCTGCGGGCGCTCGATGGCGGGGTGCTTCGTCGCCCGGGCCACACCGAGGCTGCCCTCGATCTCGCCCGGATCTCGGGTCTGACACCGTCGGGTGCACTCTGCGAACTCGTCAACGACGACGGCTCGATGATGCGAG
>WLRQ01000013.1 GCA_009697815.1 Actinomycetota bacterium
GAGGAGTCTGGTCGTGTCGGCAGCCCACGCACGGGATCCCGAGTGACGACGCGTCCGACGAGGGTTCTCACCGGACACTAGTGAGGGCAATGTTACCGAGAGAGACCGAGATCCGCGCACCGGGGCTGATCCGCTCCGAACGCCTGCAAACTCGGCGCTCAGGCTGGCGTGTAGCGCACGGGCAAGGTCTTCAGGCCGGTGACGAAGTTGCCCAACTTCAGGCGCGGCTCGCCCGCGAGTTCAAGTGAGGTGATGCGTGACACCAGCTCGGCATACAGCGCCTTCATCTCGATCTTCGTCACGTGAAGCCCGAGGCAGATGTGCGGTCCGAAGCTGAAGGACAACTGCGGGTTGGGTTTACGGGTGATATCGAAGCGGTAGGGGTCGGGGAAGACGTCCTCGTCGCGGTTGGCCGACACGAACAGGCACATGATCCGATCCCCGGCTTTGATCTGCTGGCCGTGGAAGTCGACATCCCTGCCGGCGGTACGCATGAAGTGCTTCGCCGGGATCGACCAGCGCAGCGCCTCGTCGACCAGACCCGGGATGAGCGAGGGATCCTGGCGCGCCAGGGCGAGCTGGTCTGGATGGGTTGCGAGCCCGTGGATTCCCCCGGCTATCGCGGAACTCACGGTGTCGTGTCCCGCGAGGGCGATGGAGGAGAGCATGTGGTTCTGCCTCAGCGGGGACATCAACTCGCCGTCCGGCATCCGGCCGTTGACGATCGCACTGCTGAGGTCGTCGATCGGGCAACGCAGCCGCTCGACACGCATGTCCTCGAAATAGTCGTAGAAGTACTGGGCCGACTCCTGCCACAGGCGTGCCAACGTCTCCGGGGACATGTCGGCGTCGCTCTCGCTCACGATGTCCGGGTCGTCTCCCCCGAATGTCTCCTGTGTCATCTTGTGCATGAGGGCAAAGTCGGACTCGGGTACGGAGATCATCTCCATGACGACCTCGAGCGGGAAGTTCTGCGCCAGGGTCGCTACGGCATCGCACTCGCCGCCAGCGGCCAAGAACCGATCGACGCTCTTGGTCGCCAACTCTCGGAACCGCGGCTCGTACTTGCGGATCGCCTCGATCGAGAATGCCTCGGCCTGGGCCGCTCGGTGTCCGCGATGGTCCTCCCCATCCATCGGCGTGAGGTTGTCGATGACCTTGGTGGTGCCACCCAGGATCGAGCGGAGATAGTCGTCGCCCGCGGTGGTTGTGAGGAAGTGGTTGTTGGGCTCGCTGAGGAAGGTCGCCGCGTCGCGGAGAATCTCCTTGTTGTGCTGGTGCTTGGAGATCAACCACACCCGGTCGTGGCCCTCGACCTCCACCTGTGCGATCGGTGCGTTCGCCCGCAGCCAATCGCATGCCGGGAAGACCACTCCCTCCATATCGCCATAGCCGCCCGGAAGCACGATGGCCTCGGCGATCTCCTGAGGTACTGACGTCACGTTAGGCACGCGGGACACAGAGATGCTCCTGGGGTCACAGGGTGAGGGTCGCTCTGACCGTACCCATGGCGTCGCCCGTTGTGAACACCCGCGGGAGGGAGATCCGGGCGCTCACGAGGTGCTCCAGGACCGGCCGCTGCAGACGGGCCCCCGGGACAATTCCCCGGGGGCCCGCACTGGGCAGCGGACATCGCCAGATCCAGGACCTCAGACGGTGGTCACGGGGATCTTGTGTGCCGCAGGCGGCTCGGCACCGAGCGGCATGCGCACTTCGAGGATGCCGTGGTCGTACGTGGCCTTGATCTCCTCAGGGCTCACGTGCTCCGGCAGAGACAAGGTCCGCCGGTAGGAGCCGTAGCGGAACTCCGACCGGTAGCCAGGCTTGCCCACCTCGCCATGGTGTCTCGCCTCTCGGCGCTCGGCCGTCACGATGAGACGTCCGTCGGAGACCGTGATGTCGACGTCCTTCTCCGGGTCGACACCGGGCACCTCAGCGCGCACGACGAGCGTCTCGCCGTCCACGAACTCCTCCACCCGCATCGCGATAGCCTCGCGATTCGGGAACTCAACCCCCACACCACCGAACGGCCACGCGGACCAGAGCAGGTCCGGAAGACTCAGCCGATCGCTCTTCACCAACGTCGTCATGGTCGAAACCCCCTCACGCTCCTCGACGCGTTCCCGCGGAACGGCTCACTCAACCGTGATAGGCGTGCCGCACGCGGGTGCTTCTCTGCGTCTTGCGGTGCAAGGTCCAGTGACGGGCCCTGCTCTCCTGCGGTCGCAACGTGCGCGCCAACCTCACCGCGCCGGATCCGGCGACGGCCGGGCGCACCCGAGTGTCGTGCCGCACGTTGGGCATCCAGTCAGATGTCATCCTCATCACCTCCCTCCGCACCTTCATTCTCCCACCGGGAGAGCCGTGGGACCCGGTGACGAACGGATGCCGGGCAGGCTCAGCCCCCGACGAACTCGGCCTTTCCGGGGCCGTGCTCGATGAAGGAGTTCATGCCAATCGTGCGGTCCGCCGTGGCGAATAGTGCGGCGAACTGAACACGCTCGATCTCCAGCCCCGTGCCGAGGTCCACCTCCAGACCACGGTCGATGGCCTCCTTCGCGGCGCGGAGGGCATAGGACGGGCCGGAGGCGAGTCGTCGCGCCAGGGCCGCCGCCTCGGTGTAGACGTCATCGGGGGCAACCACCATGTCGACGAGGCCGATGCGCAGTGCCTCCTCGGCGCCGACGAAACGGCCGGTGAAGATGAGTTCCTTGGCCCGGGACGGGCCCACGAGTCGCGGAAGGCGCTGCGTGCCACCGGCACCGGGGATGACACCGAGGAGGATTTCTGGCTGGCCGAGCTTGGCATTCTCACCGGCCACGCGCAGGTCGCAGCACAGTGCGAGCTCACATCCACCGCCGAGCGCATAGCCGGTGATAGCTGCGATTGTGGGCTTGGGGATGTGAGCGACCGCCGTGAAGGAGGCCTGAAGGGAGGCCGAACGATCGACCATCTGCTGGTAGGACCATGCCGCCATCTCCTTGACGTCGGCCCCCGCGGCGAAAACCTTCGGACCGCCATAGACGACGACGGCGCCGATATCGGAGCGGGCCGTGGCCTCTTGGGCCGCCGCGCGGATCTCGTCCTGCACCTGGGCGGACAACGCGTTCATCGGAGGACGGTCGAGCCTGATGGTGCCAACCCCGTCCTCGACCTCGAGACGCACGAACTCACTCATGGCAACCTCCTCGGCGCAATGGCCACGGCGACGCTCCCCCGGTGGGGACGGATCCGGATGAGCCTATCGACGCACTGGGGGCCTGCCCTTCCGGACCCGCACGGCCTGCCAGTAGGACCTTGTGCCGACACAGCCACGTAGATCAGGGCAGACTCGGCACACCAGCGAAACCGGACACCACGTCCGCAACGACCACACGAGCAGGAGCACACGAGCATGGAACCGGACGACCTCGCGTCCGATGCCGTCATTCGCCCTCCCGGGGTCGCCTCGCCCCTCGGTGCCACCTGGACCGCGGAAGGACTCAATCTCGCGGTGCGCGCACCGTCCGCAACCCTGATCGAGGCCTGCCTGTTCCTCGGGGACCACGAGATCCGCGTGCCACTCGAAGCCCGAAGCCACGGCGTCCACCACGGGTTCATTCCCGGCGTCGAGATCGGCACTCGCTATGGGCTCCGCGCCCACGGCCCATGGGATCCGGAGCACGGCCTCCGCTTCAACCCGATGAAGCTACTCGTGGACCCCTACGCGCGTGCGATCGACGGCGAGGTCACGTGGTCGGATGCACTGCGACCTGGAAGCGCTGAGTCCGCGAACGTTCCTGATCAGCGCGACAGTGCTGCGCTGGTGCCCCGTGGGGTCGTCGTCGTCGACGACTTCGACTGGGCCGACGACGAACCACCCGCGACGTCCTGGGCCGAGACGGTCATCTACGAACTACACGTGAAGGGCTACACGGCGCTGCACCCCGCCATTCCCGAGCATCTCCGGGGCACCTATGCCGGCCTAGCCCAGCCGGCGGCGATCGACCACTTGGTCTCGCTCGGTGTCACGGCCGTAGAGCTGCTCCCCGTGCACCACGCCGTCACCGAGCATCCCCTCGCAGAGCGAGGCCTGCGCAACTACTGGGGCTACAGCACCCTGGGGTACTTCGCCCCCCAAGCCGGATACGCCGCGGACAAGACCCCGGGTGGACAGGTCGGGGAATTCAAGGCGATGGTGAAGGCACTTCATGCCGCGGGCATCGAGGTCATCCTCGACGTGGTCTACAACCACACGTGTGAGAGCGGAGCGGACGGCCCGTCGCTGATGTTTCGAGGCCTGGGCGAGCGCGATCACTACAAGCTCTCGGAGGACGCGAGCTACGTCGACACCACCGGCTGTGGCAACACACTCGACGTGGGAGATCTCGATGTACTGCGGTTGGTCATGGACTCTCTGCGCTACTGGGTCACCGAGATGCACGTCGACGGGTTCAGGTTTGACCTGGCCACATCGCTCACCCGCGAACGCACCGAGGTCGACGAGCGCTCACCGTTCCTCGCCGCCGTACACCAGGACCCGATACTGCGCCAGGTCAAGCTGATCGCCGAGCCCTGGGATGTCGGCGACGGCGGCTACCGGCTCGGCATGTTCGGATCCCCGTGGGCCGAGTGGAACGACGCCTTTCGGGATGATGTTCGTTCCTTCTGGCGCGCGGGGCCGTTCACCCCCGAGGCCCCGGCCGAGCTGGGCTGGCGACTCACCGGGTCACAGGACGTCTTCTCGGGCCGGTCGCCAGCAGCCTCGGTGAACTTCGTCACCGCCCACGACGGGTTCACCATGCGCGACCTGGTGTCCTACGACCACAAGCACAATGAGGCAAACGCCGAGGACAACCGCGACGGCAGCGACAACAACCGGTCCTGGAACCACGGTGCCGAGGGCGACACCGACGACGCCGGCATCACGTCAGCTCGACTGAAAACTGCACGTGCGATGCTGGCCACTCTCCTACTGTCGACGGGTACCCCCATGCTCCTCATGGGCGACGAGATCGGGCACACCCAGCGCGGCAACAACAACCCCTACTGCCAGGACAACGAGATCTCCTGGCTCACGTGGGATCTCGAAGATTGGCAGCGCGACACCCTCCGATGGACCACCGCGCTGCTCAACGTCCGGAGGGCCCATCCCGCATTGCGGCAGACCGAGTTCTTCGACGGCCGGCCGACACCCGACGGCAGGCCTGCCGATCTCGCCTGGCTACGACCAGACGGCAGCGCGATGACCGACGCCGAGTGGCACGATCCCGGCACCGGCACCCTGGTGATGGCGCTGTCGGGAGAACTGGCGATCCGCGACTTCGACGGTCGGCCGCTGCGGGACTCAGCCTTCCTGCTCGTGTTGAACCGCGCCAGCACCGACGTGGACGTGACCTTGCCGCCCACCCCGTATGGCGAGATCTACCAACGGCTCATCGACACCGACCTGCCTCGGCCCCGGACGAGCGGGCCCGGGGCGCGAGTCGGCAGTGTCACCGCGGTCGCCGCACGCTCGGTGACCCTGTTCCGCGTCGAGGCGAGTGTCGGATCGTAAGACGCGATCGGCGGGTCAGTCGCTACCCGCACCCGCGGTGGTGGGCAGGACCTGCAGTCCGAGCTCAGCCGGGTCGCTGAGTCCTGCATGGTCAGGGAGCACGCGCACGGTGTACCCGAAAGGCCCCGTGTCATGGAGGGTCAGCGTGGTCTCGAACCGCCAGCGATTGCCCTCGTAGGACTCCACAGCGGCAAGGGCCACGAGATCGGGATCGACGATCCGGTCGTTGTGGTCGACCCTGCCACTTGCGAGCTGCACGAGGACGTCGTCGACCCCGAGCTCACCGAGGGCTACATAGGCAGTGACCGACAGGGCCGTTCCCCGCTCTGGGGAGTCGCCCACACCCGAAGTCTCGACGTGCTCTACGCGAACCCCAGGCCAGGCGGCGCGCACCTGCGCGGCGTAGGCAGCAAGCTCACGCGCGAGCGACGCCTTCGACGCCAGCACTGCCCGCGAGGAGATCGCCGACGGCGCATAGAGCTTCTGCACGTAGTCACGGACCATGCGCGATGCGAGCACCTTCGGACCAAGGGTCGACAAGGTGTGCTGCAACATCGTGATCCACCTGATGGGCAGACCCTCAGAATCGGTGTCGTAGTAGCGCGTCGCGACACTCTTCTCGATCAGGTCATAGAGTGCCGCAGCCTCGAGATCGTCGCGGTGATCGGAGTCGACGACGCCGTCGGCCGTGGGGATGGCCCAGCCGTTCTCGCCGTCGAACCACTCATCCCACCAGCCGTCGAGGATCGAGAGATTCAGGCCGCCGTTCAGCGCGGCCTTCATGCCAGAAGTGCCACAGGCCTCAAGTGGGCGCAGCGGGTTGTTGAGCCACACATCGCAACCGGGATACAGCAGCCGGGCCATGCCGATGTCGTAGTCGGGCAGAAAGACGATGCGATGACGAACATCGGCGTCGTCGGCGAACTGCACGAGTTGCTGGATCAGGCGCTTTCCGCCGTCATCGGCCGGATGCGACTTGCCCGCGATGACCAACTGCACTGGGCGAGTCGGGTGCAGAAGCATGGCCCTGAGTCGCTGCGGGTCGCTGAGCATCAGCGTGAGGCGCTTGTAGGACGGGACACGGCGGGCGAACCCGATGGTGAGGACGTCCGGGTCAAGCACGCCCTCGACCCAGCCAAGTTCGGCGTCGGAGGCACCCCGCTGTACCCAAGACGCACGGAGCCGACTGCGGACGTCGCGGACGAGGCGCTCGCGCAGAACGCGCTTGGTGCGCCAGAGGTCAGCGGCCGGGATACCCCTCGCCGACTCCCAGCCCTCATTCTCCTCGGCTCGATCCTGCCCAACCTGTGCCGCGAGCAAGTCGCGGATCTCGCGCGCGACCCAGGTAGCCGCGTGCACCCCATTGGTGATCGACCCGATCGGCACCTCGTCGGTGTCGAAACCCGACCAGAGCCCGGCGAACATGCCTCGGCTCACCGAGCCGTGGAGCAGGCTCACCCCGTTGGCACGTTGGCCCAGACGCAGGCCCATCACGGCCATGTTGAACACGGTGGGGTCGCCGTCGTCGTAGTCCTCGGCGCCAAGGGCGAGAACCCGTTCTACGGGCACCCCCGCGACAGCATTGTTTCCACCGAAGTACTGGCTGATGAGGTCGCGGGGGAATCGGTCAATGCCAGCCGGCACAGGAGTGTGCGTGGTGAACACGGTGCCTGCGCGGGCAGCCTGAAGTGCCTCGTCGAACGTGAGGTCCTGTGACTGCACGAGCTCGCGAATACGCTCGAGACCCTGGAATCCGGCGTGCCCCTCATTGGTGTGGAACACCTCCGGTTCCGGCGCACCGGTGATGCGGCAGAAGGCCCGTACCGCGCGAACCCCGCCGACGCCGAGGAGCAGTTCCTGCTGGAGCCGGTGCTCACCCCCGCCGCCGTAGAGCCGGTCGGTGACCTCACGTTCAGCGGCATCGTTGCCCTCGACATCGGAGTCGAGCATGAGCAGCGGGACGCGTCCGACATCGGCGCGCCACACATGTGCGCGCAGCGGCCGACCGCCGGGAAGCCCCACCTCGATTACAACCGGTGCGCCGTCGGGCTCACGCAGCAGGGACAACGGCAGACCGTCGGGGTCGAGTACGGGATAGGTCTCCTGCTGCCAGCCGTCACGAGAGAGCGACTGACGGAAGTAGCCCGCCCGGTAGAACAGGCCGACGCCGATGATCGGAACTCCGAGATCGCTCGCGGACTTCAGGTGGTCGCCCGCGAGGATGCCCAGCCCTCCCGAGTACTGGGGCAGCACCTCGGTGATGCCGAACTCTGGCGAGAAGTAGGCGATTGAGGTCGGCGCGTCCGCGCCGAGCGACTGGTACCAACGGTCGCCGGTGAGGTAGTGCGTGAGCCCGTCCGCGATCCAGCGCACATGCGCGACGAAGTCCGGATCGGCGACCAACTCGGCCCAGCGTTGCGAGGGGACCTCGCCCAAGAGCCGGACGGGGTCATGCCCGACCTCGTCCCACAGCGCCGGGTCTATGCGGGCGAAGAGATCCTGGGTCTCGGGGTGCCAGGACCACCGAAGATTCGTCACGATCGAGTCGAGTGCCTCGATCGGCTCAGGGAGGACGGTGCGGACGGTGAATCTTCTAATCGCTCTCACTCTCCTAACCCTAGGCGGCGCAGGGGGACGATGCGGCGCTCGGGCTCGATCGCGAAGCGGGCCGAGCGCGAACGTGACGCGGGGGCAGGCCGGGCGAGTCCGTGCCTGACATCACGCACGCCATCGGGCCTACCTCGGTACGCTGATCCGCGATGCCTCCCACGACACGCAGAGCGTCCAGCGAGCCCGCCCCGGCCACGGCAAGCGCGGCTAAGAACGTCACGCCCTCGAGTAAGCGAGTGCGTCCACTCCCGATAAGGCCCGCGAGCATCGGCCGCTACGCGATTGAGGACATCGCGCCCGTCATCGCCCTCGGCACCCGACCGGTCAAGGCCGTGGTGGGCGAGGCGATCGTGATCAGCGCCAACGTCTTCCGCGAGGGCCATGACGCCGTCGCCGCAACCGTCGTCCTACGCGGGCCCGACGGGCTGGTGAGGGCCACTCCCATGCGACCGGTCGACGTCGACCTCTGGGAAGCCGAGGTCACCGCCGACGCGATCGGGGCGTGGACGTTCACGATCGAGGCGTGGGGAGATCCCGTCACGACCTGGCGACAGCGCGCGCTCATCATGATTGCCGCGGATATCGATACCGAGCTCGAACTGCGCGAGGGCGCGATCATCCTCGACCGGGCACTGGGCGGACTCCCCCGCGGCGCAGGTCGTGCACCCGTCAAAGCCGCGATCGCTGCACTGCGCGACGTTCGCCGTCCGGCTCCCGCGCGGCTGGCCGTCGTCCTTGATCCCGCCGTGACCGAGATCCTCCAGCGTCATCCGCTGCGCGAGAACGTGACGGAATCCGGCACTTTCCCGTTGCTCGTCGAACGCGAGCGCGCGCTCGTCGGCAGCTGGTACGAGTTCTTCCCGCGCTCGGAAGGTGCCACCCTCGATCCACAGCGATCAGGCACCTTCCTCACCGCCGCCGAGCGACTTCCCGCCATCGCCTCGATGGGCTTCGACGTCGTCTACCTCCCCCCGATCCACCCCATCGGCCGAATGCACCGCAAAGGCCCGAACAACACGCTCACACCAGGACCCGACGACCCGGGATCACCGTGGGCGATCGGATCGACGGAAGGTGGGCATGACAGCGTCCACCCCGACTTGGGCACCATGGACGACTTCCGCGCCTTCGTCACTCGCGCAGGCAATCTCGGGCTCGAGGTGGCACTCGACCTCGCACTGCAGTGCGCCCCGGACCACCCCTGGGTCAGCGAGCATCCCGACTGGTTCCTCCATCGCGCCGACGGCACGATCGCCTATGCGGAGAACCCGCCCAAGAAGTACCAGGACATCTATCCGCTCTACTTCGAAGATGACCCTGACGGGATCTTCGTCGAGGTTCTTCGCGTCGTGCGCCACTGGATCGGCTGCGGTGTCAGGATCTTCCGCGTCGACAATCCGCACACGAAGCCGGTGGCGTTCTGGGAGCGGCTGATCGCCACCGTCAATGCGTCGGACCCCGACGTCGTGTTCCTTGCCGAGGCGTTCACCCGGCCGGCCATGATGCGTCTGCTCGGCGAGATCGGGTTTCAGCAGTCCTACACCTACTTCACCTGGCGCAACGACAAGGCCGAAATCGAGGCCTACTCGCGTGAGCTCTCAGGGCCACTGGCCGCCTCGATGCGACCCAACCTGTTCGTCAATACGCCCGACATCCTTCACGCCTACCTGCAGTACGGCGGTCCGGCGTCGTTCGCGATCCGAGCAACGCTCGCTGCCACGCTCTCGCCGACATGGGGTGTGTACTCAGGTTTCGAGCTCTTCGAGCATGTCGCGGCGAAGCCCGGTAGCGAGGAGTACGTCGACTCTGAGAAGTACGAGTACCGCCCCCGCGACTGGGACGCTGCGGCGGATTCGGGTGCGTCCCTCGCGCCTTACCTCACCCGTCTGAACCAGTGGCGCTCCGAGCATCCGGCACTGCGTCGCCTGCGCAACCTCCACTTCCATGCGAGCGACAACGACAAGATCATCGTCTACAGCAAGCGTCAGGGCGACGACGTGATCCTCGTCGTCTGCACGCTCGACCCCTATGGAGCCCGCGAGGCTCTGCTTGATCTCGACCTGCCCGCGCTCGGTCTCGAATGGGGCGAGAAGTTCGCCGCACGCGACCTCGCCAGCGGCGAGACATGGGTCTGGGGTCAGTCACCGTACGTCCGACTCGACCCGCACGACCATGTGGCCCATGTGGTTCACATAGGGCGCGGGGACTTCTGAGATGGCCGCCCGGCTCGCACCCGTCGCACCCGTCGCCACTGCCGAACTCGACCGCATGGTCGAGGGTCGCCATCATGATCCGCACTCGATCCTGGGGCCGCACCTGCACGAGGGAGCCGTTACCGTCCGGGCGCTCCGGCCGTTGGCCACCTCCGTCACCGTCGTCAGCCGCACCCCCGAAGGCGAGTTGCGACACGCCCTCACCCACGAGCACAGGGGTGTGTTCGCTGGAACCCTGGGCGTCACCGAGATCCCCGACTATCGCCTCGAGGTCACCTACGACGGCGAACCGCTACTGGTCGACGACCCCTACCGGTTCCTGCCCACCCTCGGAGAGATCGATCTGCACCTGATTTCCGAAGGACGACACGAGAGTCTCTGGACGGTGCTCGGGGCTCACGAGCACCGCTACGACTCAGAGTTCGACGAGGTCCGCGGCACATCTTTCGCGGTCTGGGCACCCGCGGCCCAGGGTGTACGCCTCGTGGGTGACGTCAATCATTGGGACGGCACCGGCAGCCCCTTGCGCTCACTGGGCTCGAGCGGCGTGTGGGAACTCTTCATGCCGGGGCTCACCGCCGGCGCTCGGTACAAGTTCGACGTTCTGGGGCGTGACGGCACGTGGCGCACCAAGGCCGACCCCCTCGCGCGGCACACCGAAATCCCTCCGGCCACCGCGTCGGTCGTGTACACCTCGACGTACTCATGGGGTGACTCCGCATGGCTCGATGCCCGCGCGAGCCGCGATGTGGGGAACTCCGCGATGTCCACGTACGAAGTTCATCTGGGCTCGTGGCGACCAGGGCTCGACTACTTGCGGCTCGCCGACGAACTCACCTCGTACGTCACCGAACTCGGCTTCACGCATGTCGAACTGATGCCCGTTATGGAGCACCCCTACGTGCCCAGTTGGGGTTACCAGGTCACGTCGTACTACGCCCCCACGTCGCGGTTCGGCTCCCCGGACGAGTTCCGTCACCTCATCGACCGGCTGCATCAGGCAGGGATCGGGGTGATCCTCGACTGGGTGCCCGGGCACTTCCCCAAGGACGACTGGGCACTCGCACGTTTTGACGGCACGCCTCTCTACGAGCATGCCGATCCGCGTAGGGGTGAGCAGCCAGAGTGGGGCACCTACATCTTCGACTTCGGCCGACGCGAGGTGCGCAACTTCCTCGTCGCGAATGCCTGTTACTGGCTCGAGGAGTTCCATGTCGATGGGCTACGGGTCGATGCCGTGGCCTCCATGCTCTATCTGGACTATGCGCGAGAGGACGGTGAGTGGACGCCGAATATCCATGGCGGGCGCGAGAATCTCGATGCAGTGGCCTTCATCCAGGAGACGAACGCCACCGCGTACAAGCGCTCACCCGGCATCGTCATGATCGCCGAGGAATCCACCGCATGGCCCGGCGTCACCACGCCCACGGACCTCGGCGGGCTCGGCTACGGGCTGAAGTGGAACATGGGGTGGATGAACGACACCCTCCACTACGTCACACGCGAACCGGTGCACCGTCAGTGGCATCACAGCGAGATGACCTTCTCGCTCATGTACGCCTGGACGGAGAGGTTCTGTCTGCCCATCAGCCATGACGAGGTCGTGCACGGCAAGGGATCCCTCATCGGCAAGATGCCCGGCGACCGATGGCAGCAACTGGCCAATGTGCGCACCTACCTCGCCTTCATGTGGGCCCACCCCGGCAAGCAGCTGCTGTTCATGGGCTCGGAGATCGGGCAGTACGCCGAGTGGAGCGAATCACGAGGCCTGGACTGGTGGCTGCTGGAGAACGCCGATCATCTCGGCGTCCAGAGATGCGTCGCCGACCTCAACCGCGTGTATCGGAAGACACCGGCCCTATGGAGCCGCGATAACGAACCCGACGGATTTGACTGGCTCGACGCTGACGACTCCGCCGGAAACACGCTGTCCTGGCTGCGATGGGGGCACGACGCCTCGGTCGTCGCCTGCATCGCGAACTTCGGTGGCGGCCCCCACGAAAACTACCGAGTGGGGCTGCCGTTCGGCGGAACCTGGAACGAGATCCTCAACACCGACGCCGAGGTCTACGGGGGTTCCGGCGTCGGCAACCTTGGGGCCGTCGTCGCAGAGCACGTTCCCTGGAACGGCCGACCGTTCTCCGCCCTGATCAGGGTGCCACCGCTCGGTGCGCTCTGGCTGCAGCCGGCCTGAGGGCTCGGGACGTTCACCACGAACATGGGGCCCGGTCCTTCGTGGACCGGGCCCCATGTTGGTGCCCGTCGATCAGAGCGAGAACAGCGGTCCGGTGATCGTCCAGCCGACATGGGCTCCGGCAGAGGCGAAGAGAAGGAAGAAGGCAAGCGCGCCGCCGATGAGCGCGATGTTCTTGTTGAATGCCGTCATCTCGGTCATGCGCGTGGTGGGGTCGGTTTCCTTCCAGAACGCATGCATGAACACGTTGATCCCGATCACCATGACGACGATGAGAAGGGCGCCGAGGTCCCCGTAGATGCCTAGGAGCACCGAAAGCCCGCCGATGCCGATCCCGAGTCCGGAAAGGATCACACCGGCCTTGCCGCCGGGAGCACTCTTGTATTCGACGTACTGAGCCATGGCATCGACCTTGGTGAGGTGGCCGATCGCGCCGATGAGAAACATCGCCGAAAAGGCGATGCGGGCGATCAGGAAGATCGTGTTCACGGGTTCTCCGGGGGGGTGAGGGTGCCTCGCGTCGAGGCAATTAGTTGAATAATCAATTACTATACACCCCGTGGCCCCCTGAACGTGGCAGGGCGGGCCGCGACTCCTGCGTGTCGCTCGTGAACATGACACGCTGGCGCCATGTCCTCGGGCCTCACCTCAACCCCCGCCGCGGACGGGTTCTCGATGCCTGCGGAGTGGGCAGCTCATGCCGGCTGCTTCCTCATCTGGCCAGAGCGCAGCGACAATTGGCGCGAGGGCGCGACGCCTGCGCAACAGGCGTGGGTAGCACTCGTCGAGGCGATCTCCACTACCGAAGCGGTCACGGTGCTGGTCTCCACCCGACAGCACGACTCCGCCAGGCGCCTGCTTCCCACCCATGTTCGCCTGGTCG
This sequence comes from Actinomycetota bacterium, assembly GCA_009697815.1. Classification (GTDB taxonomy): domain Bacteria; phylum Actinomycetota; class Actinomycetes; order S36-B12; family CAIYMF01; genus Longivirga. The sequence goes on from WLRQ01000013.1 coordinate 13,437, forward strand.
AGATGGCGACGGACGATGCATGGGTGCGCGACACCGGGCCCACTTTCGTCACGAACCCTGCAGGCGAGATCCGAGGTGTGTGCTGGGGTTTCAACGCCTGGGGCGGACTCCTGGGCGGGCTCTACTTTCCCTGGGACGCTGATGCTCTCGTCGGCCGGACGATCTGCGATCTCGAGCGAACGCCGCATTATCGGCCTGACCTCATCCTCGAGGGTGGGTCAATCGAGGTCGACGGCGTCGGAACCGTGCTCACCACCGAGGAATGCCTGCTCAATCCCAACCGCAACCCCCACCTGAGTCGGGATCAGATCGAGCAGTTCCTGCACTCCCATCTGGGAACCTCGAAGGTGATCTGGCTGCCACGAGGCGTGTACCTGGACGAGACGGACGGTCACATCGACAACCTCGCGCGGTTCGCCTCCCCGGGCGTCGTGATGCTGACCTGGACCGACGATATCGACGATCCGCAGTACGCGCGCTCGACCGAGGCCCTTGACGTCCTGCAGCGCTCCACGGACGCCACCGGTCGCGCACTCACCGTGGTGAAGATCCACCAGCCCGGCCCTCTCACCCTCACCGAGACCGAGGCGAACGGAGTCGATGCCGTCGCCGGATCTCAGCCGCGGGTCGCGGGCGCGAGGCTCGCCGGCTCCTATGTCAATTCCTACATCGGGAACGGAATCGTCGTACTACCCGTGTTCGACGATCCGCACGATGCGGCCGCGATCGCGAACTACGAGAACCTCTTCCCCAACCGCCAGGTGATCACCGTGCCTGGACGGGAGATCCTGCTCGGCGGGGGCAACGTTCATTGCATCACCCAGCAACTGCCCGCCCACCTCTGACACAATCGGAGGCGACAGGAAGGACGTGCGCGCGATGAGCGGGAACACCACGCGCGCGCCCCTCCCGGCCCATCCAAAATTGGCGAAGTACGCCTGGCTCTCGATCGCGGCAGCGCTCGTCACGATCGCGCTGAAGTCCGGCGCCTATCTCGTCACAGGCTCGGTGGGCCTGCTGTCCGACGCCGCTGAGTCGGTGGTCAACCTCGTCGCGGCGATCATCGCGCTCATTGCCCTCACGGTGGCGGCGCGACCTGCCGACGAGAAGCACCACTACGGCCACGGCAAGGCGGAGTACTTCTCCGCGGCCATCGAAGGCTTGATGATCTTTGTCGCCGCTGCGGTCATCCTCGTGACCGCCATCCAGCGCCTGATCCACCCGCAAGCGCTCGAGAGCCTGGGGATCGGCCTGGCAATCTCGCTTGTCGCCACCGCCGTCAACAGCGCAGTGGGGGTGCTGCTGATCCGGGTCGGCCGACAGCACAGATCAGCCACCCTCACCGCCGACGGCAAGCACCTCATGACCGATGTGTGGACCTCCGTCGGGGTGGTTGTCGGAGTGCTCCTCGTGGCCATCACCGGTTGGCTCCCCCTCGACGCGATTGTGGCCATCGCCGTCGCGTTGAACATTCTTGTCACCGGCACCCGGCTGGTCGTCTCGTCGACGTCCTCGCTGTTGGACGCCGCGCTGTCCCCCAAGGACGTTGCACTCGTGACTGAGGTGCTCGATCGCCATCGCAGCGACGATGTCGACTTCCACGGCCTCCAGACCCGCGAGAGCGGGCGCACCAGATTCGTCACGTTCCACGTCTTGGTCCCCGGTGCGTGGCCCGTACAACGTGCACACGATCTAGTCGAGATGATCGAGGCACAGGTGCGCGAGGTGCTCGAGGGCTCGTACGTCACCACGCATATCGAGCCGCGCGAGGACGAACGGTCCTACGAGGACTTCACATTCGACGGCATCGCCACCCCCGATCCGAAGCCGCGCGATCCAGCGACGTGAGCAAGATCTGCCAGGCGGTATCAGAAGAGCGCGTTGGCCAGTGACATCCGGGCCTTCACCACGCGGGGATCGGAATCCCCGACGAGGGCAAACAGCCCAAGAACGTGGGTTCGCGCGGCCGAGCGCTCGGCGCCCGATGTCCGTCTCACCAGGTCGATGATCCGAGCGAACGCCTCGTCGACCTGGCCTCCGAGCAGCTCGAGATCCGCCGCAAGTGCCTGTGAAGGCAGAGAGTCAGGCTCGGCCGCTGCGGCCGCTACGGCGGCAGCGGGGTCTACCCCGTCAGTGCGTCGCAGGAGTGCGACCTGTGCCAGCCCCGCGATCGCATCCGCGTCGCCGGGCGTCGATGCGAGCACGACGCGGTAGGCATTCTCTGCGGCGTCCCAGTCGCCCGCCTCGATCGCGTCGTACGCCGCGTCGAACCCGGGGTCGCCGTCAGGCTCGCCTTCGGCCTCCGGCTCAACGACTCCCGCCGGGGTCACAATCCCAGTGACACCGTTGGCTGTGGCAACGCGTACCAACTCAGCGAGGTACTCGCGCACCTGGGCCTCCGGCAGCGCGCCCTGGAACAGAGGCATCGGCTGACCCTTGATCACCGCGAATACTGCGGGGATCGACTGCACATCGAACGCCTGGGCGACCCGCGGGTTCGCATCGACGTCAACCTTGGCCAGGAGCCAGGACCCCGCGCCCTCGGCGGCGAGTCGCTCGAGGACGGGCGAGAGGGCCTTGCACGGTTGGCACCATTCAGCCCAGAGGTCGACAACAACGGGCACCTGGAAAGAACGGTCCAGGACGGCAGTCTGGAAGTCGGCCTCGTTGACGTCGATCACCAGCGCCGCCGGGGGTGGAACAGCTCCCGAGGCTATCCGCTCCTGGGAGGCGGCCTGCGCCTGTCGTGCGGCGGCGACCGCCGCAAGATCGACGGCTCCGCGCATCGGGACCTTGGACGGCGGAATCGGCATGCTCACAACCTCATCCTGCCACTGCCCCCGGGGTCGTAGGCACGTTGCGGGTCACGCACCCGTATCAGGAGCCATCGTCACAGGAAGTAGAGGCGAGACAGCGGCACACGATCAACCGGGTCCATCGACAGTGCCTCACCATCGAGTCGCACCACGGCGCCCAGCGGGTCGACCTCGACGAGGGCGCTCGCGCGGTGGCGCACCATCGAGGAAAGCCTGACCTCGCGGCATCCCCGCACGGCAACCCTGCGACGACGGGTCGGGAAGACATCCTCCCCGGACTCGACTGCGGCGCTATTGGTGAACAGCACCGCAAGGTCGACAGCCGCGCCGCCGATACCCCCGAACTGGGCGGCGATCTGCCTGGGCTCGGCGTTATCGACCACTGCATTGGGATCGCCGACCGTGCCCCAGGCGGGGAGTCCGGACTTGAGGACGAGATAGGGCTTGGCGCCGAACGAGGCCGGTGACCACAACACGATGTCGGCCATGAGACCCGGAAGGAGGGAGCCGACCTCATGCGAAAGTCCGTGTGCGAGTGCGGGATTCACAGTGAGCTTCGCGAGGTAGCGAAGGACGCGCTCGTTGTCGTGTGGTGCCTCGTCGTCGACGGGCTTGAGCACCGCGGCGAGCTGGAAGGTGCGACGCACGGTCTCCCCCGCACGTCCCATGCCCTGGGCGTCACTCGACGTGATCGGGATGACGCCGCGATCGTGCAGGACGTTCTCCCCTGCCATCGTGGCCGCTCTGACCCGTGCGCGCACTATGTCAGCGTCACCGGGTAGGTCTGCCTTGAGTGCGTGCACATTCATGATCATCGCGAAGTGTTCGGCCACTGCATCGCGCCCGAAAGGCAGGGTGGGATTCGTCGACGACGCGATCACGTGAGGTACCCCGGCCAGGCGCAGCACATCCGGTGTGTGGCCACCGCCGCACCCCTCGACGTGGAAGGCGTGGAATACCCGCCCGTCGGACACCGCCAGCGTGTCCTGGACCGAGAGCCCCTCATTGAGCCCGTCCGTGTGCACCGCGACCTGGACGTCGAACTCCTCGGCAAGGGTCAGGCAGGTGTCCAGGGATCGCAGATGGGCACCTGTGTCCTCGTGAACTTTGAAGCCGCACACCCCGGCCTCAATGCCCTCGATCATGGGGGCACGCCGCGATGCTGACCCTCGACCCAGAAGCCCCACATTGATCGGATACGCGTCGAACGCCGCGTATGCCGCGCGCAGCGGACCTGCGGCATTCACCCCAACCCCCCAGAACGGGCCGAACTCCTGTCCGATGACGGTCGTGACCCCGGATGCGAGTGCGGCCTCCATCACCCGCGGGGACAGCAGATGCACATGGGTATCGACCGCGCCGGCGGTGGCAATCAGGCCTTCGCCGTTGATGACGACGGTCCCTGTCCCCACGATCACCTCGATCCCGTCGCCGGTATCGGGATTGCCCGCACGGCCAATGGCACTGATGCGACCGCCAGAAATCCCGATGCTCGCCGTGCGGACCCCGAGGACCGCATCGAGGATGAGGACGTTCGTGATGACGACATCGCACGACTGGCGGCTAGTCACCGCACGTAGACCAATGCCGTCGCGACCTGTCTTACCGAAGCCGAGCAAGAACTCGTCATCGACGGGCTGGCTGTGCTTCTCGACCTGGACGACCAGGCCGGTATCGCCGAGACGGATTCGGTCGCCGCTGCGAGGCCCGTACACCTGTGGCTGCGCGTGACGGTCGGTGGTCACCGTGACACCTCAGGATGATCGGCCAGATAGGCGCGCACCCGTGCGGCTGAAGCCTCGGGATCGCCCTGGGGCTGTACCGCCGAATCGAGGAATCCTGTGGCGCGCAGGAACTCCAGGGCGCGCTCGCGGGCACCAGGGGCGTCTAGTGGACCGTCGACCAGGCCAGCGAATCCGATGACGACTCGCTCGCCTCGGATGGGAGCTAGCCGAACGCGGCGCGTCTCACCGGGCCCGAACGTGACCGTGGATCCCGCAGCCACGTCCAAGTGGCGGCCGTATGTGGCTTCCCTGTCGAACGACAGCCTTGGGTTGACCTCGAGGAAGTGGAAGTGGCTGGTGACGGTGATGGGCACGGCGGCCGTGTTCGTCACGTCCACTTCGTTCAGGTCGACTCTGATGTGGCGCCCGGAATCCGAGCCCGCGGTGGCAACCGCAACATCGCGCGCTTCCATCGCGCCGGGTGCAAGCGAACCCAGATGGCCGCCGCCAATCGGATCGGGGACGACGACAAGTCGGGTTCCGTCGTCGAAGAGTGCCTCGACTTTCACGTCGCCGAGAATGTCCGCAACGCCGGGAAGTACATCCTCGGGTCCGAGGAGTGAGCGCCCGATTGCGAGCGCCTCCTCATGGCGACGTCCATCGCGCGCCGCCTCCGCGACCGCGTCGGCGATCAGCGCGGTTGCCTCGGGGACGTTGAGCAACAACCCCCGGGCCCTGCGGGCCCTCGCGAGCTCGGCCACGGTGAACAGCAGGATCCTGTCGCGTTCGGACGGCGTCAGCTGCACGTCTCCCATCTTGGCAGCCCACGTGGCCACGCGCACACGCATGTAACCCCTCGGTCTCGAATTCCGATGGGCCACATGGCCTTGGGCGTACAGGGATCGCGCAGATCCAACTGAAGGCGGCGGTGACGTCCATCCGACGGCGCGATTCCCCCACGACGGCGCGTTCTTGCGTGTCACTCTGGACTGCAGGTAAGACAAGTAGACATGGGGGGATCCATGCTCAAAACTGCGCTGTTCCTTCTCACGCTTGCGCTGACGGGCTGCGCGAGCGGCAATGATCAAGTTTTCGTCGGCACCCCCTCATTCACCCCCTCACCAGACCCGAGCGTGTCAGTCGTCACGGTGACCGAGACTGTGCCCGGACCGCGCGTCACCACCACGATCGTCCGAAACGGCGTCCCTGTCACCATCACAGTGCCGGGCCCGAATATCGTCCGCACCGTGACGCGCACGAGTGCACCGATCGTGGTCTACCGATCGGGAGTGCCGGTCACAATTCCCGGGCCCACCACCACGACGATCGTGACTGGGCCGACGACCACCGAGACCGCGATCGGGCCGACCACCACAGCCCCAGGTCCGACCACCACCGAGACCGTTCCAGGCCCGGCCACCACCGAGACCGTTCCAGGCCCGACCACCACCGAGACCATCCCAGGCCCGACCACCACCGAGACCGTTCCGGGACCAACGGTGACCGAGACCGTTCCGGGACCAACCGTCACCGAGACAGTGGCGGCAATCCCGTAACTCCCGCACGACCGGGCGGCCTCGTGACCCCGGTCGGCCCTAGCCCGCTCAGGCGCTACGCCGATCAGGGCCCGAGATCACCAGCGCGGCAAGGCCTTTCCCGGGTTGAAAATCCCTCGGGGGTCGAGAGCCTGCTTAATGCGCCCATGTAGATCGATCGCAACGGGGTCTAGTTCAGTGGTGAGGGCTGCGCGCTTGAGCAGGCCCACCCCATGCTCACCCGTGACTGTTCCGTCGAGGGCGAGAGCCACGTCAAGAATGTCGTGGAAGGCCAGCATGGCTCGAGCGGCTGCCTCGTGATCGCCGCGCGGGGTGACGATCGTGGGGTGTAGATTTCCATCTCCTGCGTGGCCGAAAGTCCCGATCATGACGTCTCGCTCCTGCGAGACGCGTTCGATCGCCGCGACTGCCTCGGCGAGGCGACGTCGCGGTACCGAGACGTCGTCGAGCAGCCAATCACCCATCGACTCAAGCGCGGGAATCGCCATCCGTCGCGCACCAAGAAGCATGTCGGCCTGCTCGGGGTCCTCCGACCGAAAGCACTCCGTGGCCCCCGCCTTCTCGCACTCGGCGAGAAGTCGATCGGCCTCCGTCTCGCCCACAGCACCTGGGAGATCGCTCTGCGCGATCAGGAGCGCGGCAGCCTCGGTGTCTAGCCCCATCGGGCGCCAGGCCTCGACTGCGCGCAGCGTGGTGCGGTCCATCATCTCGAGCAGGCTCGGCGACGTGACCGACATGATCGCCTCGACGGCCCTCCCAGCAGAGGCCATATCAGCGAATACCGCAACGGCGGTGGTAGGGGGCGCCGGCGGTGGTCGGAGGCGAAGGCGCGCCATCGTCACGATCCCGAGGGTGCCCTCGCTGCCGACCATGAGCCCTGTGAGGTCGTATCCGGCAACACCCTTGATCGTGCGCCGTCCGAGTCGGGTGATGCGACCGTCGGCCAGGACTACCTCGAGGCCGATCACGGCATCACGAGTGACGCCGTACTTCACGCAGCAAAGGCCACCAGCGTTGGTGTTGACATTGCCTCCGATCGAGCAGAAGTCCTTGCTCGCCGGATCCGGCGCGTACCACATCCCGTGGCCCGCAACATGCTCGCGAAGATCCTGGTTGAAGATGCCAGGCTGGGTCTCGACATAGCCGTTGCCCACATCGACGCCGATAACCTGGTTCATCCGCTCGACGCAGACGACGAGACTTCCGTCGATCGCATTCGAACCCCCCGATAGCCCCGACCCCGCGCCGCGGGGGACGATCGGAACCCGATGCTCATAGGCCGCGGCCACGAGTGCGGCCACCTGCTCGGTAGTTCGAGGGAATGCAACCGCGAAAGGAACCCCGGCTTCGGTGCCCGTGGAGCGATCGAATCGGTAACTCTCAAGCCGATCCGAGTCGGTGACAACGTCGCCGTCGGCGAGCGCGGCCTCAGCCGCACGGAGCACAGAATCCTCGGGGGTCACCGGCCGAGCGTAGCGTATGCATTCCAGCGATCAAACCAACGGATCGCCTTAGTATCAAAGGATTTCACCCGGGAACCTTCGCACGGGGAATGTCAGGGCGCGAGGCCGGCCACCAGAAGATCTGCGGCCGCGTAGGGATCGATGACACCGTCGACAACACGTTGTGCAAGCGACTCCAACCGAGCATCTCCGCTGAGGTCACCGATGCGTTCGCGAAAGATTCCGAAGGCGATAGCCTCGACCTCACCTTGGGCGCGGGAATGGCGGCGAACCGCAAGCTGCCCACTGTGCCCGAGCCATTCTCGATGGGAACTGATCGCATCGACGACGTCGGCAACACCCTCGCCACGCGATGCGACCGTGCGGAGCACCGGCGGCTTCCATGGATTGTCGGCCGATCCGGATCTGGGCCCTGAGCCGAGCGTGATCATGTGGCGCAGTTCGCGCAACGTTGCCTCAACCCCGTCGCGGTCGGCCTTGTTGACCACGAAAATATCGCCGATCTCCAGGATGCCTGCCTTCGCGGCCTGCACGCCATCACCCATGCCCGGTGCCAGCAGCACGACGGCGGTGTCGGCAGCGCCCGCCACCTCGACTTCGCTCTGCCCGACGCCAACTGTCTCCACGAGCACGATGTCGAAGCCCGCCGCGTCGAGCACGCGAATCGCCTGCGGCGTGGCCCAGGAGAGCCCGCCGAGGTGGCCGCGCGACGCCATGGATCTGATGAAGACGCCGGAATCGGTGGCATGTTCCTGCATGCGCACTCGATCACCGAGCAAGGCACCCCCGGAAAACGGCGACGACGGGTCGACTGCCAGGACACCCACTCTGAGCCCTCGGGCTCTGAAGGCGCCCACCAACGCGGAAGTCGATGTGGACTTCCCCACACCTGGGGCACCCGTCAGCCCGATGACATGTGCGCGACCCGAGAACGGCGCCAGTGCTGCCGTCACCTCACGCATCGCGGGCGATGCGTCCTCCACGAAAGAGATCAGACGCGCCACGGCGCGCGGCTCTCCATTGCGGGCGCGCTCGACCAGGCCGGCTACGTCGATGGTTGCCGTCACGCGCGGACTACTACGCCGAGGGGACGCGGATGACGAGCGCGTCGCCCTGACCGCCGCCGCCGCACAGCGCCGCTGCGCCGATGCCGCCGCCACGTCGGCGAAGCTCGAGGGCCAGGTGCAGGACAATTCGCGCCCCGCTCATCCCGACGGGGTGACCGAGTGCGATCGCTCCCCCATTGACGTTCACCTTCTCCGGGTCGATCCCGAGCTTGCGCGCCGACACGATCCCCACGGCGGCGAACGCCTCGTTGATCTCCACGAGGTCGAGGTCGGACGCGGTAAGCCCCTCACGCCCAAGCGCCCTAAGGATCGCGTTCGCGGGCTGCTCGTGCAGCGAGGCATCCGGGCCCGCGACGACACCGTGCGCACCGATCTCCGCAAGCCAGGTAAGTCCGAGCTGCTCAGCCTTGGATTTGCGCATGACCACGACCGCAGCCGCTCCGTCGGAAATCTGAGACGAGGAGCCCGCCGTGATCGTTCCGTCCTTGGCGAAGGCCGGACGGAGTTTTGCGAGAGTCTCGGCCGTGGTGCCGGCGCGGATTCCCTCGTCGTCGGAGAAGACGATCGGGTCGCCCTTACGCTGCGGGATCTCGACAGGTGCGATCTCCTCGGCGAAGATCCCATTCTTCTGGGCGAGCGCCGCGAGTTGGTGGGACCGCGCTGAAAAGGCGTCCTGCGCCTCACGGGTGGTCTCGGGGTAGCGGCCGTTGTGCGTCTCGGCCGACACCCCCATCCCGACTTGGTCGAACGCGCAGGTGAGTGCATCGAAGGCCATGGAGTCCTGCAGCGTGACATCGCCGTACTTGAACCCCTCACGCGACCTCGGGAGCAGGTGGGGTGCCTGACTCATGGACTCCATGCCGCCTGCAACGACGATCTCGAACTCCCCCGCTCGGATGAGTTGGTCGGCAAGCGCAATCGCGTCGAGCCCCGAGAGGCAAACCTTGTTGATGGTGAGGGCGGGCACGTCCATCGCGATGCCGCCCTTGACCGCGGCCTGGCGGGCGGTGATCTGACCGGCCCCAGCCTGGATGACCTGCCCCATGATCACGTAGTCGACCTGGGTCGGTGCGACCCCGGCTCGCTCGAGAGCGGCCTTGATCGCCACCCCACCGAGGTCTGCTGCCGAGAAGTCCTTGAGTGACCCGAGGAGACGGCCCATCGGGGTACGCGCCCCCGCGACGATGACGGTACTCTCGGCGCTCATCTTGGGACCCTCCTGTGGAAACGCGTTCCTGCGTTTGTCACGATACCTGTGTGAGCACACACAGCCCTGCCGAGGTCCTCGGACCCGCCGTCACCGCCATAGATCACGTCGGCCTCGCCGTGCGCGATCTTGACGAGGCCATCGCCTTCTACGGACGCACCTTCGGCCTGCCACTGCTGCACGAGGAGACGAATGAGGAGCAAGGGGTGCGCGAGGCGATGCTCGGCATCGGTGACTCCTGCATCCAGCTCCTCGCACCACTGCGACCGGACTCACCCATCGGCAAGTTCCTCGAGCGCAACGGCGAGGGGATCCAGCAGGTCGCATTCCGCGTCGTCGATGTCGAGGTGGCCGGTCAACGCCTCCGCGACGCCGGGTTGCGCCTGCTCTACGACACCCCCAAACGCGGCACAGCCGGGTCGCGGGTGAATTTCGTACACCCCAAGGACTGCGGCGGCGTTCTGGTCGAACTCGTCGAGCCTGCATCCGACGCACACTGATCGCTCAACCCGCCTCCCCGCCCTGCCGTGCATCGGGGGTGGCGGGTGACAGGGCTCGCGACCCGCACCGGTAGCGTCGTCCACTGAAGCCGCGAGCCGCACGGCCGCAGCGCCGACCCCGGAGGCCGACGTGAAGAACATCCTCAGTGCGATCCTGTCCGACAACGCGACCGCTGACGACTTCGCGGCTCTCGAGATCCCTGAGTCCTACCGCGCCATCACGGTGCACAAGGACGAGGAGAAGATGTTCGAGGGGCTCACGACCCGCGAGAAGGACCCGCGCAAGGCTCTCCACCTCGACGACGTCCCGGTTCCCGAGCTCGGACCCGGCGAGGCGCTCGTCGCGGTCATGGCCAGTTCGGTGAACTACAACACGGTTTGGTCATCGATCTTCGAGCCAGTGTCCACCTTCGGGTTCCTCGAGCGATATGGCCGCACCAACCCGTTGGCCAAGCGCCACGATCTCCCGTATCACGTGGTGGGATCGGATCTCTCAGGTGTTGTGCTGCGGACGGGCCCAGGTGTGCACACCTGGAAGCCCGGCGACGAGGTCGTCGCCCACTGCCTCTCCGTCGAGCTCGAGAGCCCCCTCGGCCACAACGACACGATGCTCGACCCCGAACAGCGCATCTGGGGTTTCGAGACCAACTTCGGCGGCCTCGCCGAGATCGCCCTGGTCAAGGCCAATCAGTTGCTCCACAAGTCTCCGCACCTGACCTGGGAGGAAGCCGCAGTCCCAGGGCTGGTCAATTCCACGGCCTACCGCCAACTTGTCTCGCGCAACGGCGCCGGCATGAAGCAGGGCGATTCCGTCCTGATCTGGGGGGCCTCGGGTGGCCTGGGCTCCTACGCCACGCAAATGGCACTCAATGGCGGTGCCACGCCGATCTGCGTTGTCTCCAGCCCCGAGAAGGCCGAGATCTGTCGCCGGATGGGCGCCGAGCTGATCATCGATCGCAGCGCCAACGGGTACAAGTTCTGGAAGGACGAGAACACCCAGGACCAAAAGGAATGGCGCCGCCTCGGAGCCGATATCCGAGCCCTCACGGGCGGTGACGACGTCGACATCGTCTTCGAACACCCTGGGCGCGAGACGTTCGGGGCCTCGGTCTACGTCGCACGCAAGGGCGGCACGATCGTGACCTGCGCTTCAACCTCGGGCTACATGCACGAGTACGACAACAGGTTCCTCTGGATGAATCTCAAGCGCATCGTGGGCTCGCACTTCGCCAACTACCGCGAGGCATGGGAGGCCAACAAGCTGATCCAGCGCGGCAAGGTCCACCCGACGCTGAGCAAGACCTATGCCCTCGCCGACACCGGTCAGGCCGCGTACGACGTGCACCGCAACGCGCACCAGGGCAAGGTCGGCGTGCTCGCGCTTGCACCGCAGGACGGCCTCGGGGTCCGCGATCCCGAGCTGCGCGCCACCCACCTTGACAAGATCAACAGATTCCGCGACCTCTAGGCCTCAGCGAGGCCGGTTCGAAGCCCTGCGCGGTCCAGCTCGTCCACCTCGTGTATCTCTCCGGGGCGGACGAGTAATTCCGCGAGATCGCTCCCCTAGTGCGGACGGCCTTTCTCATATTGCGGGGGCCATTCAACCTGCTCGCCGAGGGCGTGTGCAGCAAGGAGCGGCCAGTGCGGCTGCCTCAGCATCGCGCGCCCGATCAGCACTACGTCAGCCTCGCCGTCCGCGAGTATGGCCTCTGCCTGCTCCGGCTCGATGATCAGGCCTACGGCACCGGTGGGAACCCCGACCTCCTTGCGGACGCGGGCCGAGAACGGCACCTGGTAACCCCGGGCGAATGGGATGTTCTGCTCGTGGTGGAGTCCGGCCGACGAGAGATCGACGAGGTCGACGCCGCGAGCCTGGGCCTCGCGGGCGAAGATCACCGTCTGCTCAATATCCCAGCCACCCTCGACCCAGTCGGTGCCAGAAACGCGCATCAGGAGAGGTCTGTCATCAGGCAATGCCGCTCGTACGGCGTCGATGACCTCTAGTGGGAAGCGCATGCGGTTGGCGAGGCTGCCTCCGTAGCCGTCGGTGCGCTGGTTGGACAACGGTGACAGGAACTCATGCATGAGGTAGCCGTGGGCCGAGTGAAGCTCAACGGTATCGACGCCTACAGCGACCGCGCGTCTCGCTGCGTCCGCGAAAGCCTTAGTTACAGAAGCAATATCCGTCTCGGTCATCTCGCAAGGCTCAGGCCAGTCGGAGAAGGCGATGGGCGACGGTGCGATCGTCTGCCAACCACCGTCGGCTGCATCCACCGCTCCAACTCCCGTCCAGGGAGACCACGTCGACCCCTTACGGCCGGAATGGGCGAGCTGAACGGCAATCGGAACACCTTGGCCATGTATGAATTCGACGATCGGGGCAAGTGCTTCGGCTTGCTCGTCCGTCCACAGCCCCAGACAACCCTGCGTGATGCGCCCCTCCGGCGACACGGCCGCGGCCTCGGTGATGATCAGTCCTGGCCTGCCAGTGGCCAGCGCTCCGAGGTGCTGCATATGCCAGGACGACGCCACACCATCGGTGGCCGAGTACTGGCACATGGGAGCCACCCAGACACGGTTTGAGAACGTCATTCCGCGGAGAGTCAGCGGTCGGAAGAGTTGACTGGTCATGGGGCATCACCCTAGCGCCCGCGAGGTGCGGGATCACTGACGCAGAACGCGCATGGGACAGACCTCCGGCCTACCGAACCGCCGCGCGAATCCCGGACTGAAGTGGCCCACCCGCGTCGACGACGCTACCCGGCCGATGTGCGCGTCCACCCCGCCGGAGAACTACCCTCAGGTCGCACGCGGAAGGTGACGCACGTCGGCGAGGAAGTCGATAAGGGCCGACGATACTGCGGCGGCGTCCTCCACGGCGGTGAGATGCCCAGCGCCGGGAACAGCGACGAACCGCGCATCGCGCAGCGCCCCCATCATCGAATCCTGCTCTGCTCGTGGCGTTATCACGTCCTCGTCACCCCAGAGAACCAGGGCGGGAACAGTCATCGACGCGAGGTCGTCGTGCGAGTCCGGACGGGCGGCCATGGCGCGCTGCGCCCACGCGACGCCCGCGGGATCGGCCTCGTTGATCCATCCGCGCACGAGGGCAACAACCTCAGGTCGACCCGTATGGGTGGTGGCTCCGAGCAGGTTGGGAACCATCGCACGCGCCAGAGCCTCGGTGTTTCCGGCGGCGACGACCTGATCGGCGATCCGGAGCCGATTGTCCTTGGCCTCGTCCGAGTCGGCCGATGCCTTGGTGTCTGCCAGGACCAGCCCCGCCACCCGGGAGGGATCTTGCCTCAGGATCTCCATCGCCACGTAGCCACCGAGCGATAGTCCGACGAACACGGCCGAGTTGACGCCCAAGCGGTCCACAATGCTCAGCACGTCGCGCGCCATCAACGTGAGCGAGGGTTCGTCATCAGGCCCCTCGTCCCCGAAGGAGGATCCGCCGAAACCGCGCAGGTCGGGAACCACGACATCCCAGTCGGCCTCGGCGAGCGAATCGACGATGCCGTCCCACAGTCTCTTGTCGAGCGGGAAGGCATGCAGCAGAACAACAGTCGGGGACATCAGAACCTCTGTGAATCCGTGGGGTGGTGTGAGAAGGCGGCGGACGCCCGAACTCTCGCGAATGTCGACGTCGACACATCAAGGTTCAGCATCACAGGTCGCGCCACTTCTCCATGGGGCCCTCGTAGCCGTCGTGCACGCCGAGGGTGCCGGGTACGAGGTGGCCTGCGATCGAATCGAGCACGAACCTCACGTACTGCTCCCCCATCCACAGATGCTTTGCCCCCTCACGCGCCACCACCTCGGCCTGGGGCACGCGAGCGAACCGAACACGTGCCTCCGCAGGTTGAAGGTAGTCATCGAGTTCAGGAACGAGCGCCACCATCGGGCGCTCGCCGGACGCCCAGTGGTCGAGATCCTCGAGACTGGAATACCGCAGAGGTGGCGAAATCAGGATCGCGCCGGCCACCGGGTCGATATTGCCGTGGCGGAGGATGACGTCGGTACCGAACGACCACCCGACGAGCCAGGGAGCAGGAAGGCCGAGTACGACGGTGTCCTCAACCGCGGCCCGGAGGTCAAGGCCTTCGCCGTTCGCGTGATCGAACTCGCCCTCACTCGTGCCAGCCGCGCTTGTGGTACCTCGGGTGTTGAACCGCAGGACTGCAATTGCGGCGAGTGCCGGGAGGCGCCAGGCCGCCTTGCGGAACAGATGGCTGTCCATCATCCCGCCGTGTGTCGGAAGTGGGTGCAGGCAGACCATGGTCGCGACGGGATCCCGATCGATCGGCAGCGCGAGTTCACCGATGAGCCGAAGCCCGTCCGATGTCATCAAACTCAGTGGCTCGCGACGAGCGGGCAACACGCTGTTTGCGACGATCCCGGACACGCGACTCCTTCCGTGATCAGGCCGACTTCTCTTGTGGCTCGGGCAAACCCAGACTAGTGCTAGGTGCGCGGTGAACGACCGCGCTGGGTATTGGGTGAGCGCCGCTCGCGCGCATTCCAGCACGCTGAATGCCAGTGGCGACGGTCATCCTCACCTGATGGCCGATCCGCTGGCCATGCGACGATGTGGGGCATGCCCTGCTTGATCTCTTGATCGCAGCCTGGGCATCGATAGGCCTTGGTCGAACTGGACCCAGTGATGCGACGAACTAACCAATCGCCATCAGGATGCTCTTCGACGTTCTGATGGGCGCCGCTCAATGGGCGAGGTTCGCCCCCAGGGGCACGCCGGTGATGTCGTCCCACAGCGCATAGCTCAGGCGTCGTAGCTGCGGAATCCGCGGCCAGTCTTGCGCCCGAGATAGCCCGCAGTGACGAGGTGCTCGAGTCGCGGCGAGGGTGCGAACCCAGGCTCCCGGAACTCCAGATAAAGCGTGCGCTGGATCGCCAAGGACACATCGAGCCCGACGACGTCGAGCAGTTCGAACGGCCCCATGGGGTATCCGCAACCGGTCTTCATCGCGACATCGATGTCGTCCGCCGTCGCATAGTTGGCCTCGAGCATCTTGACCGCGTCGTTGAGGTACGGGAAGAGCAGGGCGTTGACGATGAATCCAGCCCTGTCACCGCACGAGACAGCATGCTTTCCGATCTTGGCACACACCTCGAGCACCGTCGCCAGGACATCGTCAGTGGTGGATACCGTGGAGACGACCTCCACGAGCTTCATCAGCGTCGCGGGGTTGAAGAAGTGAATCCCGATGACATCGCCCGGACGACGCGTGACGGCCGCCAGCTCGATGATCGGGAGGCTCGACGTGGTGGTCGCCAAGATCGCTCCAGGCTTGCAGATGTCGTCGAACGTCTCGAACAGCGCCGCCTTCACCGAGAGCTCCTCGACGACGGCCTCGAGGACGAGATCGCAGTCGGCGAAGTCGTCGAGCTTGCTACTGCCCGTGATGCGGGCGAGCGTGGCGTCGCGATCCTCTTGCGACAGCTTGCCGCGGAGGACGCCCTTATCGAGCGACCTCTCGATCGCGCCGCGCACCTTGGCGATGCGATCGTCGCCTCGCGTGACGTACTGGACGTCGTACCCGGCCTTCGCGAAGACCTCGACAATGCCGGTCGCCATCGTGCCCGACCCAGCAACACCGACCTTCTGAATGGGACGGGTTCGTGGCCCAACCCCATCGGCGACGGGAACCGGTGTCAGCGCATCGGCAACAACCACGGGCGAATTGAGACCCTGGTAGGTGTAGAAGCCACGCCCGCTCTTGCGGCCACGCAAACCCGCGGTGACCATCTGCTTGAGAACAGGCGACGGAGCGTGCAGGCGGTCGCGACCCTGCTTGTACATCGTGTCGAGGATCTCGTATGCGGTGTCGAGCCCCATCAGGTCGAGCAGCGCAAGGGGACCCATGGGGAGCCCGCACCCGAACTTCATCGAGGCGTCGATGTCCTCACGGCTCGCGTACTTGGTCTCGAACATCGATGCGGCATGGTTGAGGTAGCCAAACAGTAGAGCGTTGGCGATGAAACCAGCCTTGTCGCCGACGACAACGGGCAGCTTGTCGAGACTTCGCACGACGTCCTGGACGTCAGACACCACCTCGGGCGAGGACACCACGGTTCGCACGACCTCGACGAAATTGAGCACCGGGGCCGGGTTGAAGAAGTGCATTCCTACGACATGGGCGGGCCGAGAGGTCGCGACGGCGATCTCGGTAACTGAAAGTGAGGATGTGTTGGTGGCGAGGATGGTTTCCGGGCCGACAATCTTGTCGAGACGCTCGAAGATCTCTCGCTTGAGGTCGAGGCTCTCTGGCACTGCCTCGACGACGAGGTCCCGGTCAGCGAGGGCGTTGAAGTCAGTCGTGAACGTGATACGACCCAGGATGTCCGCGCGCTCGCTGTCGCTGACCTTGCCCCGACTCAGCGCGCGCTCAGTGGAGCCTTCGACGTGGCCGCGGCCCCTGTCGAGCGCGGCGTCACTGATGTCGATTGCGACGACCTCGTAGCCACTCCTCGCGAAGACCTCGGCGATGCCGGCACCCATCGTGCCCAGGCCAAGGACGCCCACTTTGGTGATCTCACGCGACATGGGCTCTCCTCGGGAAGTATCGAACTCAAACGGTAGGAACCACAATCGTCAAACCAACGAAGGGTCCCGAGAATAAGGGCTTAGTGTCCCAGGTCGGTCAACGGGCGCGCAACGGCCCCCCATGTGCGGCAAACCCGCCGGGTACTACGGTCGCACCGTGCGCCTTGTGATCGCCCGCTGCTCCGTCGACTATGTCGGCAGGCTGACAGCCCACCTACCGAGCGCGACTCGCCTCCTCCTTGTGAAGGCTGACGGTAGTGTGCTCGTTCATTCGGACGGCGGCAGCTACAAACCGCTCAACTGGATGTCTCCCCCGTGCTCACTGCTGATCGATGTCGATGATCACGGCATCGGCACGTGGACGGTGACCAACAAGGCAGGCGAGACCCTCGTGGTCTCCGTCGAGGAAGTCCACCACGACAGCGCCCACGAGCTCGGGATCGATCCGGGCCTGGTGAAGGACGGGGTAGAGGCGCACCTTCAGACCCTGCTGGCCGCCCAGGTCGAGATCCTGGGCGAGGGGTGGCGGCTCGTGCGACGTGAGTTCCCCACGGCCATCGGGCCGGTTGACATCATGTGCCGGGACGCGGCCGGCCTTGCCGTCGCGATCGAGATCAAACGCCGCGGCGACATCGACGGCGTCGAGCAACTCACCCGATATCTCGAACTTCTCAATCGGGATCCGCTGCTCACGCCGGTCCGGGGAATCTTCGCCGCACAGGAGATCAAGCCCCAGGCACGCGTCCTGGCCAACGACCGCGGGATCGAGTGCGTGGTGCTCGATTACCACGCATTGCGCGGGCACGACGATGTCGAGGCCCGCCTGTTCTAGGTGGAGTCCGAACCTGGGGCTTGCGGTACGACCGACGTGCCTCGACGCCGACGCATCGATTCAGGCCCCAACCAGACGATCGAGGCCATGTGCCGCCCGAACTTCGTCGAGGACCCGCGCCATGATCGCGGTCGCGTCGTAGTCCTTGGGGGTGAACACCGCGGCCACGCCTGACGCCCTCAGCAGTGCCGCATCGGCCTCGGGGATGATCCCGCCGACGACGACGGGAACGTCGCCGAGACCCGCCTCACGCAGACCATCGAGCACCATCGGCACGAGGTCGAGATGAGAACCGGAAAGTATCGAGAGCCCCACGACATCGACGTCCTCCTCGACAGCGGCCGCGACGATCTGCTCGGGCGTGAGCCGGATGCCCTGGTAGACGACCTCGAAGCCTGCGTCGCGGGCGCGCACGGCAATCTGCTCTGCGCCATTGCTGTGGCCGTCGAGCCCGGGCTTGCCCACGAGCATGCGGAGTTTGACACCGAGCTCTGCGCCCGTGGCGGCGACGGCATCTCTCACCGTGGCCAGTGCCGCGGTGTTCGGGCCAACTCCCACGACGCCCGACACCCCAGTGGGCGCACGGTACTCACCGAATATGCCACGCAGGGCGCCAGCCCATTCACCGGTAGTGACGCCGGCACGCGCACACGCCAATGTCGCCGGCACGAGATTCGCTGAGGTCTCGGCTACCGCCCTGAGTTCAGCGAGGGCAGCCTCGACGGCGCCAGCGTCTCGCTGCGACTTCCACTCGGCGAGGCGCTCGATCGCGGCCGCGCCGACAGCAGGATCGACTGTCTGGATTGCCGCATCGAGATCGGCGGTCAGTGGATTGGGCTCGGTGGACGTGAACGCGTTGACGCCCACCACGATGCTCTCGCCACTCTCCACGCGCGCCCGTCGCACCGCATGCGAGCCGACGAGTTGGCCCTTCATGTACCCGGACTCGACCGCTGCGACAGCGCCACCCATCTCCTGGACTCGGTCGATCTCCGTGCGTGCCTTGGAGACCAGGTCGGCAACCTTTGACTCGACCACGACGGATCCGGTGAACAGGTCGTCGTACTCGAGCAGGTCGCTTTCGAATGCGAGCACCTGTTGAATCCGCAGCGACCACTGCTGGTCCCACGGCCGCGGCAGCCCGAGCGCCTCATTCCACGCAGGCAACTGAACGGCTCGCGCCCGTGCATCCTTCGACAGGGTGACGCCGAGCATCTCGAGCACGATCCGTTGGATGTTGTTCTCCGGCTGCGCCTCGGTAAGTCCGAGGGAGTTGACCTGGACGCCGTAGCGGAAGCGCCGCTGCTTGTCATCGGTGATTCCGTATCGCTCACGGGTGAGGTCGTCCCAGAGTTGGACGAACGCCCGCATCTTGCACATCTCCTCGACGAAACGCACCCCGGCGTTGACGAAGAAGGAGATGCGACCGACGACCTCCCCGAACCTCTCCGGCGAGACCTGGCCGGAGTCGCGGACGGAATCGAGCACCGCGATCGCAGTGCACATCGAATAGGCAATCTCCTGCTCAGGTGTGGCGCCGGCCTCCTGCAGGTGATAGCTACAGATGTTGATCGGGTTCCACTTGGGGATGTCGCCAACCGTCCAGGCGATGATGTCGGTGATGAGCCGGAGTGAGGGGCCTGGCGGGAAGACGTACGTGCCTCGTGAGAGGTACTCCTTGATGATGTCGTTCTGCGTGGTGCCCTGCAGCGCCCCGAAGGGTGCGCCCTGCTCCTCGGCGACTGTTGCATAGAGAGCCATCAGCCACATCGCCGTGGCGTTGATGGTCATCGAGGTGTTCATGCTCTCGAGCGGAATGCCATCGAAGAGCGCCCTCATGTCACCGAGGTGCGACACCGGCACGCCCACCTTGCCGACCTCGCCCTGGGCCAGGAGATCGTCGGGGTCATAACCGGTCTGCGTCGGCAGATCGAAGGCAACCGAAAGACCGGTCTGGCCCTTCTCAAGGTTGCGACGATAGAGCGCGTTCGACTCGGTCGCGGAACTGTGACCTGCGTAGGTCCGGATGAGCCAGGGCTTATCGGGCATGTGGGAGATCCTGTCGCGGGAGTACGAGGGTGGCGCTGCGGCCAGGACGAGCCTAGACGGCCGCTCCGGAGCCTGGATCAGCGGACGCCATCACGCGGCGGAGAGCCATGGCGATGTTCAGCGCCACCGTCAGGGCGCCACGGCGATACGCGACACGTCAGCCCCGAGCCGAACGAGGTCTTCGACGAATCCCTCGTAGCCACGGTCGACGTGGTGTGGCTCGTACACCGTGGTGACCCCCTCGGCCACGAGGCCTGCGAGCACTAGTCCGGCACCAGCCCTGATATCCGCGGCCTCCACAGGTGCACCCGACAACGTCGCCTTGCCCCGCACCATGGCGTGATGACCGTCGGTACGGACATCGGCTCCGAGCCGGACCATCTCATTGACGAAACGGAAACGCGCTTCGAAGAGGTTCTCGGTCACCATCGCCGCACCGTGGGCGATCGAGTTCAACGCGATGAACTGGGGTTGAAGATCAGTGGGGAACCCGGGATAGGGCAACGTCACCACATCGACCGAGCGGGGCCGGTCCTCGCAGCGAACACGGAATCCGTCGCCTGCGGCCTCAACGATCGCACCGGCGAGCGTGAGTTTGTCGAGGGCGATCTCGAGATGCTCCATACGGGCATTGCCGACCGTGACATCGCCCTGGGTCATCACGGCCGCCACTGCCCATGTACCGGCCACCAGCCGGTCGGGGACAGTGGTGTGATCGGTCGGCGAGAGGAGATCAACGCCCTCGATCTCCAATGTCGACGTGCCCACACCGCTGATGCGCGCACCCATCGACGTGAGCATCGCGCAGATGTCGACGATCTCCGGCTCACGAGCCGCGTTGTCGATCACCGTCGTCCCCTGCGCGAGAACCGCGGCCATGAGCAGGTTCTCCGTGGCCCCGACGCTGGGGAAGTCCAGCCATACCATCGCGCCACGCAGTCGCTCCGAGCGTGTCGCGATCAGAAAGCCGTGCTCACTCCGGACGGTGGCACCGAGCTTCTCGAGCCCAGCGACATGCATGTCGAGACCTCTGCTACCGATGTTGTCTCCGCCTGGGAGTGCTACGTCGGCTTGACCACAACGCGCGAGCAGCGGCCCGAGGACGTTGATCGAGGCACGCAGTTTCCGGACAAGGTCGTAGTCGGCCTTGTGGGAGGGGACACCGGGCACCGTGATGGCCACCGAACCCGCGTCGGTGTCTCGAATGACCTCGCAGCCGAGGCGTCGAAGGAGTTCGGACATGTACTCGACGTCGAGGATGTCGGGAACCTCACGCAATGTGGTCGTGCCCTCCGCGAGCAGAGAGGCCGCCATCAGCTTGAGCACACTGTTCTTGGCGCCGGTGACTCGCACCTCGCCCACCAGTCGAGCCCCGCCGACGATCCGAATTGCCTCCACGATCCCTGAGGATAGGCGACCGCATCGCCTCGCCTGCACTCGTCGGGTCAGCCTGTCGGACATAGTCTTGCGACATGGTCAATCTCACGCGCATCTACACCCGCACCGGCGACGACGGAACCACGGCCTTGGGCGATATGTCCCGCGTCGGTAAGAACGACGCCCGGCTCCACGCGTACGCCGACACCGACGAGGCCAACTCCAGTCTCGGCGTCGCCCTCGCGCTCGGCGATCTCGACGATGACGTCCGGGCACTGCTCATCGTCGTGCAGAACGACCTCTTCGACGTGGGTGCCGATCTGTGCACCCCGGTGGTCCCAAACCCGGAGTACCCACCCCTGCGCGTCGAGCAGGTCTACATCGACCGCCTTGAGTCCGCGTGCGACGAGTACAACGGCCGCCTCGAAGCCCTGCGCTCCTTCGTCCTCCCCGGCGGAACGGCCGGATCGGCACTTCTGCACGTGTCGCGCACCGTTGTCCGACGGGCCGAGCGGTCGGTGTGGGCGGCGATGGACATTCACGCCGCAACGATGAACCCGCTCACGGCCACCTATCTCAACCGCCTCTCGGACCTGCTCTTCATCCTGGCTCGACACGCGAACCTCGAAGCGGGCGGCGACGTGCTGTGGGTACCGGGCGCGAACCGCTGAGATCGGTTGCCCCCCGACACACAACGGCCGGCCCCCCGTAAGGGGAACCGGCCGTTGAGGTGACTCTGGACGTGGTCAGTGAGTTCCTGAGGCACGCAGTTTCGACTGTTCCGCGAGAGCAACCTTGAGGCGAGTCTCGGCGCGCTCGATCGCGGCCATCTCCTCGGCGCTCTCGGTTGCCGCCGCCCGTGCGCGCTCTAGTGCCAGGGTGGCGCGCTCAACGTCGATCTCTCCGCCGAGTTCGGCGGTCTCGGCGAGGATCCAGACCTCGTCGTGGTCGACCGCAAAGAAACCACCGTGGACGGCGACGACCACCGAAGGCCCATCGGTGGTGGTGATGCGCACCGGGCTGTCGGCCAGGATCGCCAGCACCGCCTCGTGCTGGGGCAGGATGCCGATCTCACCCTCGAGGGTCTTGGCGACAACCAGCGACGCGGTACCCGACCACAGCTTGCGGTCGACCGCCACGACGCTGACGTTGAGCTCACCCATGTCAGCCGGCCAGCTTCGCGGCGTTCCGCTCGACGTCCTCGACCCCGCCGCACAGGAAGAACGCCTGCTCGGGAAGGTGGTCGTACTCGCCTTCGCAGAGTGCCTTGAACGACGCGACGGTCTCCTCGACGGTGACGAATGAGCCCGGCTGACCGGTGAACTGCTCGGCAACGAAGAGGTTCTGCGAGAGGAAGCGCTGGATGCGACGCGCGCGACCGACGAGGATCTTGTCCTCTTCGGAGAGCTCGTCGATGCCGAGGATCGCGATGATGTCCTGGAGGTCCTTGTAGCGCTGGAGGATCTCCTTGACGCGCGCCGCCACACGGTAGTGCTCCTCGCCGATGTAGCGGGGGTCGAGGATGCGTGAGGTGGAGTCGAGCGGGTCGACGGCCGGGTAGATGCCGAGCTCAGAGATCGGGCGCGAGAGCACTGTCGTCGCGTCGAGGTGCGCGAAGGTCGTTGCCGGAGCCGGGTCGGTGAGGTCGTCAGCGGGCACGTAGATCGCCTGGAGCGAGGTGATCGAGTGACCACGCGTGGAGGTGATGCGCTCCTGGAGCTGGCCCATTTCGTCAGCCAGCGTGGGCTGGTAGCCCACTGCCGACGGCATGCGGCCGAGGAGGGTGGACACCTCGGAGCCAGCCTGGGTGAAGCGGAAGATGTTGTCGATGAAGAGCAACACGTCCTGCTTCTGAACGTCGCGGAAGTACTCCGCCATCGTCAGCGCCGAGAGAGCGACACGAAGACGCGTGCCCGGGGGCTCGTCCATCTGGCCGAAGACCAGTGCGGTCTTGGTGATGACGCCAGACTCAGTCATCTCACCGAAGAGGTCGTTACCCTCACGGGTGCGCTCGCCGACACCGGCGAACACCGACACACCACCGAACTGCTCGGCGACGCGGTTAATCATCTCCTGGATGAGGACGGTCTTTCCGACGCCCGCACCTCCGAAGAGCCCGATCTTGCCACCCTTGACGTAGGGGGTGAGCAGGTCGATGACCTTGATGCCCGTGACGAACACCTCGGTCTTGCTCTCGAGCTGGTCGAAGTTCGGGGCCAGCGCGTGGATCCCGCGGCGCTCCTTGATATCAAGCGAGGACTCGGGGACATCCAGGGGCTTGCCCAGGGTGTTCCACACGTGCCCGAGGGTGACGTCGCCGACGGGCACTGTGATCGCGTCACCGGTGTCGCTGACGGCCGCTCCGCGCACGAGCCCATCGGTGGGCTGCATGGAGATGGTGCGCACCATGTTGTCGCCGATGTGCTGCGCAACCTCGAGCGTGAGGGTTCGCGAACCACGGTCGCCCTCGGCGCCGGTGCCGAAGTCGACCTCGACGTGAAGCGCGTTGTAAAGCTCGGGCATGGATTCGACGGGGAACTCCACGTCGACCACGGGGCCGGTGACCCGTGCGACACGGCCGACGCCGGTCGTGGTCTCAGTCGTTGCAGTCATGGTTGTCCTCGACTCCTATGCGGATGCGGAGAGTGCGTCGGCTCCGCCGACGATCTCGCTGATCTCTTGGGTGATCTCGCTCTGACGAGCCTGGTTCGCCTGGCGGCTGAGGGTCTTGATGAGTTCCTCGGCATTGTCCGTCGCCGCGCTCATGGCCCGGCGACGGGCAGCGTGTTCTGACGCCGCTGCGAGCAGCAGCGAGGTGAACACGAGATTTTCGACGTACTTGGGGATCAGCATGTCGAGCACCTCCGATGCGGAGGGCTCGAAACTGTAGAGCGGGAAGGGTCCCGAACCTGAGGCCGCCGCCTCCTCAGCCGTCTGCGCGACCACCTTGATCGGAAGAATCTGGATCACGGTCGGGATCTGGGTGACCATGCTCACGAAGTGCATGTAGACCACGTGGATCTCGTCACTGCCACCCTCGGTATTAGGGGTGAGGTAACTGGCCAGCAGCGCCGCCGAGATCTCCTTGGCGTTCTCATAGGTCGGGGTATCGCTGAAACCCGACCACGATTGAGCCACCGTGCGCCCACGGAACCGGTAGAAACCGATCGCCTTGCGTCCGACCAGGTAGGGAACGACCTTGAGGCCACGGTTGTCGAGCAACTTCGTCAGCTGCTCGCCCTCCTTGATGACGCTCGAGGAATACCCGCCCGCGAGACCGCGATCCGAGGTGATCACCAGGATCGACGCGCGCTTACGAGGAACCTTCTCGTCATCGCACAGGAAGGGGATGTTTCCGCGCGTGCTCGTGGCCGCTGCCGAGATAGCCATGGTGAGCGCCCGGGTGTAGGGCAGCGCAGCTTCAACGCGCTGCTGCGCCTTCACGATGCGCGAGGAGGCGATGAGCTCCATCGCCTTCGTAATCTTCTTGGTCGCCTGGACGGACTTGATCCGCCGTCGGTAAATCCGGAGTTGGGCACCCATGGGGCAGGGACCTCAGCCCTTGACCGTGGTGATGGTCGCGTGAACGACTTCGGACTCCGCGAGAGCCTCAACCGGGGCCTCGTTGACCCCAAGGACAACCCCGGAGGTGGTGTTGAACTGCCGCTTGAAGCTGGTGATCGCGGACTCGAGGCCTGCGGCGGAGTCATCCGAGAGGTCCGTGGTGGTCCGGATCGTGTCGAGCAATTCCTTGTGGTTGCGGCGCAGGTAATCGAGGAAGTCACGCTCGAAGCGCTTGATGTCCTCGAGCGGCACATCGTCAAGGTTGCCCGTGGTGCCCGACCACACTGACGCGACCTCTTCCTCCATCGGGAAGGGCGCGTACTGCGACTGCTTGAGGAGCTCGACGAGGCGCGAACCACGCGCGAGCAGCGCCTTGGAGGCAGCGTCGAGGTCGGAGCCGAAGGCCGAGAAAGCCTCGAGCTCACGGAACTGGGCGAGGTCAAGGCGCAGACGGCCCGCCACCTTCTTCATCGCCTTCGGCTGAGCCGACCCGCCCACGCGCGAGACCGAGATACCCACGTTGATGGCCGGGCGCACACCGGAGTTGAACAGGTCGGACTCCAGGAAGCACTGACCATCGGTGATCGAGATGACGTTGGTCGGGATATAGGCCGACACGTCGTTGGCCTTGGTCTCGATGATCGGCAAGCCGGTCATGGAACCCGCACCGAGCTCGTTGGAGAGCTTCGCGCAACGCTCGAGCAGACGGGAGTGCAAGTAGAAGACGTCACCGGGGTAGGCCTCGCGACCCGGCGGACGACGCAGCAGCAGTGAGACGGCGCGGTAAGCCTCGGCCTGCTTGGAGAGGTCATCGAAGATGATCAGGACGTGCTGGCCCTGGTACATCCAGTGCTGACCAATGGCCGAGCCGGTGTAGGGGGCGAGGTACTTGAAGCCGGCGGGGTCGGACGCGGGGGCCGCGACGATGGTCGTGTATTCCATGGCGCCGAAGTCCTCGAGCGCGCCGCGGACGGCCGCGATCGTGGAGCCCTTCTGACCAATGGCGACGTAGATGCACTTGACCTGCTTCTTGGGGTCGCCGGACTCCCAGTTCTGCTTCTGGTTGATGATCGTGTCGATCGCCACGGCCGTCTTGCCGGTCTGGCGGTCGCCGATGATCAGCTGACGCTGGCCGCGGCCGATGGCGGTCATGGCGTCGATGGCCTTGATGCCCGTGAGCATCGGCTCCTTCACCGGCTGGCGCTCGACGACGGTGGGCGCCTGAAGCTCGAGGGCGCGACGGCCTTCGGCAGCGATCGGGCCCTTGCCATCGATCGGGTTGCCCAGGGGGTCGACGACGCGGCCAAGGTAGCCGTCGCCGACGGGCACCGAGAGGATCTCGCCCGTGCGCTTGACCGGCTGGCCCTCTGCGATCTTCGAGCCGTCTCCGAGGAGCACGACACCGATCTCACGCACGTCGAGGTTGAGTGCAAGGCCCAGCAGTCCACCCTCGAACTCGAGCAGTTCGTTGGTCATGGCCGAGTGAAGTCCCTCAACGCGCGCGATACCGTCACCGGTCTCAACGACGCGCCCGACCTCCTCACGGGTGGTCGCGGGGGCGTACGACTCGACGTTCCGCGCGATTGCGTCGCGGATGTCTTCCGGTCGGATCGTCAGCTCCGTCATGGTGTCCTGCTCTCTCGTTCTCGCGCCGTTTCTCGGCGCCGTCGGTCTCGGGAGTAGTGCGGTTCGGGTAGTGCTTGTTCAGGCGGACACGGTGCGACGAGCCTGTTCGAGCCGGCTCGCCACGCTTCCGTCGATCACGTCATCGCCGATTCGCACGACGATGCCGCCCAACACGGACGGGTCGACAATCACGTTCAGGCGTACCTGACGACCCTGAAGGGCTGCCAGTGCTGCCACGAGCCGGGTGTTCTGGTCTGGGGTCAAGGACACGGCGCTACGCACCTCGGCCAGGACTTGGTGGCGCTGAGCACTCGCCAGGCGCGCGAGATGCTCCACTGCCGTGGCTGGTCGACGTCCGCGCAGGTTCGCCGCGAGGTGTGTCACGAGTGCCGTGGTGGCCGGAGATCCTGTGGGCTCGACGATCGAGCGCACGAGCTCGGCCTTGCGCCCGGGCCCGACAGCGGGGTCGGTGAGGGCTAGTTGGAGTTCAGGTGACTGGTCGACCGCACGACCGAAGGTGAAGAGCTCATCTTCGATACGGTCCAAGGTGCCGTTCGACTCTGCGTCGGCGAACGCGACTTGGGCGCCGAGCTGCTCGATGGCCTCGATGAGATCCGAGTCGCTGGACCAGCGCGCCGAGACGATGTCACTGAGAACGGACATCGAGATCGCCGCGATCCTCGAGGAGAACAGTGTTGACGCGATACCCGCACGGACCTGCGCCGGCTGACCGGCGTCGGCAAGTGCAAGGCGCAGAGCCTTCTCTTCGCCAAGGACCCTGACGACCGCAAGGAGGTCAGCGCTGACACCACTGAAGCCCGGCTCCGCGCGACGGCCATCGACCGACGCCTGCAAGGCCAGCAGCGAGTGACGAGACGAACCGAGCATCAGTTCGACGCCCCGTTCGCCTGGGCTTCGAGGTCGGCGATGAAGCGATCCACGGTCGCGCGGGCACGCGCATCATCAGCGAGGGACTCGCCCACGACCTTGCTTGCCAGCGTGAGGGCCAAGGTGCCCACCTCGCGACGCAGCGACGCAAGGGCCGACGCACGCTCGGAGTTCATCGAGGCCTCGGCACGCACGGTGACGAGTGCGGCCGCCTCACTAGCCTCGCGGCGAGCCTCCTCGACGATCGAGGAACGATCGGACTGCGCCTGGGCGATGATCTCGCCCGCCTGACGTCGACCTTCGTCGAGCGCCGCACGTCGCTCCGTGTCGGCAGCCGCAGCCTGCGTCCGAGCCACATCCGCAGCCTCCAGCGAGGTGCGGATCTGAGTCTGACGCTCTTCCATCGCCTTGTTGATCGGCGGAATGATCCACTTGGTCAACGCGAAGACGATGAAGACGAAGACAGCGAACTCGACGAAGAACGTCCCGTTCGGTAGCAAGAAGATTTCAGCTGATGTTCGCAACTCGACGCTCTCCAGTTCGTGTCCAACTACGTCTTGTTCAGTGCCTTACCCGTGGCCGAAGCCACCTGCCCGTGCAGCCGAAAGAGACTACTTGGACGAGAAGACGTAAACGAAGACGACCATGAAGAGCAGGTTGATGAAGTACGCAGCCTCGACCAGACCAACGGTCAGGAAGAAGTACTGACGGGCCTTGCTCTCGATCTCAGGCTGGCGTGCGATCGCGCTGATCGTGGAACTTCCCACGAGACCATCACCGATTGCCGCGCCTGCAGCACCGCCGGCCAGCGCGAGGCCACCACCGATGAGGGCGCCCGCGATCCGAATCGCGTCATTGAGCCCTGCGTCTACTGCCATGTCTTCCTCCACTGTTCGGGATCTTCATTGAGTACTGATCGCGTTGACTTCGTGTTGTGCTCCGTGCACGTGCGAGCGCCCATCACCTGGGTGAGTAGCTGGCAGCCCGCTTACCTTAGTGCTCTTCGGTCGACATGCCGATGCCGAGGTAGATGATCGTCAGCAGGGCAAAGATGAAGGCCTGGATAGCCCCGATGAACATGGCGAATGGCTTCCAGATCAGTTCGCCTACCGGCACGAGGAAGATCGGCAGAAGCGCCGTGATGACCGAGACCATGAGCACGCTGGCGAAGATGTTTCCGAAGAGTCGGAACGTGAGCGTGATCGGCTTGGTGATCTCTTCGATGATGTTGATCGGGAGCATGACGGGGTACGGCTCGAGGTAGTGCTTGAAGTAGCCCTTGGTACCGCGCGCCTTGATCGAGTTGTAGTGGACCAGGAAGATCACCACGACCGCCATCGCCAACGGGAGGTTGACGTCGGACGTCGGGGCCGGGAACCACTCGGGGTTATGGCCACTGGGGATGATTTCGATCCAGTTGCAGATCAAGATGAACAGGAACAGCCCCATGGCGAGGGGAACGAATCGTCGGCCTTGTGGACCGATGGCCGACTCAGCGATCCCACCAATCTGCTCGAACAGGGTCTCCCAGAACAACTGAAGCTTCCCGGGGACACCCGAGGTGACCTTGCGGCGCATCAGGAATCCGAGAGCTAGCACGATCAGGGCCGCCACAAGGGAGGCGAACACAATGTCGAGGTTGACCTTCATGCCCAGCACGAGGATCTGCATGGGGTGCTCGCCGACCTCGATGGTCGCCTCGGCCAGCAGGTGGTTGCTCAGGAAATCCACTGAAATACCTCTCACAACGCCCTGGTGGCCATGATGGCCCGACCAGCATTGATCACAAATGCGATCTGGAAGATGACGAGCCCGACCATGACGCCGATACCCAAGGGTGGGATCCAGACAACGAGCCCGATCACCACGGCTGTGATGACGGCCAGGCGGACGAGGCTGTTGGAACGAATGAGCCGGCGGATCACCTTGTCGTCAGGGACCTCCTCGGTGCGAGCACCCAGGACGCCAGTGCCGAGCACCCGCACGTTCAGAATCGCCGCCGCGATTCCGATCGCGATGCCAACCGACGCCACTGGGGCTGAGAGCCAAAAGGACACGCCAGCCCCGATCACGCCCACCACAATCGCGGATAGGACGGTGGGACGCAGGATGTGCGTCAAAGCCCCGACGGGAAGGTCTTCGAGCACGGCCTTGGCACCTAACCCTTCGACTTAGAGGAACCGACGTACCTGCGCCACCACTGTTGCAACGGCCGCAGTCGATCCAAGCAGGAACCCTAGCAGCAGGCAAAGTGGGCCTACGCCCAGCCACCCATCGACCACCAGCCCGAGCGCCACCCCGGTAGCGACGCACCCCGCGATCGTGCTGCCAATACCCACGAAGGCCCATCCGCCCGGAAGATCCTTGATCGGCGGACTGCCTTCGGGCTCAGGCATTTCGGGGCTCATCGCCCCTACTGCCGAGCGGGGCGGAGTCGCGGCCAGCGCACCGCGAGGAACAACCCGGCAACCCCCGTGGCGAACCAGATTCCCGCCACCCCGACGGGCACGAAAGCGAGACCGACCGCGGTGAAGGCGAGCAGGCCCGTCCATCCGTACATGAGCAGGACAGCCCGTCTTTGACTGTGACCGAGCTCAAGGAGTCTGTGGTGCAAGTGCTCCTTGTCCGGGGCGAAAGGACTGCGTCCGGCACGTGTTCGCCTGACGACCGCGAGCAGCATGTCGAGCAGTGGCACCGCCATCACCGCCGCGGGCAGCAGGATCGGCAGCAGTGCCGGGACGAATGTCGGGCCCGGGACGACGTTGGGGTCGAGTTGCCCCACGAGAGTGATCACCGAACTCGCCAGAAGAAGCCCGATCAACATCGATCCGGTGTCCCCCATGAAGACTCGGGCCGGATTGATGTTGTGCGGGAGGAACCCGGCACACATGCCCGCCAGCACGGCGGACACAAGCGCGGCCAGCGTCGCGCGCGTGAATCCGTATTCGAAGGACAACAGGTAGGAGTAGGCGAAGAACGCGAGAGCCCCTATGCCCACAATTCCTGCTGCGAGCCCGTCGAGGCCATCAATGAAGTTGATGGCATTGACGGCCACGACCACCACGAGGATGGTCAGCAGGACCGAGGTGACCGGGTCGAGGACGAGGGTGCCTCCGATAGGCAACCACACGATCGCAATGCCCTGCAGTGCCATCACCGCGCCCGCGAGAGCCTGTCCCGCGAATTTCGTGGGCGCATCGAGCCCCCAGCGGTCATCGATCATGCCCATGACGACCAGGACCCCGGCACCGGATAGCAGTGCGACCGGCTCGCTCGACCCAGCGAATACCGAACTCATCAGCGGGAGGTGGCTCGCGACGAGCATCGCGGCCACCAGCCCTGCAGCCATGCCAAGCCCACCGAGGCGCGGAGTGGGGGTGTCGTGTACATCGCGATCGCGTACCTCGGCCATGGCGCCCCACGCGAGGGCGAACCGCCGCGCGAGCGGGGTGACCAGATAGGTCACCGCCGCGGCGACGAACAGGCACAGGAGGTACTCGCGCACGTCCGACGCCTAGGAGGCGTAGGCAGGCTTGTTCGCCACGAGAGCGCGCACCTCGTCGGCTACTGCGGCGGTCTGCGAACCGTTCGGGTCCTTTACGGCGCGGCCGATAAGTGAGGCGATGAGCCGCATGTCTGCCTCGTCCATCCCCTGGGTCGTGGTGGCCGGCGTGCCCACCCGAATACCCGAGGCGACGCTCGGCGGCGCAGGATCGTAGGGGATCGCGTTCTTGTTGAGCACGATGCGGGCCGCCCCTGCGCGCGCCTCAGCCTCAGCCCCCGTGACGCCAATTCCCTGGAGGTCAAGTAGGGCGAGGTGGGTGTCGGTGCCACCGGAGACAGGGCGCATTCCCTCAGCAGCCAGCCCCTCCGTGAGTGCCTGGGCATTCGCGATCACCTGGCGGGCGTAGGCGGCGTATTCAGGCGTCGCAGCCTCCTTGAGCGCCACAGCCTTCGCAGCCACGGCATGCATGAGCGGACCGCCCTGCATCATCGGGAAGACCGCCTTGTCGAGGGCCGCCGCGTGCTCGGACTTACACACCAGCATGCCCCCGCGCGGGCCGCGCAAGACCTTGTGGGTGGTGAAAGTAACAACGTCGGCGTAGGGCACCGGACTCGGGATGGCCTTACCCGCGACGAGTCCGATGAAGTGCGCGGCGTCGACCATGAGGATCGCCCCGACCTCGTCAGCAACCGCGCGGAATGCGGCGAAGTCGATCAGGCGCGGGATTGCGGAACCGCCACAGATGATCATCTTGGGGCGGTGCTCGTGCGCGAGGTCACGCATCTGGTCGTAGTCAATGTCCTCTGTCGTGGCACTGACGCCGTAGTGGACAGCGTTGAACCACTTGCCCGTGAAGGAAACCTTGGCCCCGTGGGTCAGGTGCCCTCCGTGAGGCAGGCTCATGGCGAGCAAGGTTTCGCCCGGCTTCATGAATGCGCCGTAGACCGCGAGGTTCGCATTGGCGCCACTGTGCGGCTGCAGGTTGGCGTGATCGGCACCGAAGAGCGTCTTTGCGCGTTCGATGCCCAACGACTCGGCCTCATCGACGACCTCGCACCCGCCGTAGTAGCGCTTGCCCGGATAGCCCTCGGCGTACTTGTTCGACAGGGTCGAGCCCAGCGCCGCGAGCACCGAGGGTGAGGTGAAGTTCTCGCTGGCGATCAGTTGCAGACCGTCGTTGAGGCGGTCACGCTCGGCCAGAAGGATGCGGGCGATGTCGGGGTCGACGCTCTCGAGCGCCGCGAAGTCGGGGCCCCACGAG
This sequence comes from Actinomycetota bacterium, assembly GCA_009697815.1. Classification (GTDB taxonomy): domain Bacteria; phylum Actinomycetota; class Actinomycetes; order S36-B12; family CAIYMF01; genus Longivirga. The sequence continues at coordinate 45,440 of WLRQ01000013.1, forward strand.
GCAGATGCAGAGGTCATGGCTCCAGAGCCTAGTCGCAGGTGAGATCAGGGCAGACCGAGCGCAGGGTGTCGAGTTCGACGGCACCGAGCCGAAGGACGTGTGGGACCTGCCCGGTGACGTCGACGATGGTGCTGGGCACAGCATCACCCGAGGTTCCCGAATCGAGATACACCGCGACGGAGTCCCCCAGCTGGTCACGCGCCTCCAGATAGGTCGTAGCCGGTGACGACCCGGAGCGGTTCGCGCTGCTCACCGCCATCGGTCCCGAGGCGCGTAGGAGTTCGATGGCCACCGGATGAAGTGGCATCCGCAAGGCGACCGTGCCTCGGGAATCGCCAAGATCCCACGCGAGGCTCGGTTGGTGTCGCACGACGAGAGTGAGGGCACCGGGCCAGAAGGCTTCGGCTAGCTCACGTGCGGCCTTCGTCAACCCGTATGCGAGACCCTCGATCACCCCGGGGCTGCCCAGGAGCACGGGAACGGGCATATCGCGGCCTCGCCCCTTCGCGGCAAGCAGTCGCTCGACACCTGATGAACTGAACGCATCGCAGCCGATCCCGTAGACGGTGTCGGTGGGGATCACGAGAAGATCCCCACGCCGCGCGGCGGTGACCGCGGTCTCCAAGCCACGCGCCCGTTCTGCGGGGTCTGCCATGTCGAAGTGGAGGCTCACGAGGATGGATTCTCCACTAGCCGTGGCTAACGGTCTCCGCGACACGGGATGCGGAGGTCATGCGATCGCGTCCACCAAGGTCGGGGTGGTCGATGACCTCGGAGAACGAACCGCTTTCCCTGAGCACGTAGGGAACCCCCGCTGCACCAGAATCCTCGCCCTGCGCGTCGCCGTGCTCGATGACTAGGAGCCCGCCCGGTCGCAGGAGCGACGCTGCCGATATCGCCAGGCCGCGCACGACATCAAGGCCGTCGTGGCCACCGTACAGAGCGCGCGGCGGGTCGTAATCGCGGACCTCAGGATCGCGCGGCACGGCGTCGTCCGGGATATACGGCGGGTTGCTGACGACGACGTCGACCTTGCCCACGAGGGACGCAAGAACGCCGAGGTGCACCATCGTCGCATCCCCCTGGTGCAGATGTAGTTGCGAGCCGACACCGTCGACGGAACCCGCATGGGCCTCCACATTGCGGGCAGCCCACTCGAGAGCCGCGGTCTCGAGTTCCACCGCATGCACCACGACCCCCTGCACCTCGGTCGCGATCGCCAAGGCGATAGCCCCCGAGCCGGTGCACAGGTCGACGACGACCCGGCTCCCCCCATCGCGCCCCAGAGCCGCGATCACAAACTCGGCGACGATCTCGGTCTCCGGCCGTGGCACGAAGACACCCCGTCCGACCTGAAGCAGGAGATGCCGAAACGGTGCCTCACCCAGGATGTGCTGCAGGGGGACACGAGCCAACCTTCGAATCAGCAATGCCTCGAATCGCACGCCATCAGAGGATTCCACAGGGTCGGAGAGGAAGAGGCGTCCACGCGGGACACCCAGCGCGTGTGCCAGGAGGAGTTCGGCGTCGACCCTCGGGCTGGGCACACCGGCTTTGCTGAGGCGGCGTTCGCCGTCAACGAGGAGGTCCCGCAATGTGCGAACCGTCGGCTTCCAAGCGCTCACGAGCCGGTACCGATCGCGGCCATCCGGGCAGCGAGATCGGCGTCCACGCAGGCTGTGATCACAGCGTCGATGTCGCCATCGAGGACAGCGTCGAGGTTATAAGCCTTGAATCCGACGCGGTGATCAGCGATGCGGTTCTCCGCGAAGTTGTAGGTGCGGATGCGTTCGCTTCGATCGACCGTGCGAACCTGCGAACGCCTGGCGTCGGACGCCTCTTTCGCAGCCGCTTCGTCGGCCAGTGCGATGAGTCGAGCGCGCAGGATGCGCATCGCCGACTCCTTGTTCTGTAGCTGGCTCTTCTCGTTCTGGCAGCTGGCCACTGTGCCCGTCGGGACGTGGGTGATACGGACGGCGGAGTCGGTGGTGTTGACGCTCTGGCCACCCGGCCCGCTCGAACGGTAGACGTCGATACGAAGGTCACTCGGGTCGATCTCGACCTCGACATCCTCGGTCTCAGGCAGTACGAGCACGCCTGCGGCGCTGGTGTGGATGCGCCCCTGGGACTCCGTCGCCGGGACCCGCTGCACACGGTGCACGCCACCCTCGTATTTCAGCCTCGCGTACGGGGCCTCACCCGGCTCCAGATTCCCCCGTGCTTTGACGGCGACCGTGACGTCCTTGTACCCGCCCAGGTCGGACGACTCTGATTCGAGGACCTCGGCCTTCCAGCCCCGGCGCTCGGCGTAGCGGAGGTACATGCGCAGAAGATCTCCAGCGAAGAGCGCGGATTCCTGGCCGCCCTCCCCCGCCTTGATCTCCAGGATCACGTCCGAATCGTCGAGCAGGTCACGCGGGACGAGCAGCTTGTGAAGGCGATCGGCGAGGTCGGAGCGCTGGGACACCAAAGTCTCAGCCTCGACCCGGAACGCCGGGTCGTCCGCGCCGAGTTCACGAGCGGCATCAAGGTCCTCGCCCGCAGTGAGCCAGGCTCGGTAAGTCGAGATCACCGGCCGCAGTTCCGAGTAGCGACGGCCGAGACGACGAGAGAGCTGCTGGTCGCCGTGCACCGCGGGATCGGCGAGGCGGATCTCGAGATCGGCGTATTCGGCGACGAGCGCATCGACGGACTCGAACATGGCGCTCTCCTCGGAGTCCGTGCGTTCTCGGGGCCGGGCTGTGGATCCAGTGGGGAGTGTGAGCGGCCTCTAGCGCCGCTCAGGGCACATTCACCGGAAATGGGGGTGGGAATGGGGCGAGGGCGTCGCCCGGACAGCGCCGCGGGTGCGGACGATGTCGGGCGACGCCCTCGTGAGCAGAGCTAGGCGCCGGCCTGCTTGCCGAAGCGCTTCTCCCACTTGGCGACGCGGCCGCCGGTGTCGAGGATCTTCTGCTTGCCGGTGTAGAACGGGTGGCACTGGCTGCATACCTCGGCGTGGATCACGCCGTTCTTGGCCGTGCTGCGCGTGGTGAACGTGCTGCCACAAGCGCAGTTGACCTGAGTCTCGACATAAGTCGGGTGGATATCGGCCTTCATAGGAACTCCTTCGATCAAGGCGCCGGGTCGTGCCGCGTGGATCGCGCACGTGAACCGGACCGGCAGCCCAACCAGAAAGGTCGAGCCAGAAGGCCCAGTCTGCCATCTAGTGCGCACCGGCTCCAAACGGGCTGGATGCGATCAGTCGTCCTCGCGCGAGGGACCACCACCGGAGAGAGGTGTGGTCTTCTGAACCTGGAGCAGGAACTCCAGGTTGCTCTTGGTCTCGCGCAACTTCCCGAGAAGGAGCTCGATGGCCTGCTGGGAGTCAAGGGCGTGGAGCACCCGGCGCAACTTCCAGACCGTCTTGAGCTCGTCGGGCGCCATGAGGATCTCCTCCTTACGAGTTCCGGAGGAGTCGACGTCGACGGCGGGGAAGATCCGCTTGTCAGCGAGCTTGCGATCAAGTTTGAGCTCCATGTTCCCGGTGCCCTTGAACTCCTCGAAGATGACCTCGTCCATCCGGGATCCGGTCTCGACCAGTGCCGTCGCCAGGATCGTCAGCGAACCGCCGTTCTCGATATTGCGAGCAGCCCCGAAGAACCGCTTCGGCGGGTAGAGCGCCGCAGAATCCACACCGCCGGAGAGGATGCGCCCCGACGCGGGTGCCGACAGGTTGTAGGCGCGACCGAGCCGGGTCATGGAATCGAGCAGCACGACGACGTCATGGCCGAGCTCCACGAGGCGCTTGGCTCGCTCGATGGCGAGTTCGGCCACCGTGGTGTGATCCTCGGCGGGTCGGTCGAAGGTCGAGGCGATGACCTCACCCTTGACCGAGCGCTGCATGTCGGTGACCTCTTCAGGCCGCTCGTCGACGAGAACCACCATGAGGTGGACCTCGGGGTTGTTGGTGGAGATGGCGTTGGCGATGGCCTGAAGCACCATGGTCTTGCCGGCCTTGGGTGGCGAGACGATCAAGCCGCGCTGGCCCTTTCCGATCGGCGCGACGAGGTCGATAACGCGGGTGACCAGATTGCCCGGCTCCGTTTCGAGCCGCAGGCGGTCCTGCGGGTACAGCGGGGTGAGCTTCCCGAACTCGACGCGGTTGCGCGAAAGCTCGGGGTCGGCACCATTGATGCTCTCGACACGCACCATCGGGTTGAACTTCTGGGCCTTCTCCCCATCGCGCGGCTGACGCACGACACCGGTGACCGCGTCGCCCTTGCGCAATCCGAAGCGCTTGACCATGGCCAACGCGACGTAGACATCATTGTGGCCGGGCAGATAGCCGCTCGTGCGCACGAACGCATAGCTGTCAAGGATGTCGAGAATTCCCGCGACCGGGAGCAGGACGTCGTCCTCGGAGACCTCCACCTCCCCCTCGAAACCGCGGGGGCGACGCTCCTGTGAGCGTCGAGGGCCGCCATTGTCGCGGGCACCGTCGCGGGCACCGTCGCGAGAACCGTCGCGAGAACCGTCGCGGCCACCCTCACGGCCACCCTCGAACCGATCACGGCCACGGCGCCGACGGCGACTGCGACCCAGGCGGTCATCGCCCTCGCCGTCACCCGGGGGACGATCACCCTGA
>WLRQ01000014.1 GCA_009697815.1 Actinomycetota bacterium
ACCTTCACGACCGTCGCCGCACGGGTGTCGGGCTGACGGTCGGCCGGGAACAACAGTGTGGGCAACCGATCGCGGTTGCGGGCCTCACCCGCTGCCCCGACGACAACGGGCCTGTCGCCCTCGCGCGCCTCATCGGCCGCGACGACGTCGGCCACCACGCAGGTGACATTGTCTGGTGCGCCAGCTTCGAGCGCCGCGTCGACCAAGCCCGTGACTGCGGCGGTGGGATCGGTGAGAAGCAGGAGTTCATGGATGCGGTCATCGGATACGAAGCCGCACAGGCCATCGCTGCAGACGAGGTAGCGATCACCGTCACGCGCTTCGCGCACGGTGATGTCGGGCTCGGCAGGATGAACGCCGTCGATCGCTCGCATCAGCAAATTGCGTCGCGGGTGGAGCAGCGCCTCGGCGGGGGTGATCTGGCCTGAGTCGACGAGAGTCTGGACATAGGTGTGGTCGCGCGTCACCTGGGTGAACACGCCCTCGCGCAGGAGGTAGGCGCGTGAATCGCCGACGTGAAGTACTGCAACCCGAGGAGGGTCACCACCGAGCCATGCCAGTGCCGTGAGGGTCGTACCCATGCCCGCGTACTGCGACTGTGCGGCGACGAGGTCGGCGATCCGCTCACTCGCGACCACCACGGCCTCGGATAGCCGCTCGAGCGCCTCGGCGTCGCCGAGCCCTGCTGGCTCCACTTCCGACATCGTGGCAATGGCAATGGCGGAGGCGAGCTCACCCGCGGCATGACCACCCATGCCGTCAGCGACGACGAGTAATTGCCTTCCGGCATAGCCGGAGTCTTCGTTGCCGGGACGAACAAGGCCGACGTCTGACCGAGCGGCAGAGCGCAACATGAGCACCATCTCAGGTCACCGCCTCAGTTCCAGGACGGTGCGACCGACCTTGAGCTGGTGACCAACCCTCAAGGGCGTGGGGCCGGTAAGGCGTGTGCGATCAATCCAGGTGCCGTTCGTCGAGCCGAGGTCTTCGACGATCCACGAGCCGGACGTGAGGCGGACCCGGGCATGTGCACTGCTGGCGTAGTCGTCATCGAGGACGAGGGTGGAATCGGGGGCGCGGCCCAGCGTGATGTCGGCCGAGCCGAGGGGAATCACCGTGCCGGCCAGCGGGCCTTCGACCACCACGAGGGTCCGAACCCCTGACTTCGGAGCGCGGGAGGCCTTCTCCCCTCGGGTCGTCGGCGCGGTTCGACCATCGCCGCGTGAGCGTGGCACCGCAACGGCAACGAGGGGTCGGGCATCGCGTGGTGCCCGAAGGTCGCGGCGCAGCGCGATCACGGCGACGAGCACGAGAGACCAGATCAGGGCCAGGAATCCCAGGCGCACAAGGGTGAGCAGCAGATCGGACACGGTGGGGTCATCCCGCCCGGAACGTGAGCCGTGTGTCCCCGAGTTGGACGACCGCGCCGTCGTGGAGCACGGTCTCGCCCACCTGCACCCCGTCGACGTAGGTGCCGTTGGTGGAATCGAGGTCGCGCAGCACGACCTCGCGGCCGAGCAGGATCTCGGCATGATGCCGTGAGACCCCAGGGTCGTCGATGCGGATGTCGACGTCAGTGCCTCGGCCGAGGCGAGTGACTGCTCGGCTGAGCGGGTGGGCTGTGTCGTCGGCGACTAGGCGTGGCTGGCCGGCGCCCTTGTCGGGGTTGCCCTGCGCCGGGCGGGGCTGTGCCGCGGTGGAGATTTCCGCCTTCGCTTCGCTGTAGACCCGGAAGAGTCCGGTGTCGAGATCCTCGTCGAGGTCGAGTGAGACGTCGGTGCCGCCAAGGAAGGTGTAGCGCTGCTCCTCGGCGTACTCGCCCACCATGACAGCGAGCTCCGCGGTGAGGGTGCTCGCGTAGACCGAGAGCCGGTCGAAGTCGTGGGGGCTCAGGTCCACCTTGAACACGTTGGGGACGACCGTGCGTCCGCGGCTGACCACGGCGGCGCGATCATCGATCTCTCGTTGCAGGGCCGATGCGATCTCAACGGGCTGAACCTCGGCCTTGAAGGCGCGAGCGAAGGCGCCATTCACCAGGCGATCGAGCCGCTGCTCGAAGCGGTCGAGCAGACCCACGGCGCCTCCCACTTCGATTGGGGGACGCGGCGCCTGGCGGGCGCACGCGACCTCAGGATTGATCGTAACTGTGAGGGACCTCCGCGCCAGCGTGCCAGGGCTGAATCTGCGTCGTCTCAAGCCCCGGAGCGTGCGTGTTAGCCTTTCCCGGCGCGCGCGAGTGGCGGAATAGGCAGACGCGCACGGTTCAGGTCCGTGTGCCCGAAAGGGCGTAGGGGTTCAACTCCCCTCTCGCGCACCATCACAGGCACCCCGGGTCTCCGACCAGGGGTGCCTGTCGTGCTCAGGCTCCTCCGTCGCCAGCGCAGCGACCACGGCGCCGTGATGTGCTGGACTGGTGCCGTGCCCGCACTCCTCGCCCTGCTCTCCAGCCTGATCTGGGGCGTCGCCGACTTTGCCGGCGGCCTTGCGTCGCGCCGTTCGACCGCGCTGCAAACCCTGATGGTCACGACGCCTGCGGGACTTGTCCTGATCTTGCCGATCGGCATACTCATGGGGGGCAATGTCTCGGGGACGGCCATTCCGGGCATCGGAGCAGGAGTCTTCGGAGCCGTGGGCATCCTGCTCCTCTACGCGGCCTTCGCCGCAGGTCCCATGGGAATCGTCTCGCCACTGTCGGCCGTACTCGGTGCCGCGCTACCGGTTCTCGTGGGACTCATCAGGGGTGACCGACCGGGGCTGCCCGCCTACCTTGGCATGGCGCTCGCGGTGGTGGCCATCGTCACCGTGGGCCTCGAGCCGCATGCTCCGACGGACGACCGCGATCACCAGCAGATGAACCGTCGGGCGTTCCTGCTCTCTCTTGGTGCGGGAATGTGCATCGGGATGTTCTTCACGCTCATCTCCTTCGGCCCGACCGACGGTGGGCTATGGCCGGTGGTCTGGTCGCGTCTGACCTCGACCATCGTGGTCATCGCGCTCGCGTTGGTGATGTGGGCCCTTTCGCGGTCGAAGTCCCCGGGGTCTGGCCCGCCGCGGTTCGTTCCGGCCCTGAACTCGGTGCGCGGGCTCGCGGTTCTGGCAGGAATTCTTGATGTCGCCGCCAATGGCTTCTACGTACTCGCCGCGCAGGTCGGGTTGTTGTCGGTGGTGGCGATTCTTGGCTCGCTCTACCCCGCAGCGACGGTGCTCCTGGCGCGTTTCCTGCTCGCCGAGCGACTGCGGCCTATCCAGAAGCTCGGCATGGTGACGGCCTTGGTTGCAGCAGTGCTCCTGGCTATCTGACAATCATTCGGGGTGAAGACTCTCGAGTAGGGGCCCTGCGATCCATCGAGGCACCACAATCACGGAGTGATCATGACCGGCGTGAGCCTTCTCGGTACGACCCGCGGCCTGACGGACTCGGTTGCTTCGCTGACTCCCGTCGTGTCCTGGCCCTGGCCGCTGCTCTCGATGGTGATCACGGTGATCGCGCTGGTCATTGCGGCGGTCTGCGCTGTGCTCGCCGTGATGAAGAAGTCCACCCCGATGGTGGTCCTAGCCCTTGTCGGGATCCTGGAAGCGGCCATCGCGGTTCTCGCGATTGCGATGGTCTTGGAGTGGGGATCGGCTCAAGGCCCGGCGGAACCGTTCGTGTACCTCGGCTACCTGCTCATGTGCCTTGCCACCCCGCCCGCCATGGTGTGGTGGGCGCGAGGTGAGCCCGGCCGATGGGGCAGTGGTGTCCTTGCCGTGGCGGGTCTGATGCTGCCCGTGCTTCTCCTGCGACTGCAGCAGGTCTGGACCGGACGTGCCTGAGCCCGCCGACGTGGGATCGGCGATTCCCTCGCCCCCCGAGCCCGAGATCCACCAGATCCCGTCGACACGTCGCGGGGCTGGGCGGGTTCTCGTCGCCGTCTACGCGGTCTTCGCGATCGCGGCAACGAGCCGTGCCGGGGTGCAGTTGGTCACGAAGTTCAGCGACGCCCGACTGGCCTACGTGCTCTCCGCATTCGCCGCGGTCGTGTACGTCGTGATTACGGCCGCATTGATCAAGGGAACGGCGACGGCCCGACGCGTTGCCACGATCGGCATCGTGATCGAGCTCATCGGGGTGCTCGTCGTCGGTGCCTTCAGCTACGTCGATTCCGCGGTGTTCCCGCGCGCAACCGTGTGGTCGCACTTCGGCGAGGGCTACGGATTCGTTCCGTTGCTGCTGCCGATCCTCGGGCTGTGGTTCCTGCGCCGCAGTAACGCTGCCCGTTCATCTGCCGCCCGATCTGCCGTGCGCTAGAGCGACTGTGCCGCGACGACGCTCGACATCCGAAGTCTCACGGGGTCGAGCCGCATGATCCCGGGATTCTCCGCGACGAGGTCGGGAAGTTCGGCCATCAGGCGCGCGAAGAGCGGCGCATTGCGGTGCTCCTCGAGTGCGGCTTCGTCGCGGAACCACTCGTAGAGCCACACGACGTCGAGATCATCGGGGTCGATGGCGACCAGGAATGCCTCGGTTCCCGGTTCTTGATCGAGGTCGTCGACATAGCGGTTGAGGACGTCGAGGGCGCCCGCGCGCCGACCTGGCTGGACGGGTATCCGCACCAGGAGCCCGATGCGCCCAGGGAGCACCGCATCGACGGGCGGCTGATCCTGATCTCTCACGCCGACAAGTGTCACCCATCGATCGACGGGACACCAGAGCGACCCGCGCATCGCCACCGCTCAAGAGCGGTGGTCAGGACGATCACCGGCCCAGGCGACTCGTCCTTGGCGTGATGTGCAGAGCGCGTGTGATCGGGCAGGATGTGGAGGTGCCTGACGCCTCTGCCACCTCACGGCTGCTCACTGACCTCGCGTCGCTTGTTGGTGAGGCTCACGTGCTCACCGATCCCGACGTCACCGCGTCCTACGGCATCGACTGGTCGCGTCGCTTCTCTGGTCCGGTGCTCGCGGTCGTGCGTCCGGCCGACACGGCGCAGGTGGCCGCGGTCGTGGCTGTGGTCGTGGCTGCAGGTGTCCCGGTGTTGCCGCAAGGTGGTAACACCGGCCTCGTCGGCGGCTCAGTGCCATCGCCGGAAGGGCCGGCCGTCGTGGTGATCTCGACGCGTCGGCTCACTCATCTCGATCCCGTCGATGACTTGGCAGGACAGGTCACGGTCGGTGCGGGAGTGGTGCTAGCCGATCTGCAGCGACATGTCAGTGCCGCTGGGTGGGAGTACGGCGTCGACCTTGCCGCGCGCGACAGCGCCACCGTGGGCGGCACGATCGCCACCAACGCGGGCGGAATCCGCGTGTGCTGCCACGGCATGACCCGTCGTCAGGTGGTCGGCATCGAAGCCGTACTTCCCGACTCGTCGGTGATCTCCCATCTTGCAGGGCTCCCCAAGGACAACACCGGATACGACCTCACCGGCCTGATGGTCGGCAGTGAGGGCACGTTGGGCATCGTCACCGGAGCGAGGCTTCGGCTGGTACGTCCTGCGATCGCGTCCGCCGTCGCCCTGATCGGGGTTCGCGACGCCGCGGATGCCCTCGCTCTCGTGCGTTCGATCGTCCCTCGTGGCGTCCGCCTGCTCGCCGGTGAGATTCTCGACGCGGCGACCTTGCGCCTGGTCTGCGACGTCACGGGGTTCCCGTGGCCGCTCGCCGACCACGCCGACCACGTCCTGCTCGTGGAGACCGAATCGCCCGCGCCGGGAGAGATCGCTCTCGACATTCCCCTGGACCGTGACGCGGTGGTTGCTGTCGATGCCGCAGATCGAGCCCGGTTCTGGGCCTACCGCGACCGGGTGTCCGAGTGCCTATCCACCCTGGGTGTGCCGCATCGCTTCGACATCTCGGTGCCGCTCGAACGGATCGACGAGTTCGTGGCCGAGATGCGCAATCGCCTGGTGAGCATCGCGGAGGTGCACACCGTTCTGGTGTTCGGGCACCTCGTCGATGGCAACCTCCATATCGAGGTGCTGGGTCCGGATGCCGACGATGAGCGCGCCGACGCGCTGGTGCTGCGCTGCGTCGCGGACCACGGCGGGTCGATCTCGGCCGAGCACGGTGTCGGACGGGCGAAGGCGGCCTATCTGGGGCTCTCGCGCAGTGAGGCTGAGATCGCGGCGATGCGTGCGGTGAAGGCGGCGTTCGATCCGCACGCGCTGTTCAACCCCGGAGTTCTGCTGCCCTGATCCGGGTCCGCCCTCACCTGGTTGCGCCACAACCGGTGACACCATGGCTCTGTGACTGTTGTCGTCGCCCACCGGGGTGCGAGTGCGGATGCTCCCGAGCACACGCTGGCGGCCTACGTGCAGGCCGTCGCCGACGGCGCCGATGCCCTCGAGTGCGATGTGCGACTCACGGCCGACGGCCACCTCGTGTGCGTCCACGATCGACGGATCGATCGCACGAGTTCGGGACGAGGTGTGGTCTCGGTGATGACCCTTGCCGATCTCGACCGGCTGGACTTCGGGCGCTGGAAGGCCGACACGCTCCGACCCGAGCTCGATGACGAGCCGCTGCTACTTGATGAAGGGCACCGTCGCGTCCTCACCCTCGATCGGCTTCTCGAGCTCGTGGTCGACTCCGACCGCGAGGTGGGCCTGGCGATCGAGACCAAGCATCCGACCCGTTACGCGGGTTTGGTCGAGCAGCGAACCGTGGAGTTGCTGCGGCACTTCGGGCTCGCGCGTCCCCGACGTGAAGGCGATTCGCGCATTCGGATCATGAGCTTCTCGCAGTTGTCGATGCGCCGGGTGCGCGAACTCGCACCCGGACTGCCGACGGTGTTCTTGATGGACCGGGTTCCGCTGCGCTTGCGCGACGGATCACTTCCTTTCGGCGCGCGAATCGCTGGGCCCTCCATCGAGATCGTGAGGGCTCACCCGCGTTACGTCCAGAGGGCCCACGCGGCCGGTGTCGCGGTGCATGTCTGGACGGTCGATGAGCCGGCTGATGTCGATCTGTGCGTCGCACTCGGCGTGGAGGCGATCATCACCAACCGCCCTCGTGAGGTGCTGGCCCACCTGGACGGTCCGGGACGCCCCCGTCGAACCGACGTTCGCGCTCAGGCGTGACCGCGTCGAGGCCATGTGCTCCGATGTCGCGTACGCTCGCCCACCGTGGCCAAGAAGCAGAACTCCTCCCGCCCCGTCCTTTCCCGCTCAGGTGCGGGTGTCGACGTCGTTGACGGCGCTGACATCCCCGTCGTCGGTCTGCGCGAGCCATGCCCGTGCGGCAGCGGCCGCCGCTACAAGGCCTGTCACGGTCGGGGCATCGCCGATGCCGGCCAGACCCTCGTGCACCGACCGTTCGAGGGGCTTGAGTCCGAGGGTGACTGGGTCGCCCTCCGCGAGATCGTGCCAGCGGCCACGGCTCCGCTGACGCTCGCCCCGCAGTATGCGGCGCGCCTCGACGGCCGCACCGTCACTCTTGCCACGGTGCTGCCGATGGCGTGGCCCGCCCTGGTACGCAAGGACGGCCAGATCCTCCTCGGTCTCCAGACCACGACAGGCAGCGGGGATACCAGCCGCGACATTGCCGGGGCACTCCTGCGCGCGCTCGACGCGGAACTAGGAAGCCCGGTGCCACCGGTCCGTTCCGGTGACGGCCCGCGCCTGCAGGATCTCCTCGCGCCGGTGCCGCTCGAGGTCACGGTGCACGCAGGATTCGACTTCTGGATCGAGGGCACCGGCACTGCGTCGACCCCCGAGGTCTCGGCTTCCCTTGAGCGCGCGAATGCCTCGGTGGTCCCCACCGAACGGCTTCAGGGTGTGACGGCCGCCTACTGGTGCCGCATCGGGGCCAAGGAGCACCTGCGCTGGGTGCAGCCGTATGCCGAGGAGCCGCTGCTCGACGCATTGGCCCGGATGCATGCCCGGGGTCAGGACGGTCTCGGGGAGGGCACCCGGCTGATCGGCACCTTCCGCGCCCACGGTTTGCTTGTTCCGGTGTGGGACCTCGTCACGGGCACCGAGGTGGCTGCCGTCGAGGAGTCCGCGCGGGAGTTCGCCGTTCGGCTCGAGGCGGCCATGGGGGACACGGGCGATCTCTCCGAGTCTGAGCGCCGCGCACGTGCCGGCCTCACCAATCGTCAGGTCACGCTGCGCTAGTCCCTGAGCGGACGTCTCGCTCACCGCGCGCCCGGTATCCGCTGTGCCCACCGGAGATCGCGTCACCGGGCGTGATTCCGGGACGCTCTCGGATCGTCAAGGTTGATTCAAGAACAGGCAATCTGCGCGTCAATCACTTGAGAGCGCCCACCCCGCGACCTACCGTGGAGGTGATCGGACGCCCCCGCCTCCCCCGTCGGTGGCGTCCGATCATTTCTCTCCTGGGCCGCCGGTGTGCCTACCCACCACCCGCGATGAGCTCGACGAGCGTCACCACCGCAAGGGCGGCCAGCAGCGCTCCCGACACCAGACGGATCCTCCACAGTGGAACGCGTCGCTGCAGCCAGGCGCCCACCAAGACCCCGAGGCCGGCCACCGCGATGAGTGCCGCCCACGAACCGATGAAGACCGCGAGCGGTGCCTGCGTGCGTGCTGCCTGACCCGCCGTCACGAGCTGCGTGAGATCACCCCACTCGGCGGTGAAGATCACGGCGAAGGTGGTCGCGAAAGCCCTGACTCCGCCGGACCCTCGTGCGGTCTTGGAGGCCATGGCCTCGATCTGCTCGGCCTCCTCGGCCTCCTCTTGCGCTTCGTCCTCGCGTGCGCGCAGGCCGCCCCGCACGAGGATCACGGCGCCTATGGCGAACAGCACGAAGGTCGCGCCCAGAACGAGCAGCCTGGGCAGGAGCGAGAGCACCTGGCCTGCGGCGACGGCAATCACCATCTGAACCCCGAACGCGACCGATGCCCCGAGCCACACCCAGCGGTGCCGGTAGCGCGTGGCAAGTACCAGGGTGGCGATGAAGGATTTGTCGGGTAGCTCGGCAGGAAAGATGATCGCGAAGGTCGCGAACACCACCACGATGTCCAGAGAGAGATTCACCTGGCCATTGTGGGGGCACCTGTGCGGCGGCCCACCCGGCAGTCACCCCGCTCGCCGCGCCGCGGCCTGCGACGGGCGCGCGAGAGGTGGCCCTTGCGCCGATACCCTGGGTCGTGTGTCCCTTGATCCCTCGTCCCGCGACGTCCTTGTTGTCATCGCCTGTGGCATCGCCCTCGTGGCGTTGGTCCTCGGCGCCCTCGCCCTGTTCCTGCTGCGCCGGATCCGTCGCAACCTGACCCTTCTCGCGGCCAATGACGACGGTGAGTCATTCATCTCGGCCGTCGGACGCGGCGCCGAGCAGGTGCGCGGGCTCCGCCGGGAGGTCGACGACCTGGCGGCGCTGGTGGCCCAGACGCGTGCCGAGCTCTCCGATGCGATCCGCCATATCAGCGTGGTCCGCTACGACGCGTTCGGCGACCTCGGTGGACGTCTCTCGTTCTCCGCCGCCCTGCTCGACGACGACGGTGACGGCCTGGTGCTCACGGCGATCCACGGCCGATCCGAGACCCGGTCGTATATGAAGGGGATCAAGTCCGGTGCCAGTGAAGCCCCGCTCTCGCCGGAGGAGCAGCAGGCAGTGACCTACGCCCTCAAGGGAGCGAGCTCATGACGTGGATCGCCTACCTGGGCCCCCGCGGAACTTTCGCCGAGGCTGCGCTGCGCGAGATGCGCGAGGCCGAGGGGGCTTCCCTCACCCCGTACCCCACGGTGTCCGCGGCACTCGACGCCGTGCGAGGCGGGGATGTCACCTATGCGCTCGTGCCGATCGAGAACTCCGTCGAGGGCTCGGTCACCTCGACTCTCGACGAACTTGCCTCGGGTGAGCCACTGATGATCGTCGGTGAGCAGGCGATTCCTGTTCGCTTCACCTTGGTCGCTCGACCCGGTACAACCCTGGCGGACGTTCGGCGCCTGGCCACACATCCCCACGCCTCGGCTCAGTGTCGCGACTGGCTCCGTAAGAACCTGCCTGCGGCGATCGTGATCCCGGCTGGCTCCACGGCGGGGGCGGCGGCGGCGCTTCTCGAAGAGCCGCCCGCCTATGAGGCCGCAATCGCCCCGCGCGTGGCGGCCGAGGTGTACGGCCTCGACATCCTTGCCGACGATATCGGCGACAACGATGAAGCATGGACGAGGTTCGTCCTCGTCTCACTTCCCGGTGCCGTCCCCCCGCCCACGGGTGCCGACAAGACCACACTCACCCTGTACATGCGTGAAGACCACCCAGGTGCGCTGCTTGAGATCCTCACGGAGCTCGCTGTGCGCGGGGTCAACCTCACCCGAATCGAGTCCCGCCCCACGCGTAAGGCCCTGGGCGACTACTACTTCTCAGTCGACTGCGAAGGGCATGTCGCCGATGCCCGTGTGGGAGAGGCGATCGCAGGCCTTCACCGGGTTTGTTCCACCGTGCGATTCCTGGGTTCGTACGCTCGTCACGATGGCAAGGCACCACTGCTCCGCAGCGGTGTTACCGATGCCGACTTCGCCGATGCGCAGGCGTGGCTGACATCCTTGCGTGGCCGCGAGTAGCCACGAGCCCCGGCGGCCTGGGGTTGCGCGGGATTGATCATCGCAACTCTCAGTGGAACCTGCGGAGCCGCAGGCTGTTGGTCACCACGCTCACCGACGACAGCGCCATGGCGAGCCCGGCCACCATCGGCGTCAACAGGCCGGCGGCGGCGAGGGGAACGGCGGCGAGGTTGTACCCGAAAGCCCAGCCGAGGTTGTGCTTGATCGTGCTCAGCGTCGCTCGGGAGAGTCGTACCGCATCCGCCCCCGCGCGAAGGTCGTCGCGCAGCAATGTGATGTCGGCGGCCTCCATGGCGATGTCCGTGCCGCTGCCCATGGCGATCCCGAGATCAGCGGATGCGAGGGCCGCTGCGTCATTGATGCCGTCGCCAACCACGGCCACCATGCGTCCCGAGGCGCGAAGGCGCTGAACTTCGGCGACCTTGTCCTCGGGCCGTGCGTCGGCGATCACGTTCACGATCCCGACCTGTTCTGCTACCGCAGATGCGACGGCCGCGGCATCGCCAGTGACCATGACGGCCTCGATGCCCAGCGCGCGGAAGGACTCCACCGCGGCTCGGGAGGTGGGGCGAACCGTGTCTCCCACGGCCAGCAGTGCGCGGGCGGTGCCGTCGATCTCCACCGCGATCACCGTGAGGCCCTGGGTGCTCCAGAGTTCGAGGTCGGACGTCCACGTGGAGTCGAGCCCGATCCACTGCGGGCGACCGACGCGGACGAGATGCCCGTCGACATGTCCAGCGACACCCGACCCGCGCAGGGCCTCATGATCGCCGATCCCCGGCAGCTCGCCGAGAGCCCGGGCGTAGGCGGTGATGCCGCGGGCCACGGGGTGGGTTGATCCCGACTCCAGCGCCCCGGCGAGCACGACTGCCTCGTCATCGCCGCGACGCTGAGCCACGGTCATGACTCCGGTCGTGAGGGTGCCGGTCTTGTCGAGGACCACGGTGTCGACCCGACGCGTCGACTCGAGCACCTCGGGCCCGCGTACCAGGATCCCCATCGACGCACCGCGCCCGGTGCCCACCAGCAACGCGGTGGGCGTTGCGAGGCCGAGGGCGCAGGGGCAGGCGATCACGAGCACCGCGACCCCGGCCGTGAGGCCCGACTGCCAACCGCGTGCGAAACCCCATGACAGCAAGGTGATCACAGCGATCACGAGGACGATGGGTACGAACACGGACGACACCCTGTCGGCCAGTCGCTGGACTGGTGCCTTGCCGGTTTGTGCCGCGGTGACGAGCGCGGTGATGCGGGCGAGAGCCGTGTCTGCGCCGATGCGATCTGCGCGGATCACGATGAGGCCGTCCTGGACGACCGTGCCGCCGGCGACCTCATCACCAGCAGCGACCTCGCGGGGGACCGACTCGCCCGTGAGCATCGAGACGTCGACCGCAGACGTTCCCTCGACCACGACACCGTCGGTCGCGATGCGTTCTCCTGGGCGAACCACGATGAGGTCGCCGACGACCACATGGCTGGCCGGCACCTCGCTGTCGATGCCGCTGACGCGCACGCGGGCGGTTCGAGGTGCGAGGTCGAGAAGGGAGCGCAGCGCCGCTCCCGTTTCCCGCTTCGAGCGCTGCTCGAGCCGGCGCCCGATGAGCAGGAACGTCGTGACGGCCGCAGCTGATTCGAAGTACAGATCGAGGTGGACGGACGCACCCGCGTCGGCCATGGGAAGCCACGCCAACGCCATCGTCGTTCCGAGATCACCCGCGTCGGTGAACAGCACGGCAAAGGCCGACCACAGGTAGGCGGACAGCGTGCCAAGGGAGACCAGGGTGTCCATCGTGGTGGTGCGGTGCCGTGCGCCCTGCCAGGCCACGCGATGGAACGGCGCGCCGCCCCACAGGACGACGACCGAGGCCAGCGCGAAGGCCGCCCATTGCCAGCCGCGGAACTGCCAGGCGGGGACCATCGCGACGATCACCAGCGGAGTGGAGAGAGCTGCACTCACGCGCCAGCGCCGCGACAGTAGGCCAGGGTCGTCGTCCGCGTCGTCGTCCGCGGTGAGGACTCCGTAGCCAGCAGACTCGACGGCGCTCACGAGTTGCTCGACGCTCACGCCCTCGGGCCGGGCGACATGGGCGGTCTCGGTCGCATAGTTCACCGTGGCCGTGACCCCGGGGATCCGGTTCAGCTTCTTCTCGATCCGCATCGCGCAGGAGGCGCACGTCATCCCCGTGACCGTGAGATCGACGGGGCTGTTCTCGGCAGCAGGCGGCGGCGTCATGGCATCGTCACGTGGTTCATGTGCGGACGAGTGCGTAGCCGGCCTCATCGATTGCTGCGGCGACGGCGTCAGGTGTGGGGTCGAGAGCGGCGGTCACGGTGACCGCGCCGGTGGCGAGGTCGACACCCACCGATGTGACACCCGCGAGCGAGGACAACTCCGCGGTGACGGCGGCGACACAGTGACCGCAGGTCATTCCGGTGACGGTCCATAGGGTGGTGCTCATCGATTTCTCCCTTAGTGCTGGTGTGGGCATGCGTTGATGCCGGCCAGGTGCGCGGGTCAGGACCGGACGAGTCTGGCGATCGCCGCCGAGGCCTCGGCGAGTTTCACGTCGGCCTCGGGGCCACCACGGCGTGCGGCGTCGCGGACACAGTGGCCGAGGTGGTCATCGAGAAGGAGGAGCGCCACCTTCTCGAGCGCCCGCGTCGCGGCCGAGACTTGTGTGAGGACGTCGATGCAGTAGGTGTCGTCCTCGATCATTCGGGCGATTCCGCGCACCTGCCCCTCGACGCGTCGTAGCCGGGTCAGGATGGCGTCCTTGTCACTCGCGTATCCGTGAGCCATGTGAAACCTCCTGGGGGTGGGCATGAGTTCACCGCGTCAACGACGATACCCCCCTGGGGTATTTCATGGGAGGTCGTGTCCACGCGAGAGCCTGGTGAGATTCGTCCACCACAACGCACGGAGCCCGGCCCCTCAGGGCCGGGCTCCGTGGCGCGGTTCAGGTGGTGCGGCGTTCTCCGTGGCTAGATGAGCCGGCCCGCCCCGCTGTACCGACTGCCGTACCAACCCGAGAACACCAACTCGATCTTTACGCCGGCGCGGGGGTTGCTCGCACTGACCATGCGCCCATTGCCGATGTAGATACCGACATGGTGGGCTCCGCGGCCGAAGAAGAACACGAGGTCGCCGGGCCGGAGGTTCTTGCGGGCCACGCGTGCGGTCGCCCGCCACTGCGTGCGCGAGTAGTGCGGAAGCAGGCGACCCGTCGCGTGCCTCACGACGAATTGCGTCAGGCCAGAGCAGTCGAACTTCGTGGGCCCGGCGCGGCCGGCAACATAGCGGGAACCGATCTTCGAACTGGCCAGCCGGACGGCCGTGGTGCGTGCCCGCAGGGCTCGGGCTGCTGTCGCCCGGATGGCCGCCGCGCGGACAGCGGCTGCGCGGGCTGCTGCGGCACGGAGGGCTGCTGCGCGGACCGTTGCGACCTGGGCCGGCGTGAGTGCGGCCACCAAGGAGACCTTGGTCGCCGCAGGCGTGGCCGCGATTGTGACGACTGCGGGCGGGATGGTCGTGGCGGGCACCTCAGCCGTGGCCTGGGCGGGCATCGCCGCCCCGAGGAGGCCAACCGCGAGGGCGCCAGCGATCAGGAATGTGGATGGTCGGTAGAAACGTCGGGACACGGTCGACACTAAGAAGACTCCTCTCCACGCCGACCGGGTTAGCTGACGGGCTCGGGCAAGAGAGGTGCCCTACGCCGACGGTCGCGATGACCGTGCGGTGATTCGCCCCAGGAAATGTGGGTCCCCGGCTCACTGGGCTGGAGGGCCCGGTGATTGAGCGCGTCGTCCGTGTACGGCGGACCCGTACGTGTGGCGAACGACCTAGGAAGACTAGGCAGAGGTGCGTGCATTCGTCGTGGTGTTTGTCCGGTCATGGGACGATCACGGAGAGTCTGTGACTGAGGCCACACCCAGCCTCACGGGGACGTCACCGCAGGCTCATCGGGGGCGCAAGATCGGCGATTCCGAGCAGGGTCAGCGAGACCGGAAGGACATCAGCGCTGCGTCGATGAATGCCGCGACACCGTCCTGTGTCGGGCTCGGCAGCACCGCGTCGGCCTCTTCGAGCACCCGCGGGTGTGCGCCGGCCACCCCGAGGCCGACCCCGGCCCACGCGATCATGGGCAGGTCGTTGGGCATATCCCCGACCGCGGCCACCTCACTGGCGGCGTACCCGTGCGAGCTGGCAAAGGACGCCAGTGCCGCACCCTTGCTGACCCCAGCCGCACTCATCTCGAGCAGGACATCCCGCGAGTTCGAGTGCGTGAGGGTCACCAGGTGCTCGACATGGCTCAGGGCCAGGTCAAGGAATCCGTCGGCGTCGTGACCGGAGTCAATGACTCGGGCGAGGAGCTTCACGACGCGGCGGCCCTCGCACAGGAGCAGGACGTCATCGGGCTGGTGAACATCGGTGATCGCATACGGGGATGTGAAGTGGGATTCGCGCGCGAACAGTTCGGTGCCATGGCTCGTGGAGCCTTCGTCGACCCACTCGACCGCGAAAGAGATGCCGGGAACTTCTAGCCGCAGCGTGGTGACGACCTCCTCGATCACGTCCGCTTCCATGGCGTGTGACTCGAGCATCGTGCCGTTGACCATGTCCATGACGATGGCGCCGTTCGCGCAGATGGCGACTCCCAGATGACCGGTGACCTCGACGACCGGAGGGATCCACCGCGGAGGGCGACCGGTGACGAACACCACCGGCATACCTGCCGCGCGAGCCCTCTCGAGTGTGGCAATCGTGCGCGCGGACACGGCGAGGTCCGGGCGCAGCAAGGTGCCATCGAGATCGGTCGCGACGAGCCTGACGGCCTCGGCGAGCGGGACCCAGTCGGGGGCCGGCGTCATGGCAATCTCCTTCGCTCGCGTGGGCCTCACCAGGGCGCTGGTAATCCGGCGCCCGGCCCATCCTCCCCCGGAATTGCTAGGTCAGCGGGGTGAGGAACTCGCGGCCGCCCAGATACGGCTGCAGGGCGGCGGGGACGCGCACCGAACCGTCGGCCTGCTGGTGGTTCTCGAGCAGCGCCACCATCGTGCGCGTGATCGCGACCAGTGTGCCGTTGAGGGTCGCGAGCGGACGTACGCCCTCACCGTCGCGCATGCGAACGCGCAGCCGGCGGGCCTGGAACTCCGTGCAGTTCGATGTGGATGTGACCTCGCGGTAACGCTCCTGTGAGGGAACCCAGGCCTCGATGTCGAACTTGCGGGCAGCAGAGGCGCCGAGATCGCCCGAGGCCACGTCGATGACGCGGTAGGGGATCTCGAGGGAGTCGAGGTACTGCCGCTCCCAGCCGAGCAGGCGCGCATGCTCGTTCAGGGCATCGGCCGGGTCGCAGTAGGAGAACATCTCGACCTTGTCGAACCAGTGCACGCGGAAGATGCCCCGGGTGTCCTTGCCGTGGGAACCGGCCTCTCGCCGGAAGCACGGGGAGTACCCGACGTAACGACGTGGAAGCGTTGCGGCGTCGAGGATTTCGTCGGAGTGGTAGGCCGCGAGGGGGACCTCCGCGGTGCCCACGAGATAGAGGTCGTCGGCCTCGAGCCGGTAGACGTTCTCGGCAGCCTGCCCGAGGAATCCGGTGCCCTCCATCGCCGCAGGCTTGACGAGAGCGGGGGGGATCATCGGGATGAACCCGTTGCCGCAGGCGAGGGAGATCGCGTGGTTGATCAGCGCGAACTCCAGCAGGGCGCCGACGCCGGTGAGGTAATAGAAGCGCGAGCCGGACACCTTCGCACCGCGCTCGATGTCGATGGCTCCGAGAATCTCGCCGAGTTCGACGTGGTCGCGCACCGCGAAGCCCTCGGCCGCGAAGTCGCGCGGGGTCAGCACGTGTTCGAGCACGGTGAAGTCGTCCTCACCCCCGACAGGGGCGGCGGGGTCGATCAGGTTCGAGAGCCGGCCGAGCAGCGCCTGGGCCGAGGTGTCAGAGGCATCGCGCTGGGCCTCGGCCGCCTTAACGCGGTCAGCGAGGTCGGATGCGCCAGCCATCAGAGTGTCGATCTCGGCGGAGATCGCGGCGCGCTCGTTGTCGGCGGCCTTCTTCAGCCGTCCCTGGAGCGGACCGATCAGCTTGCCGAGGTCCTTCTGCTCATTGCGCAGTGCGCCGTAGTTCGACTCCGCGGAACGGCGGGCCTCGTCGGCCGCGAGCAGGAGGTCGACGATCGACTCGTCCTCCCCACGTGATCGCTGGGAGGCGCGTACGCGCTCGGGGTCGTCGCGGAGGATTTTGAGGTCGATCACGGGGCGAGCCTACGGCGCGGGGGGCAGGCCCACGCGGACGCAGTGCCGGTTGCTCTCGCGGCCCCTCACCGGGTGCCGCGCGATGTGCGCCGGGGCCTCGCTACAGGTAGAGGCCCCCGCCGCCCTCCGGCGTGCCCGGTGAACCCGGCATGAGCGGCACGCCGTCCTCGCCGCCGGGTCCGAGGGCTCGTCGTCGCATCTGCTCGAACTGGGCCCGTGCCGTCATCTGCTGGGCGAACAGTGCGGCCTGGATCCCGTGGAAGAGCCCCTCAAGCCACCCGACGAGCTGGGCCTGGGCGATGCGGAGCTCGGAGTCCGACGGGATGTGGTCGTCGCTGAAGGGTAGCGAGAGCCGCTCGAGCTCCTCGACCAGTTCGGGCGCGAGGCCCGACTCGAGCTCGGAGATCGAGCGGCGGTGGATATCGCGAAGGCGGGCGCGAGAGGCCTCGTCGAGGGGTGCCGTCCGGACTTCCTCGAGCAGTTGCTTGATCATGCTGCCGATGCGCATCACCTTCGCCGGCTGTTCGACCAGATCGGCGAGGGAGGGCCCGGAATCGTCGTCGCCATCAGCAGAGGGCAGGTAGGCGACGGCCTGTCCGTCGGGGCCGACGACGACGTACTGCGCCCCATCGGACGGCGCAGCACTGACACCCTGCCCCGGAGTTGTCTCGGCCATGGGCTCATCCAACCACCGAGCCGATGATGGCAGCGCGGGAATTGCGGGACGGCGCGGCGGGTGGGAAGGATGCGGTCATTGACGGGGATGTGTCCGTGAAGATCCTGACCGGCCATTCAGCGTTCCTGCGTATAGGGATCCGCGATTCGGCGGTGTTCACCTGGGCATGGTCCAATAGGCGACCGGTCTCCTGGAGGGGTCGCCGGAGCTTGCCTGCGTCGGAGAGGGAAACCACCGTGGACTACAACTGGATGCGCCCTGGCGCCGAGGCCCGTCCCGTCGGCGCGAAGGGCTGGGGCTCCTTCGCCACCGAGCTGATTCCCGCCGGAGCCACTGTCGCCGGATTCGGCGGCTGGGTCGTGCCGCGCGATGTGCTCTCCACCTTCAGCAGCGATCGCCAGGCACGCTCACTGCAGGTAGACGAGGATCTCTACCTCGTCTCGGACGAGACACCCGAGCCGGCCGACATGTTCAACCACTCCTGCGAACCCACGTGCGGGCTCCTGGGCGCCACTGTCCTGGTGGCACGTCGTGACATCGAGGTGGGTGAAGAGCTCACCTTCGACTACGCCACCTGCGACTCCAGCGATTACGACGAGTTCCCCTGCTTGTGCGGTGAGTCGACGTGCCGAGGGGTGGTCACCGGCCTCGACTGGATGAAGCCTGAACTTCAGGCGAAGTACGACGGCTGGTTCTCGCCCTACCTCGCCCGCCGCATCGCCAGCCTGCCCGCCGTTCACTGATCTGACGGTGCGGCGCAGCTAAGGCCTCACACCCGCAGCACCACCTTGCCGACGTGCTCGCCGGCGCCCACTACCCGATGGCCCTCACTGGCCTCGCTCATCGCGAGAACGCGATCGATCACCGGCGTGATGGCGCCCGTGGCGACCAGTGGCCACACCTGGTCGACCACTGCTGCGCATATCCGCGCCTTGTCTGCGGTCGGACGCGCGCGCAGTGAAGTCGCCTGCACCGACGCGCGCTTTCCCATCAGCTGCGCCAGATCCAACTCTGATCGAGTACCGCCCTGCAGCCCGATCACCGTGAGTCGGCCGCCCATGGCGAGCACGTCCACATTGCGCCCCAGATACTTCGCGCCCATGTTGTCGAGGATCACGTCCGCGCCGTGGCCGCCGGT
Source organism: Actinomycetota bacterium (assembly GCA_009697815.1). Taxonomy (GTDB): domain Bacteria; phylum Actinomycetota; class Actinomycetes; order S36-B12; family CAIYMF01; genus Longivirga. The sequence goes on from WLRQ01000014.1 coordinate 18,580, forward strand.
GGCCGCGCGTACGAGTTCGACGAAGTCGTCGTCACGGTAGTTCACCAGAATCTCCGCGCCGAGGACGCGGCACCGGTCGAGCTTGTCGGCCGATCCCGCGGTGACGGCGACGCGTGCACCGAGTGCGACCGCGGCCTGGATCGCGAAGGTTCCGATGCCGCTGGCTCCACCGTGCACCAGGAGCACCTCACCGGCTCGAAGGCCCGCGTCGATCACGATGTTCGACCACACTGTGCACGCCACCTCGGGCAGCGCCGCCGCCGAGACGAGATCGATGCCCAGTGGTACCGGCATCACCTGCCCGACCGGGACCGCGACGTACTCGGCATAGCCACCGCCCGAGAGCAGCGCCACGCACTCATCACCGACCGACCAGCCCTCGACTCCGCTGCCGAGCTCGGTGATCACTCCGCTGCACTCGAGCCCGGGATAGCGCGAGGCCCCTGGGGGTGGATCGTAGAACCCTTGTCGCTGAAGGAGATCCGCGCGGTTCACGGCTGATGCGGCGACGGCGACGAGGACCTCGCCCGCGGCGGGAGGTGGCGTCGGCACCTCCGTCCACGTCAATACCTCGGGACCGCCTGGCTCGGTGATGGTGATCGCGTACACAGTCAACTCCGGGTCATGTGGTGGTTGGAGATCTCTGGATGTCATCGCGCCTGTGGTTGCCAGGGTCGGCCACCGCCCTAGGGCAGGGGGAGTACGTCAACGTCCGACCCACGTGCCCCACCGCCGGGCATGATCACCGCGACGCCATCGGCGAGGGCGAGGCCGCGCAACATCGCGGGACCGTTGTGCAGGGTCGGAGTGGCCGTCACGGCCACCAGACCCCGCGCCCGCGACACAGGCACCAACCGCACATGCTCGGGGTGGCTCGTGACGTTCATGCTCAGCACGGCCTCTTCTATGCGTGCATCTTCTGCGCCGACCTCTCCGCGTAGGGCCGCAAACAGTGGGGTGCCGAGGGTGAGGATCGCGGACACCGCCGCGAGGGGGTTGCCCGGAAGTCCGAGCACATGGCGCCCGTCGGGCAGGGTGGCCAGACACATGGGGGAGCCGGGCCGTACGCCCACACCGTCGACAACCCACCGGGCACCGAGTCGGGTGAGAGCGGCGTGAAGGTGATCGGCTGGGCCCGCCGCGGTGGAGCCGGTGGTGATCACGATGTCGGCGTTGGCATCGTCGAGCTCGGCCAGCAGCGCCTCGAGGGTGTCGGGAACGCGGACCGGCGGGAATGCCCTTCCACCCGCCCAGGCGACCCAGCCCGGCAGCATCGGTCCCAGGGCATCCCGCACTCGGCCGTCGCGCGCGTGACCCCGCTCGAGGAGTTCATCTCCCAGGATGAGCAGGGCGACGTCGGGCGGGCGGATGACCGAGAGGGTGTCGTAGCCCGCGGCGGCAGCCATGCCCACCACGACGGGAGTGACCACCCCGCCCGCCTCGAGCAGGAGTTCGCCCGCAGCCGACTCCTGGCCACGAGGTCGGATGTCCAAACCCGGCTCGACGTAGCCCGGGTGCGGCGCGGTGTCTCCGGTGGTGGGGTTGCCGACATAGAGCTTGGGACCGCCCGCGTTGGCGTCGTTCCTTCCGATCACGAGCCCGCGCTCGCGTCGCAAGATGGCATCGGCCCCGATCGGGAGCGCCGCGCCCGTGGCGATCGATACAGCGGTGCCGTCGGCGAGGCGATCGAGTGTCTGCCCTGCGGCGAGATGACCGACGACCGACCACGGGCCCGGTCCCGACACGGCCCAGCCATCCATGGCCGAGGCGTCGAACGGGGGAAGGGGTGTGGCCGACACCAGCGGGTGAGCCAGAACCGACCCGAGGGCGAGGGCGAGCGGGACGTCGACAACCGACAGTGGCCCCGCCGCCTCGCGGGCGGCGCGACGGGCTTGTGCCCAGGGCATCAGATCGCTCACCCGTCGATCCTCGCTGCGCTCGACTGCCGCGGTTGCTCGACCCGCCGGGCTTACCGTGTCGTTTCGCGCGCGAGGTCCTCGGTGGTGTCGATGTCGCGGGCTGAGGTGCCGACTTCGGGCACGTCGAGCACCCGCAGCCCATCGAGCAGCGCGAATGCGGCGCGGCCGTTGGGGTTGAGCCCGGCGATCGAGTCGAGCAGCGCACCCCACCGGTAGGCCGCGAGCAATGGTTGGTGACGGCCGTCGGCGTCGACGGTGACGGCTGCGTCGACCTGGTGTGGCGCGAGGTTGGTCGCGGAGGGGGTTCTCAGTGCGGCCACCAGCGCGGACAACTGCGGACCGGGATCGACGAGGTCGCCCGCGATCACCAGCACCACGTCATCGGCGGCGGGTTGCTCGAGGTGGCTCAGGTGCTCGAGCCCCGCGACAACGGCGGCGAACGGCCCGGCGAATGGCGGGTGCTCGCGAACGATCAGGATGCCCGAGGGCCAGGGCCGGTCATCGGGCCCGACCACGACGACGACCTCGGCGACGGCCAGCGCTGCGGCGAGGGCCCGGTCCAGCAGCGGGCTCCCCGCGATCTCGGCAGCGAGCTTGTCGGCCCCGAAACGCCGGGACCGACCACCTGCCAGGACGACGGCGGCCACGGACATCGGGGCTCGTGCCCCGTGCGCGCCCGGATCTGTCTGGCTCGACATAGGCGCGACGATACCGCTGAGTGCTCGGGCCGCCCCTGGGTCGGGAGCGGCACCCCGGCTCTTCCGGTGCGGCACTGACCCGAACGTCGAGGGTGCAAGACCTGTCTCGAGTCGAAACGTGAGAAACTTCTGCCGCACCACGGAGGGCTCGCATAGTGGCCTAGTGCGGCGGTCTTGAAAACCGCTGTTGGGTAACCCCCAACCGAGAGTTCGAATCTCTCGCCCTCCGCTCGTCGGCGAAGCCGACCGCATGAGGCGCTCGGATTCGCCGAGGAGCGCAGCGACGGGTCTCTCGCCCTCCGCTCGTCGGCACGTCCGAACCTCCCGCTGGGGGTCACCGTCCGACCGCATGTGAGCCACGCGAGGCGGAGCCCCTCTGTGTCACTTCGAGTCAGACTCCGACGATGAGGCCGGTCGACTGCTGCTCGGCGAGCATCGGCGAGTGCGAGGTGAAACCACCATCGAGCTGGACCACCTGGCCGCTCATGTACTTGGACGCGCTCGACGCGAGGTAGGCGACGAGGTGGGCGACATCCTCAGGGGTGCCGGCTTCACCGGTGCTGCAGTGCCGGGCGTACTGGTCGATGAGGTCCGGGCCGATGGCGAGCCCGGGAGCGCTGAGGATGAGTCCGGGGGCGATGGCGTTGCAGCGGATGCCTCGCTTGCCCCACTGTGCTGAGACGGACCGGACGAGCTGGTTCACCGCGGCCTTGGCGCTTCCGTACACGGTGAGGTTGGGCTCACCCATGAGGCTGGAGATGGACGTCGTGCAGATGATGCTGCCGCCGCCGTTCTCCACCATCGCGGGGATCGCGTGCTTGCAGGTGAGGAACGCCCCCAGCGCGATCGTCTCGAACTGCTCCCGCCACATCTCGACCGTGACCTGGGTGATGTCCGGGTCGCCGGGGTCGGCCAGGATCTCGAGGTCGGCGGCCTGGCTGTGCAGGACGTCGAGGCGCCCGTAGGTGCTGACCGCGTGGGCGACCATCGCGGACACCTGTGCCTCGTCTCGTACGTCGACTCTCATGCTGGACGCGACTCCGCCGGCGCTGACGATGCCCTCGGCGCACTCCGCCGCCAGATCTGCGTGGCGGTCGGTGACGAGGACGCGCATGCCTAGCGAGGCGAGCATGCGCGCGCTTGCCGCTCCCTGGCCCTGAGCGTGACCGGCACCTGTGATGACGGCCGTCTTGCCCTGAAGATCCTGGTACAGCATCGAGATCACTCCTTGGACGCGGACCCGGCTGCCAGGCGCAGCGGCAGACGCGAGGCTAGCAGGGCAGCCTGCCGGTGAGCACGATGTTCGAATCTGCGACACAGCCGCGGCTCTGCTTCCCAAGCTGCTCGCGCGCTCGTCTCGAGGCCGATGGTCTTCCTGGCAGCAGGCCTCGCCCTCAACCGCCGCCGTGTCGAGGACGCGGAACGCGCGTTCGATCAGTGGCCCCAGGTCGGAGCCGTCTTCGGCCCTGCGGGTCTCCAGGAACTCGCTGAAGAGGCCCTTCTCCCAGGCGCCTGTGTCGTCAGCGAAGAAGACGAACCTGAGCCGTACGAGGAACACGTTGAGGTCGTTGCCAGTGAAGCCGGCCACCTCCAGCGCGTCATGTCAGATCGGGGGTGCAAGGGAACGTCACATGGGTCGTTAGCCCGCGTCCCGGTTTCCGGGACAATGCAGTCGTGCTTCACCTCAGACTCACGGTGCCCGCGGACCGCACCAACGATGTCGTGCGACTTCTCTCCGGTGACGTCGCCGTGGCCCACCTTGCCGTGCATGTGGGTGCGAGCCGTCAGCCCCCGGGCGACGTGGTCGAGTGCGATGTCGCGCGTGAGGGCGCGAGCCTGGTTATCGAGGCGCTGCGGGACCTCGGCATCGAGCGCGACGGCGCGATCGTCGCCAACTCTCCCGACCTCGTGCTCTCCCGTGCCGCCCGCGAATCCGAGGAGGCCGCTCCGGGCTTACCTTCGGATGCCGTGGTGTGGGAGCAGCTCGAGGCGCGCACCTACGAGGACGTCGCGCTCTCGGCCACCTACCTCGTGTATCTCGCCATTGCGACGATGCTGGCCGGGATCGGTGTGCTGCTCGACAGTCCGATTCTCATCGTCGGTGCCATGGTGGTGGGCCCGGAGTTCGGCCCGCTCGCGGCCATATGCGTCGCCGCAGTCCAGCGCCGGCGCGACGTGCTCGGGAGATCGCTGATCGCACTCTTCGTCGGGTTCCCGATTGCAATGGTCGTCACGCTGGTGTTCGTTCGGCTCATGACCGCTTTCGGCCTGTTCGATGCCTCGATGCTCACGGCCGACCGCCCCCTGACCTCCTTCATCTGGCGACCCGACGCACTCTCGTTCGTCGTGGCCTTCCTGGCCGGGGTCGTGGGCATGCTCTCGCTCACCACGACGAAGTCCGGTGCCCTGGTCGGCGTTCTGATCTCGGTCACGACCGTGCCCGCAGCGGCGAACGCCTCTGTGGCACTGGCCTATGGAGTGACCGAGGAGTTCATCGGATCCAGCGTCCAACTGATGCTCAACCTTCTCGGCATCGTCGTCGCGGGAATCATCACGCTCCTCGTGCAGCGCGCGTGGCTTCAACGTCGCGCGATGCGTCCCGCGCGGTCGCAGGATTCACAGTCCGTCGCTGAGAAGGCGCGACGAGCACCCCGGCGATAACGTTCAATGATTCGGCGGCCAATCGAGCGTCCGGCGAGGCCACCCTTCCCCGAATCGCTGAGCTAGTGGGAGAGTCCTGTCATGACCAGAGCCACGCACTCGTCTGCTTCCCCTCTCACCGACCTCGCTGGCCTGCCGCCCGTGGTCACCCCCGCGGAGCGTGCTGCGGCGGGCAAGGCCGTGAGGACGCGCGTCCCGCGATCTACTTTTGCCAGTTTCACACTTGCCGCCGACCGACCTGATCCCATTGACCTGCTGCTTGAGCAGGCAGTTACCCGTGAGCCCGACCTCATTCCGATCCGCCACAGCCGCATGGCGGCAAGCCCTTTCGCGTTCTTCCGCGGAGCCGCGCTGCCCATGGCTGCCGACCTCGCGTCCATGCCCAACTCAGGCTTGCGCGTGCAGTTGTGCGGTGATGCCCACCTGCTCAACTTCGGCATATTCGGTACGCCGGAGCGCCGACTCGTGTTCGACATCAACGACTTCGACGAGACCTCCCCTGGGCCCTTCGAGTGGGATGTGATGCGGCTGGCCGCGAGTCTGGTGCTGGCCGCGCGTGAGCGAGGAGATAAGCAGGACTTCATCAACAAGCTGGTTCTCAGCACTGTGGCGGCGTACCGCGAGTCGATGGCGTCTTTCGCCAAGATGAGCAATCTCGACGTGTGGTACTCGCTGTTCGACGTCGACCAGCTCTTCAGCGAACTGGGTGGGGCAAGTCACGCTCACGCCGGTACGTTCGACGAACGCAGTATGCGCAAGGTCCGCCGCCGTGACTCGGTGATGGCAGCGGAACGCACCACCGAGACGGTCGGGGGCGAGTTGCGCTTCGTCTCCAACCCCCCACTCCAGGTTCCCGATTCGAGCATCATCGACAGCCTGTACTCGTACTCCCTTGGCCAGGTGCACACCAACGCCGAGCTCTACCGTCGGTCGTTGTCACCTGAGCGTCGCTACCTCTTCGACGACTACCGCATGGTCGACAGCGCCCGGCGCGTCGTTGGCGTGGGCAGCGTCGGCACGCGTTGTTACATCGTGCTGCTGCTCGGCCGCGACAGCAAAGACCCTTTGATTCTGCAAGTGAAAGAGGCTCAGGCCTCCGTGCTGGAGCGCTTCGCGGGCAAGGGCGCGTTTAGCAATCACGGTGAGCGAGTGGTCGTCGGACAGAAACTCACCCAATCGGCCAGCGACCTCTTCCTGGGCTGGACGACGATGATGATGCCCGATGCGGGCCACCGTTACTTCTACCTGCGCCAGTTCCGTGACTGGAAGGCGAGCATCGACTACACCCAACTCAACGGTGAAGGCTTCCTCTACTACTCCCGCCTGTGTGCCTGGGCTCTGGCCAAGGCCCACGCACGTAGCGGTGACCAGATTGCCATCTCGGCCTACCTCGGCAGTGGCACGTCGTTCGACAAGGCTGTGCTCGAGTTCTCCCTCGCCTACGCCGACCAGACCCTCGTCGATCACCAGAGCCTCGTCGATGCGATTGCCTCCGGCCGAGAGGGCGTCACCAGCGTTCCGGAGATCGTCTAGGCGGAGGGCATCGACAACCCCTCGTGACCCGGGCCGCTTGGCCTCAGACCTGTGCGACGAGGTCCACGACGAGGGCCAGGGGCTTCTGAGGCGAGGCGCCGGTGGTGGCGGGGATCTCAACCAGGACACGGGATCCCAGCGGTAACCCGACGACCCCGGCGAACACGGCGGCCCCATTGTCGCCGCCCACCTGCAGCGACTCCGGGATTCCCTTGGCCCATGTGGAGCCGACAATCACACTCGTCCAGTCGACCGCTTCGTACTGCACCACGAGCAGGCCCGCCTTGACGGGAGCACCGTTCCCCTTGGCGAGCACGACGGTGGTCACTGTGGCAGGGGTGGCCATTCCGGCAGCAATCGTGATCTTCGGCCTCTCACCGAGCGCGCCGGTCACCTGCGGCCCACCTGCGGGCGGAGTCTGCGGTGCCGCCGCAGGGTCGCCGGTCGACTTGGCGTTGAAGGCCCCGACGATGTCGACTACGAACACGATGGTGTCAGTGCCCGCGATCCCCGCGGAGGTGTTCCCCTTGCTCCCGTAGCCTTGCGCCGGCGGGATGCTTAGCAGGGCACGGGTTCCGACCTTCAGCCCGACAAGACTGGTGTCCCAGCCGGTGATGACCTTGCCGGTGCCGATGGGGAACCCGACGGGCGCCGATCGCGCGAATGAGCTGTCGAAGACCTTGCCCTTCCAGACCTGGCCGACATAGTTGGTCACCAGTAGGTCGCCCTTGGCGACCACTGTCCCTGTGCCCGTGACCAGCACCTGAATCTGCAGGGCGCCGGGGGCGTCCGCGTCGGGGAAGTTGATCGTGGGCTTTGTCCCGAATCCGCCGTCGACCGTGGGCATCCCCTCGCCGGAGGTGACGGCCGGCGTTGGGCCCGTCGAGGTTGGCAAGCCCGACGGGAAGTCCGGCCCCGGGACGTTGGCGGCCGAACTGCTCGCGCACGCGGTGGTGGTGAGCACGGCGGAGAGAACAAGGAGGGCGGCAACACGGCGCATGGGAAGGGCCTCACGTCATCGGGGGGTGTGCACCCAGGGTACGACGCCCCCAGCCCGTGCAGCGATGCGAGCCTCCGTTCGGCGCAACGTGCCCGTGAATCGCGCCACCGGATGGTTGACCCGACCGCGTGGGTGGGCTACGACTGGCACACGGGCCGAACAATCGGTCGGTCACGAGAGGGCGCGAGAGATGTTCACACTCGACGGCAAAGTTGCCATCATCACCGGCGGAGCATCAGGAATCGGAGCCGCCACCGCCAGGCTCATGGCCAGCCTTGGCGCCCAGGTTGTCATCGCCGACGTGAACCAGGCGGGGTCGATCGCCCGGGTTGCTGAGATCGAGGCGGCAGGCGGCACCGCCCTGGCCGTCGAGACCAACGTCTGCGACGAGGCTCAGATCAAGCACATGGTCGAGATGGCCGTGACCACGTACGGACGACTCGACATCCTGTTCAACAACGCGGCTGATCTCGACATCATCGGGGGTGACCTCGACGTCACTGCCCAGGACCTCTCGAACTGGGAGCTCACGATGCGTACGGGCCTGACCGGCCCGATGCTCGGGTGCAAGCACGGGATTCCCGCGATGGTCAAGACCGGTGGCGGCAGCATCATCAACACCGCCTCGGTCTCTGGCCTTTTCGCTGAGGTGTACATGACCGGCTATCCGGTTGCCAAGGCCGGCGTTGCCCACCTCAGCCGCCAGGTTGCGCTCCAGTGGGGTAAGCAGGGCATTCGCTGTAATGCGATCGCGCCGGGGCTGACGCTCTCGCCCGCGGGCCTGAGAATGCCGGAGCCCATGCGCGAGATGTACGTGCGCCACAACATGGTTCCGTTCGTCGGTCTGCCCGAGGACATCGCGCCCACGGTTGCCTTCCTGGCCTCGGATATGTCGCGCTACCTGACCGGGCAGTGCATACAGATCGACGGAGGCATCACGGGCGCAATCCCCATTGCCGCCGATTACCGGGACTTCGTCGCCGGTCTCACTGCGCCGCCCATGTCAGGGTGACGGTCTTCTAGGCCGACAGTGTGTCGACCGAGACCTCCCAGAGGCGCTCGGCGATCTCGGGATCGATCGCATAGGGCTGGACTCCGCGACGGGTTCCCGGAACGTGGGGCCCGGCCTCATTGCAGTCGTCGAAATAGCGTCCGCCGATGCCCTCAAGTAGGGGCGACGTCGCGAGAAGCACCGAGGTGGCCGCGCCCTGTTGCGGTGTCTTCCAGGTGAACGCGGCGCCCACCGCCGAGAGCACGGCGTCGAGTTCGTCGGCGCTGACGTGTCGCTGGAGGTTCGTGGCGATGGCACCGGGCATGAGGGCGTTCACGGTGATGCCGTCAGGGGCCCAGCGTCGCGTCGCTTCGACGGCGAACAGGACATTCGCGGTCTTCGACTGCCCGTAGGCGATCCACGGGTCGTAGGCACGCGCCTGGAAGTGGATGTCGTCGAAGTCGACCGCCGACCGCAAGTGCGCACTCGAGCTCACCGACACCACGCGCGCCCCGGGCGCCGCAGCGAGCGAACCGTGAAGTCCCGTCGTCAGGGCGAAGTGCCCGAGGTGGTTCGTGGCGAACTGCAACTCCCAGCCCTCGGGGGTCCGTGTGAGAGGGGCGGCCATCACTCCGGCGTTGTTGACCAGGATGTGGAGCGGGCCCTCCCAGGCTGCAACGAAGGCGGCGATCGACGAGTGGTCCGTGAGATCCAGGGGAGCCACGAGCACCCTGGCCGCGGGGTTTGTGCTGAGGATGTCGGCCACCGTCTGCTGCCCTGCCGTGCGGTCGCGCACCGCGATGGTGACCTCGGCACCCGCGAGTGCCAGGGCCCGCGCGGTCTCGACACCAATGCCCGACGAGCCACCGGTGACGATGGCGCGACGTCCCCGGAGGTCAATCCCGGCGACGACCTCCTCGGCCGTCGAGGTGAGGGAGAAGGGCGTGGTAATCAGCGGTGCGCTCATGGCGATCTCTCATCTCGGGTTCGGCGGGCCGCATCGGTTCAGTGCCTGGCGCCAGCATGACGCGGTTTTCCTCACCCGATCATGCCTGCCGGGCCAGCACCTGGACGGCGATGGGGCGCCCTCTCGGGCGCCCCATCGGCTTGCTGGCGGTGGCGGTGGGATTTGAACCCACGGAGGCTCTCACCTCACACGCTTTCGAGGCGTGCTCCTTCGGCCGCTCGGACACGCCACCGCCGAGGAGATTACAAGGTCGTGGGGCACTGACCACCATCGCGGTCGGACACCCGCTCGTTCCTCACGGGCGCGCCACCTCTTCGGGTGAGCAGGCCTGATCAGTCAGGCGAACGCAAGTGGGCGAAGAAGTCTGTGAGCAACGCTTGGCACTCGTCGGCCAGCACCCCGGACACAACCTCGGGACGATGGTTGAGACGACGGTCCCGCACGACGTCCCACAGGGAGCCGGCCGCGCCGTACTCCTGGTTCCACGCGCCGAACACCAGGCGGTCAACTCGGGCGAGCCACGCTGCCCCCGCGCACATGGGACACGGCTCAAGGGTGACCGCCAGTGTGCAGCCGGTCAGGCGCCAGGACCCGATGCGGGCGGCCGCGGCACGCAGGGCGACAACCTCGGCGTGGGCGGTGGGGTCGTGGGTGGCCTCGCGCTCGTTGTGGCCCACGCCGATGATTTCCCCGGCGGAATCGATGACCACGGCGCCGATCGGGATCTCGCCGGCATCGCCGGCGAGCCGGGCCTCCATGAGGGCACGGCGAATCGCCTCGACATCCACGGGACGGAACTTCACTGGGCGATCATCGCGCAACCCGCCCGACACCGGGCGGCGGCGCGTCCTAGTCGGGCAGCTGCTCGAGGGCGATGTCGAACTGGTCTCCGAAGCCGATGCGGGTGGCGAGGGTCGCGAGCACCTCGTCGGGCCACCGCTCGGAGTCCTCGAGCAGCATCTCGATCTCGTCAGCGCCGATTCCGAAGTCGGCGAGGATGCGCAGATCGCCGCCGGGCTGGGGGTCGTCACCCTCGTCATCCTCGGGGGAGGGCATTTCCAGCCTGTCGAGGACATCGAGCCCGAGCGGCCAATCCTCGGCGGCGAAGATGTCCGAGACGAGGAAACGTACTTCGCTGCCGAGGACGCGTATGACGAGCAGGAACTCCTCGGCGACCGACACCAAACCAAGCACCCCACCCTCGCCGGGCTGGGCGCGCAGCGCATTCAGGAGTGATTCGAGATTCTCACTCGTGCGGGGCGGGAGGGTCTCGACCTGCCAGAGCCCTTCTTCGCGCCAGGCCGCGATGGCGAAGTCGACGGACGGCTCGTCCATGTCGACCTCCTCGCGGCGATGGTGCGTGAAGGCCGAGCGGCCCTGCCGCCCCAGAGTGCCAGACTCGCGCTCCGGAGGCTCCCTTTGGAGCCACGAGCGGCCACGTGTCCGATTAGTCCTGCCGCGCGAGCGGAACCCACCGTCTCCCGCGAGATCGTCCCCTGTCAGGATCGAACCATGACGACCGAAGACCTTGTCGCCCGCGATCTCGCGAGCGTCTGGCACCCGTTCACCCAGCACTCGCGGTGGGCAGATGACCGACCCCTCGTCATCGACCGTGCCGAGGGCATGTACCTCATCGACACCGACGGCAACCGCTACCTCGATGCGATCGCGAGCCTGTGGGTCAACGTCCACGGCCACGCCGTGCCAGAGATCGACGACGCGATCCGTCGTCAGCTTGGTCGTCTCGACCACACCACCTTCCTGGGCCTGACCCATGAGCCGGGCATCGTCCTCGCGGAGAAGCTCCTCGCAACGGCCCCCGGAGGCGCGGATCGACGTGCCACCCGGGTCTTCTACGCCGGCGACGGTGCCAGCGCCGTCGAGGCCGCGATCAAGATGGCATTCCAGGCCAAGGCCCAGAACGGCGAGGACCGCCCGCTTTACCTCCACGTGGCCGAGGGCTACCACGGCGACACCCTCGGGGCGGTCAGCGTCGGCGGGATCGAGTTGTTCCACCACACGTACCGGCCGATCCTTCTCGACACCGTGATGATCTCCAGCCCGGGTGTGAGGAGTCCGGGCCAGAGTGCGGCGGATCGCGCCATCGAGGTTGTGGCTGAGGCGCGGGCTCTCATGGAGGTGCAGGGCCATCGCGTCTGCGCCGTCGTGGTTGAGCCGATGGTGCAGGCGGCCGGCGGGATGCTCACCCATGACGCCGAGTTCTTGCGCGGTATGCGCGCACTTGCTGATCAGCACGGCGCCTACCTCGTGGCCGACGAGGTCGCCACCGGGATCGGTCGCACCGGCACGATGTGGGCCGTTGAGCACGCCGGAGTCGTTCCCGACCTCATCACGTGCGGCAAGGGCCTCACGGCGGGCTATCTCCCCCTCTCTGCGGTACTGGCCACCGAGGAGATCTACGAAGCCTTCCTTGGCACCTCCGACAGTGGCCGCACCTTCTTTCACGGCCACAGTTACACCGCGAACCCGTTGTGCGCGGCGGCGGCGATCGCCAACCTCGACCTCATGGCCGACCGCGACACGGTGGGACGGGCCGCACGTCTCGGCGAGCGGATCGGCGAACTCACCGCCGGCCTGGCCGCATACGACGGCGTCAGCGAGATCCGACGGATCGGCACGATGACGGGTATCGAGGTGCGCAGCGTCGGCGAGCGCACCGGGTTCGAGATCTGTCAGCGTGCGCGGGACCGGGGCGTGCTCATCCGTCCGCTCGGCGACGTTGTGGTGCTCATGCCGCCGCTCGCGTTGGGTGATGACGACCTTGACCTCCTCGTCGGCACGGTGGAGACGTGTATTCGTGAGGTGGTGGGGTGACCCCCGCCGCCTTGGACGCATCCGACCCCGCGTTCGCGCGCGACCCGTTCCCGACCTACGCCGAGCTCCGAGCCCGTGGTCCCGTCGGTTGCGTGCCGCTGTCGAATGGCCGCGAGGCCTGGTTCGTCACCGGCCTTGCAGAGGCCCGATATGTCCTGGCCGACAAGCGTTTCTCGGCGGTGCGGCCAAGTTCGCTCGATAGCTCGAGTCCTCGGGGTGTGCTCGAGCGCCACATGCTCAACACCGATGCGCCCGAGCACACACGCCTCCGTCGGCTGGCGTCGCGGGCCTTCACCGAGGCGAGGATCGATGCGCTGGCGCCGCGCATCGAGGTGCTCGTCGATGCCCTCCTCGACGCCATCCCGACCACTGGGGTCGTCGACATCGTCTCCGCCTTCGGCTTCCCACTCCCGGTGCAGGTGATGTGTGAGGTCCTCGGCGTCCCTGAGGCCGACCGTCTTGCCCTGCGGCAGTGGACCTACACCGTCGCGAGCCCCACCGGGCCGGGCACCGACGATGCCTGGGACGGCTTGCTCACCTACTTCACCGGGCTCATCGCTGCCAAGCGCGCCGATCCCACCGACGACGTGTTCAGCGATCTCGTGCACCTGACGGATGACGAGGGGATGCTCACCGAGCAAGAGCTTGTCGCGATGGCGTTCCTGCTGCTGTTCGCTGGCTACGAGACGACGATGAATCTCGTCGGCTCGGCAGTGTTGAGCCTGCTGACGCACCCGGACCAACTGCGCGCACTCACCACTCCCGCGCTGTGGGATGTCGCGGTTGAGGAGCTTCTTCGGCACGGGTCGCCGCTGGAAGGAGCGACATGGCGATGGGCGACCACCGACGTCGAGGTCGCCGGTGTGGTCGTGCCCGAGGGTTCGTCGGTGCTGGTCGTACTCGGTGCCGCCAATCGTGACCCTGACCGGTTCGACGACCCGGATCTGCTCGACCTCACGCGGTCTCCGAACCCGCACCTTGCCTTCGGGTACGGCCCGCACTTCTGTATCGGCGGCAGGCTCGCACGCCTCGAGGCCACTATTGCCCTGGCGCGGCTGGTGGCCCGCTTCCCTCACGTTCGCCTCGTGGCCGATCCCGCCGGAATCGCTTGGCGCCCAGGACTTCTCGTGCGTGGTCCCATGCGCCTCGACGTCCGCCTCGACGACCCTCACGCGCACCTGCACTCCCATGCTGACGCCCGCCGCGCTGCCGGATTGCGTCGTCGGCTCACGGCCCGGCAGGCCGATGCCGTCGTGATCGACCTCGCGGGCAATGACTATCTCGGGCTCACGCGCGACCCACGCGTCATCGACGGCGCGGTGACGGCCGCGAGCACATGGGGCGGCGGTGCCACCGGCTCGCGGTTGGTCACCGGTTCCACGCAGGGCCACCACGATCTCGAGGACGCGCTTGCCGCCTTTGTCGGCGCCGAGGCCGGACTCGTCCTCTCGAGTGGTTATCTCGCGAACTTGGGCGCTGTCGCCGCGCTATCGGGGCCGGGCACACTCGTGATCAGCGAGGCGCAGAACCACGCATCCATCATCGACGCCTGCCGGCTCAGCCGCGCTGACGTCGTCGTGACCGAGCACCGCGATATCGCAGCTGTTGAGCTCGCACTCGCCGGACGCACCCTCGAACGCGCCATTGTGGTCACGGATGCCGTGTTCTCCGTCGACGGCGATCTCGCGCCGCTCACCGAACTTGCCTACGCGTGCCGGCGCCATGGGGCGCTGCTGATCATCGACGAGGCGCACGCTCTCGGGGTCGTGGGCGATGGTGGCCGAGGGGCGACGTATGCCGCAGGGCTGTCGGGCGCGCCGGACATCGTGCTGACGGCGACCCTCTCCAAGGCGCTCGGGTCGCAGGGCGGTGTCGTGCTCGGATCGCGTGCCGTCATCGACCATCTCGTCGACACCGCGCGTCCGTTCATCTTCGACACCGGGCTCGCGCCGGCCGCGGTGGGCGCGGCACATTCCGCACTCGATGCCCTCGTCGCCGACCCGACGTTGCCCCTGCGGGCCCGTCAGCGCGCGCGGGATCTCGCGCGGGTTGCGCGATCTGCGGGTTGGACGGCCTCGGAGCCTGATGCCGCGGTCACCTCGATCCTGATCGGCGACCCGACTCTCGCGGTGGCCGCCGCTGCCGCATGTCTCGCGCGCGGGGTCAGGGTCGGCTGTTTTCGTCCACCGTCCGTTCCCGACGCGATCTCGCGGCTTCGGCTCACAGCTCGCGCCGATCTCACCGAATCGGACATCGACACGATCGCGACGGTCCTGGCCGAGGTTCGCGCCGAGGTGCTCGCATGAGCATCCTGGTCATCACGGGCACGGGCACCGATGTCGGTAAAACCGTTGTCACGGCTGCGATTGCGGCGCTCGCACGAGATCGCGGCTCCCGGGTCGCCGTCGTCAAGCCCGGGCAGACGGGTGTCGGTGTCGGCGAACCGGGTGACCTCGACGCTGTGCGGCGCCTTTCCCTGATCGATGATCTCCACGAGCATGTGCGCTACCCCGACCCGCTCGCACCAGCCGCCGCGGCGAGGGTGAGTGGATTGCCCTCCCTCGATCTCGCCACGTCGGTCGCCGCGATCCGCGCGTTGGGCGAGGATCACGAACTTGTGCTCGTCGAGGGCGCGGGCGGCCTGCTGGTGCGCTATGACGATGACGGCTCCACGATCGCCGACTGGGCACGGCTGCTCTCCGCCGACGTCCTGGTGGTGGCGCATCCGCAACTGGGCACTCTCAACTCGACCGCCCTCACTCTCGAGGCCCTCGCCCACCGAGGCCTTACTCTCGCGGGCGTGGTCCTGGGCTCGTGGCCGCGCGACCCTGATCTGGCCTCGCGGTGCAATATTCGCGACCTCGAGACCTTGGCCGCGCGACCTCTGTCGGGTGCTCTGGCCGACGGCGCCGGGGCCTTCGATCCGCTCGAATTCCTGCTCGCCGCCCGGGCAGGGCTGGAGCCGGCTCTTGGCGGCATCTTCGATGCGTCAGACTTCCGTAGAAAGTACGACCCCTTGGAGGGACACTCATGACCACCACCCACTCGACCGACACCGCTCCTGGCGGCGCCGACGACACCTCGTCGGCCAGCTCATTCGCGCTCCTGGCGGCCGCTCGCGAGCAGGTGCTCACCGGTGGCATCGGGCTCAGCGAGGCTCAGGTGCTCGAGGTGCTGCGTCTGCCCGACGACGCGCTGCCCGAGTTGCTGGCGCTCGCACACGAGGTGCGCATGCGTTGGTGCGGCCCCGAGGTCGAGGTTGAGGGGATCGTGTCGCTGAAGACCGGCGGCTGCCCCGAGGACTGCCACTTCTGCTCGCAGTCCGGGCTGTTCTCCTCGCCCGTTCGCGCCGCGTGGCTCGACATCCCGTCGTTGGTCAAGGCCGCAGTCGAGACTGCCGCCACGGGCGCGACCGAGTTCTGCATCGTCGCTGCCGTGCGCGGCCCCGACGAGCGACTCATGACGCAGATGCGCGAGGGTGTGGCCGCGATCCGCGAGGCGGTGGACATCAACGTCGCCGCGTCGCTCGGCATGCTCTCGCAGGAGCAGGTCGACGACCTCGCCGACATGGGCATTCACCGCTACAACCACAACCTCGAGACGTCGAAGTCCTACTTCCCGCAGGTGGTCACCACTCACACCTGGGAAGAGCGATGGGACACCCTCACCATGGTGCGCGAGGCGGGCATGGAGGTGTGCTGCGGCGGCATCCTCGGAATGGGTGAAACCCTTGAGCAGCGGGCGGAATTTGCCAGCCAGCTTGCCGAGATCGCACCCCACGAGGTGCCGCTGAACTTCCTCAACCCTCGTCCCGGTACCCCGCTCAGCGAGCAGACCGTGATGCCGGCAACCGATGCCCTTCGGGCGATCGCGGCGTTCCGCCTCGCGCTGCCGCGCACGATCCTGCGTTACGCGGGTGGCCGAGAGATCACCCTCGGCGACCTCGGTACGCGCGACGGGCTCCTCGGTGGAATCAACGCCGTGATCGTCGGCAACTACCTCACCACGCTCGGCCGCGCCGCCACCGATGACCTCGCGCTTCTCGGCGAGCTCTCGATGCCGGTGAAGGCCCTGAACGCCACGCTGTGAGCGGGGTGAGGGACGAGGTCACGCAGGTGGGCCAGGGCCCTTACTGCGTGCGTTGCGGAGATCCGATCGACGCCCACGAACACCTCAGTTGTCTCGACGCCCTGGTGCTCGAGCCGCCTCGTTACTGCGCGATCTGCCGTCGCCGGATGGTGGTGCAAATCGTGCCCTCTGGCTGGACTGCCCACTGCAGCGAGCATGGTGATCTTCACGGCGGCAACGCCGTCTAAGAAGGCGGCCTTTCTTGTCAGTGGGCGAGTTCGATCAACGCCGAGGCTCGCGGCACGTAGGTGACCGAGACCGGCTCGAAGCCCGCCCGCGCCAGCAGCGTGTGCCCGTTGTGGTCTTCGCAGCCGGTCGGCTCGTTGACCTCGCCGAGGTCGAGGACGTCGTCTTGGCCCCACGGCCACACCTGGACGGCAGACGGGTTCAGGCCCTTCCACAGGTGACCGACGTAGTGCCTCGGCACGTTGTTCTGCGCCGCGGTCTTCGCGGGCATCGTGATGGGGATGTCGAATGACGCAGAGGTGAGGAATCGAGACACTGCCGCCAGCCCGTTGGCGGCCACGAGTCCCATTCCCTCGCGCAGGAACGGAACCGTTCCGAAGCGCTTCTTGGCCCGTCCTCGCATGATGTTGCGCCCGTCCCATGCGAGATCGAAAGCGAACTCGCCCGCCTGATCGGACAGGACGCTTGAGACCGCCTTCGGGTGTTTCGGGGAGGCATGCATCTCCCGCCCCCACGAGATCGAGAGAGGACTGTCGATCCAGAGTGAGTGCAGGAACAGTGAGTCGCATACCGAGGGCCCGAAGTTCCCATACTGCAATGCCCAGGTGGCATCGACGAGTCCTCCCTCGCGGAAGGCCACCTGCCCGGGGCTCGAGTGGTTGACGTCGAAGCTCAGCACCACCTCGTTGTAGACCCCGCACACGCTGTCGTGGATGACGTTGAACCAGATCGTGGCCATTGCCTTCGGGGCCCCGTCGCCGCGACGCTGCGCACCCACGGGGAAGACACCTTCATCGGCGAGCGCCTCGCTCACGACGTCCATGTCGCAGAAGCCTCGGATCAACCACGAGGTGTAGCTCAGGGCGTACCACTCGCGGTCAGTCGATAGCCCGTTCGACAAGGGCGCGGGATGGTAGGTGAACTGGTCGAACCAGGCCGCGCCCGCTATGGGGCGAGCGGGAGTCGCACCCCAGGCCGCGAGTTCGTTGCCCGTCTCACCTCGTCCGATGCGACTTTCGGGGATGCGCCCTGCTACTGGATCGACTGTCGGGTTGGGTTGCACCGCGCACCTCGCAGAAGGTAGTTACCTCAGTCACGGACCGCGGTGAGGTCGAACGCCTGGGGGCGCAAAGCGATGCGCGGCCATGGATGTCGGGCGACATCAGCGACACGGTATACCGGTGCGCTGACCGGTACATCGCCCGGAGATCAGCGGCGTGTGGCGTGATCGACTGCCCGGTGCGACCCATCTCCGGTGACCGGCCGAACTTGCGCGCCACCGCCCGGCGGGTGGACAGTTGAATCTAGAACTACCTGCTGAGCCTGGAGGCCGACATGCCCGCCGTCACCGTCGACGACATCACCGTGCTGCCGCGGATCAAGACTCCTGATGTCGGGCTCGTGATGGGTCGAACCGTTCACAGCGTGACGACTGCGCCGAGTGGATTCGAGGGGGAGGGCTTCCCCGTACGCCGTACCTTCGCCGGTGTCGATGCCGCGCTCATCGACCCCTTCATCATGATGGATCAGATGGGTGAGGTGGAGTACGCACCCGGTGAGGCCAAGGGCACGTCCTGGCACCCGCACCGCGGCTTCGAGACGGTCACCTACATCATCGATGGCACGTTCATCCATCAGGACTCCCATGGCGGCGGCGGTGAGATCTCCAATGGTGATACCCAGTGGATGACAGCGGGTTCCGGGCTTCTTCACATCGAGGCTCCGCCGGAGAAGCTCGTGATGTCGGGCGGGTTGTTCCACGGTTTGCAACTGTGGGTCAACCTGCCTCGCGTCGCGAAGATGTCGGCTCCGCGCTACCAGGACCTGCGGGCCTCCGGTGTGGTGCTGGCATCCTCCGACGACGGGGGTGCGCTGCTGCGCATCATCGCCGGCGACCTCGGGGGCCATGTAGGCCCAGGCTCGACACACACGCCGATGACGATGGTTCACGCCACGATCAGCCCCGGTGCGTCCATGACGATTCCGTGGCGCCGCGACTTCAACGCGTTGGCCTATGCGCTCTCCGGGCGCGGCACTGTAGGTGCGGAGAAAAGGCCGATCCGCCACGGGCAGCTCGCCGTTTTCAACCAGGGCGGCAGCCTGACGATCGCAGCTGACGGCACCCAGGACGGCCACACCCCCGCCCTCGACGTGATCCTGCTCGGCGGCCTCCCCCTGCGCGAGCCGATCGCGTGGATGGGGCCGTTCGTCATGAACACCCAGCAGGAACTCCGCCAAGCCGTCGACGACTTCCAATCCGGCCGCATGGGTCACGTCCCCCGCCACCCCCACTCCCCCCGCTAACCCCCGCCCCTTTCCGGTGAATGTGCCCTGGGCGGCCTTAGGGGCCGCCAGGCTTCCCCACTGTGTCCACAGGGAGACGCCTGTGGACACAGTGGGGAAGTTGAAAGGCCTCTAAGGCCGCCCAGGGCACATTCACCGCGAAATAGGGGGGCAGTTGGGGGTTGGATGACGACATGGGCGACATGGGCGACATGGGCGGGATAAGCGCGACGATTCGATGGGGGATTCTCGGGGCGGGTGATATCGCGTCGGCGTTCTGTGGTGATCTTGTCCACGCGCCTGGTCACTCTGTGGTGGCCGTAGGGGCTCGCGTGCCCGGCGCCTCCGATGCTTTCGCTGATCGGTGGGGGATCGAGCGGCGTCATGGCTCCTACGTAGATCTTGTCGAGGACCCTGACGTTGACGTCGTCTACGTCGCCACCCCGCACCCCTTCCACCACGACGTCGCGATGCTCGCGATCGAAGCGGGCAAGGCCGTGCTGGTCGAGAAGCCGTTCACGATGGACGCGACACAGGCACGCGCTCTCGTCACCGCATCACGAGCGCGCGGGACGTTTCTCATGGAGGCGATGTGGACGAGGTTCCTGCCGAGCTTCGTCGCGATTCGCGAGGTCATCGCCTCCGGCCGCCTGGGCGAACTCGTGCTCGTCACGGCGGAGCTCGGCCAGTGGTTCCCCCATGACGTCGAGCATCGCCTATTCAATGGCGAACTCGGTGGCGGAGCCCTTCTCGACCTCGGGATCTACCCGGTGTCCTTCGCATCGATGGTGCTGGGCTCTCCGACCAGAATCACGGCAGTGAGCGACCCGACTACGACGGGCGTCGACGCTCAAACCTCGATGATCCTCAGCGATGACGCTGGGCGCCATGCAGTGATCACCACGACGCTGCGGGCAACCACGCCCTCTCTTGCGCTGATCTCCGGTACCGAGGCGCGTATCGAGATCGAGGGAAACTTCTACAACGCGAGCGCATTTTCGATCATCGGCCGCGATGGAAGCGTCGAGCGCGTGGCCGCCCCCCGCGTGGGCCACGGCCTCTGGTACGAAGCTGCCGAGGTGGGGCGGTGCCTGCGCGCGGGCCTGACGGAGTCACCTGTCATGCCACTGATGGAGTCGATCTCGATCATGGAGACCCTCGATGAGGTGCGCCGTCACATTGGGCTCACGTATCCAGGACTCGCGCGCTGACTCGCCACCGACGCTCTACCGCGACCGCCGCGCGCACGTCACCCGCTCATACCCGAGTTCCTCACAGCACCGCCCCGATCGCCATATCTGTGGCAGCATTTCTGGCATGAGTCTTGCCCTGAACGGCCTGCGGACCGTCATCTACCCAGCCCCCGATCTGGCTGCGGCGACGACATGGTGGAGCAGCCTGCTCGGTCAGCGTCCGTACTTCGATCAGCCCTTCTATGTCGGGTTCGAGGTTGCCGGATATGAACTCGGGTTGCTCCCCACGGCTGATCCTGTCGACGGCGCCCTCCTCTACTGGGGTGTTGACGACGTGCCGAGTGCGGTTGCACAGGCAGTGGCCGCCGGGGCCGCGATCCATACGGCTGCAACTGATGTGGGCGAAGGCATAGTCACCGCCACGGTGAGGTCTCCGGACGGGAGCATCGTGGGGCTGATCTTCAATCCGCACTTCCAGGGGTCTTGAGCGCGATCCACTGCGCCAAGCGAGATCGACGCTATGCGCGCCACATCTCAGAGCTCGAAAGTCGAGACGAGGATCGCGCGAGCCAACGTGTGGAACACCAGGTTGAAGCTCACCATCGCGGGACTCGCCGATGCGTCGACCCCCAGGCTCTCGACGTCAAGGGCGTGCACGACGAAGTAATAGCGGTGCGGACCGTCGCCCGCAGGCGGTGCACATCCCCCGTAGTTGGGGGTGCCGAAGTCCGAGCTCGCGTGGAATCCGCCGGGCAGCGTGACGTCGGATTCGCCCGCGCCGCGTGCCAGCGAGGTCGAGGTGGCGGGCAGGTCGACAACGACCCAGTGCCAGAAGCCCGACGGTGTCGGGGCATCGGGGTCAAAACACGTGACCGCGAAACTCCTTGTTTCAGAGGGGAATCCGGCCCATGAAAGCGCGGGCGATTCGTTGCCTCCGCCCACCATCGAATGAGTGTGGACCAGGGGGACGGTTTCGCCCTCGCTGATGTCTGTGCTCGCCAAAGCGAACCGCGGCACCGGCGGGAGGTAGTCGTAGGGGTTGACGGCGGGCGTTCGGTCCAGGCTCATGGCTTCTCCCTGCAGGCGAATGCGGCTGCCTTCCAGCCAACAACATGATGCCCGGGTTCTACGTATGAATCGCCCGAGGCCACGCGGTCGGCATCATCTAGCGTCCTAGCGCGACCTCAGACGTTGGACGAGTCGACGTCGGGCCGAATCAGCGCCGAGCGAATTGCCGTCGCGATCAGTTCGGTGGTCGTCCGTGCGCCGAGACGTTCCTTGAGTCGTTGGATGTGGAAGCGGACGGTCGACTCGGATATGTGCAACCGCTTTCCGATCTCGGCGTAGGTGCATCCGGCGGCGACAAGTTCGAGGACGCGCTCCTGCTGAGGGGTGAGAACCCGTGGCGTTCCGGTCTTGCCCTCGGTCTCGTGTAGCCGCTTCACCAGCGCTGACGAACTCCGCTCCCGGGCACCGCCACCGGTGAGCTGAAGATCTTGGAGAACGCGGCGAAGCTCGTCGAGGCCGGAGGCCTTCGTGACATAGCCGTGGGCACCCGCGTCGAGGCACCTCTGTACGACGTCGTCACTCAAATAGGTGGTGAGCACGATCACCGCGCAGTCGGGCGCGGCCTTGAGGATCTGCGCGCAGAGGACATCGCCCGTGGTGTCCGGCAGGCGGTAGTCGACGAGGACGACATCGGGTGTCACGCGCGTCAGCATCTCGAGCGCGCTGTCGCCGCTGCTGGCCTCGCCGACGACGTCGATGTCGAGTGCACGGTCGTCGGTGAGCACCCGCCGCAGGCCTTCACGGACGATTTCATGGTCGTCGACGATGCACACCTTCATGGATACACCCCTTGCCGGCCCTCACTCGTCGAGCACTGCCGCCCGAACTGATCGTTCCGGCACGCGCGTGTTCTCCGCTCAGTTAACCCCGCGTATCGACAATTCGGCGAATCTCTGGGATGGACTCGGGGTTGTCGATTCCCGAGAGATCGCCGGGGTCGGTGCCCAGGGACGCGGCGCGAACGACTCGGCGTGCGATCTTCCCCGACATCGTCTTGGGCAACTGTGGGACTCGGATGACGCGGCTGGGGGCGAACGATTTCCCGAGTGCGTCAGAGACCATGGCTCGCAGTTCTTCGGAGGCATCGGCGGTGACTCCGGGACGTGCCACCCAGAACGCCCATACGGCCTCGCCCTTCTTCGCGTCGGGTACGCCGATGGCCGCGGCCTCGGCGACATCCGCGTGGCTGGTCAGCACTTCCTCGACCTCGGCGGAGGCCAAGCGCTTGCCCGCGACGTTCATGACATCGTCCGAGCGACCGCTGATGTACCAGTGACCCTGGGGGTCTCGGTGGGCGAAGTCGCCGTGACGCCAGAGCCCGGGGAAGGTTGACCAGTACGACTCCATGTAGCGCTGGTCGTCCTGCCACACGCTGCGCGTCATGGCCGGCCAGGGCTGTCGGCACACCAGTTCGCCGACGGTGCTGCCGCTCACCGGCTGAGCTTTGTCATCCACGATGTCGACGTCCATGCCCAGCGACGGGCCTCCGACGGAGCAGCTCGGGATGGGCTCCACGGGATACGGCGCCAGGAAGGAGCCGCCCACCTCGGTACCGCCGGAGAAGTTGATCATGGGGACGAGCGCCCGGAACACCTTGCTGGCCAGCCATTCGTAGGAGTCCGGATCCCAGGGCTCGCCCGTCGAGCCGATGACGCGGACCGATGACAGGTCGTTCGCGTCGGGGACCGCTGAACCACTTGCCCGGATCACCCTGATCAGCGTGGGAGATACCCCGAGCATCGTGACGCCGTGGCGCTGCACGAGTTGCCAGAGCCGGGTGGTGTCCGGCACATCGAGCGCGCCCTCGTAGAGCATGAGCGTCGCGCCGTTGGAGTGCGAGCCCGTGATCGACAGGGGCCCCATGATCCAGCCCATGTCGGTGACCCAGCAGAAGACCCCGCCGACGCTGACATCGAAGGAGTACGCGACCTCCGACGCCGTCTTCGTCAGGAATCCCGCGTGCGTGTGCACCGCGCCCTTGGGCCGGCCGGTGGTTCCGGACGTATAGGCCAGCAGCAGAGTCGCCGACGGGTCGAGGTGGACGATCGGGCCGGGATCTGACTCGCTCGCGAGGAGGTCGGCCCAGGTCACCTCATCGTCGCGTAGATCGGTGGCCGGGGAGAGGTTCTCGACGATGATCACGTTCTCGACGCTGGGGCAGGTCGCAAGCGCCTCATGGAGATGGGCGCGCATTTCGACCTTCTTGCCCCGACGCAGAGTGCCGTCGGCGCAGATGACGGCCTTCGCGCCAGAGTCCTGGATCCGTGAGGCGATGGCGTAGGGGGCGAAGCCGGAGAACAGCGGGACGATCACCGCACCGATGCGAGCGAGCGCGTAGTAGGCGATCGCCGCCTCGGGGATCAGCGGGAGGAACAGGCCTACGGCGTCGCCGATGCCGATGCCGATGTCTCTGAGGCCCGCGCTCGCACGCTCCACCTCGGAGTTGAGCTCTCGGTAGGTGAGGCGGCGGATCGCGCCGGCCTCGTTCTCATGCACGATCGCGTCGCGTCCAGCAACCTCCGGATCATTGATCCAGCGGGTGATACACGAGTCGACGATGTTCAGGGTGCCCCCGATGAACCACTCGGGGTGGGCGATTCCAGCCGAGAGGTCAACGACCGCGGAGTAGGGCTTGTCGAACACCAGCCCGAGATCTGTGACTGCGGCGTCCCAGTACCACGAGATGTCGGCGACCGACCGGGCCCTGAGGCCATCGATCGAGTCAATGCCGTGCCGCCGCCCGAAGCGGGTCACATTGGCTTTCTCGACGTATTCCTGGGTGGGCGTCCATACGTAGTCAGACACGACCGGTCTCCTCGACTGCAGAAAGTGTGCTCGCATGATTGTCCACGCCAGCAACGACGGGCTCATGGCCGCCCGCCACGGGAATGACCGCTCGGTAGATCGTGCCGCTTTCCGAGCCAGCCGAGATCGAGAGAGTGCCGCCGACCGCCGCGAGGTTGCGGCGCAATGATTCGAGCCCGTGCCCCGGCTTCCCGTCGGGTAGGTAGCCAGTTCCGTTGTCGACCACCAGCAGGGTGAGCGCCTCGTCGCTTTGCCGGGTCAGATCGACCGTGATCCGGCACGGTCCGGCATGCTTCGCGGCATTCACCATCGCCTCGCGCGCGACCTGTACGAGCGCATTCGACGAAGGGGCCGGCAGGGTGCGGCTCGATGCGAGGACTTCGGGGTCGACGGTGACCTCGACGAAGATGTCGAACTGGTGCTGCACGAGTGCGGCCGCTGTCAGGAGCCGCTCGGAGATGTCGTGGATGACCGGTTGGGCGAGTTCCTGGATGGAGTCGCGCAGGGCGAGTTGACCTTGCGTAATCATCTTCTGGGCGTGATCGATTCGAGGCAGCAGTGAGGAGCCCGGGGGGAGGTCGTAGGCCATGGACTGGAGTGTGAGTTCGCCGCTGAACAGGTACTGGGCAACCTCGTCGTGGAGGGCGTCGGCGATGCGCTGACGCTCCTGCATGAGGTCGTTCCGTGCCCGCTGCAACTGGTAGTGCTCGGTGGCCCATGCAAGGGCCATGACATTCGACAGCCGCAGGATGGTCTTGGTCTCCATGGAGGAGAACGGGATGCCGGGAACCCTCAGGGTTGAGATCGTGCCCTCCGCGCGCCCTCCGACCATGATCGGAGCGTGAATCGCGAAAGCGCCTGCGTCATCCGCCCGGGACGGGCGGGTCAGCGCGGTGTGCGCTGATTTCCGTGGCCGCTTCGAGGCCTCGAGGAAGTCGCGCTCGGTGTCGGCGTCGAGATCGTGGCGTCGGATGATGATGGGGGGAAACGATCCGGCGTGGAAGGTCACGACGACCATGCTGGTGTCCGCGGCCTGGCAGAAGTCGGCGAACAACGTGGTGGAGAGCTCCTCGAGGTGACTTCCGGAGACCACCTCACGGGCCATGGCCCCGATCAGCTCGGAAAGCGCCTCCTGGCGTTGCAGAGTGATGCGCTGAAGCACCTGGGAGATTGTCACGGCGATGAATCCGCACAGCGGGCTGATGACTCCGACATCCTCGTTCGTGAATCCGTCGGGGCGATTGGCCAACTGCAGAACTCCGATGCAGTCACCATCTGCGATCAACGGCACGGTCAAGAAGTTCTCGATTTCGAATGCCTGGAGCCAGTCGCGCACCTCGGACAGTGTCTCCCGCGGCGTATTGGTGAAGCGGGCGATGCCCGTCAGAGCCACGCTTGCGGCGAAGCTCTGACGGTCGTCGGCGTCGATCTGAGAAGACGCGGCCATGCTGGGGGTCGCATTGAACGAGCCCGGGAGCGACTGAAGGTATTCACGTGACTCGCTCCAGAGCGCGATCCCGATCGTGCCGACGTGCGCGTAGGCGCAGACGATCTCGCTGAGTCGACGTACGGCCTCGTCGGTCGCGATGGCGGTGTGGCCGACGTCAGCAATTCCCTGCGCTGCCGCGATGGCCGATGACGCGGCGCTGCCCAGCACCCGATCCGGCAACGCCATGTGATCAGCCACGATCGGACTCCCTGAGCACTGGTCGGGAGGCTCGCGGACGGCGCGGCGGGCAGCGTCCTGTGCCATCGGCGAACCCCACGATAGTTCACCGTGCTGAGGGCGTTGACTGGCTGAATGGTCAGTTGGCCGTTGCGGGTTCATGGGCTCTAATGGCGGCTGAAGATTCATGCCCGCGTCTAGCAGGGAGATCACGTGAGCGCGTCGCCTGGCACGGGCCTTGAGGAACTGAGCTTCTTCATCGGTGGTGAGTTCGTCTCCTCACGCGGCGACTCCCTCATCGAGAGCGTGAACCCCTACACCGGCCGGGCCTGGGCGACCGTCCCCAGCGGCACCCAGGCTGATGTCGACCGCGCCGTGCGCGCGGCACGGGACGCCTTCGAGGGCCCCTGGGGCGCGATGACGGGCACTGCGCGAGCCGGGATCATGCGCCGGTTCTCCCAGCTCATCGTGGCGAACTCCGACATGCTCGGACGGGTCGAGTCGACCGACAACGGCAAGCTCCTCAAGGAGACGACGGGGGTCACCCACAACCTTGCGCGCTGGCTCGACTACTTCTCCGGAGCGGCTGAACGTCTCACCGGCCAGACGATTCCTGCGGGCAACCCCAACTACCTCGCCTACACCCAGCGTGTGCCGATCGGTGTCGTGGGAGCCGTGGTTCCGTGGAACGCACCGATGATGCTCCTGATGATGAAGGTGGCACCGGCCCTGGCGGCCGGCTGCACCCTGGTGGTCAAGACGGCCGAGCAGACGACTGCGTCGGCCCTTCAGCTCGCCCGCCTGGCCCAGGAGGCTGGGCTCCCGCCGGGAGTGCTCAACATCATCACCGGTGAGGGTTCCACCACCGGTCGGGCGTTGGTGTCGCACCCGGGCATCGACAAGGTGTCGTTCACCGGGTCCACCGCCTCAGGTATCCGCGTGATGCAGGACGCGGCAACCCACCTTGCCCCGGTCACACTTGAGCTGGGCGGCAAGTCGGCGAACCTCGTGTTCGAGGATGCCGACATCGAGGCCGCGATCAACGGCGTGGTCGCGAGCGTCTTCGCAGCCACGGGGCAGATGTGTATCGCGGCAAGTCGGCTGTACGTCCATCACTCGATCCTCGACGACTTCGTCTCGCGGCTCGTCCAGCGCGCGGCCGAGATCCGCCTCGGCGACCCGATGTCTCCCGAATCCGATATCGGCCCGCTCGCGACGAAGGAGCAGCTCGTCCGAGTTCTGTCGATGATCGACGAGGCCCAGGTCGAGGGCGCCGAGCTCGCCACCGGTGGCCGGCGGCCGGACACCCCGGGCCTCAAGGACGGCTTCTTCATCACGCCCACGATCTTCACCAATGTCGATCCGGGCATGCGGATCGCGCGCGAGGAGATCTTCGGACCGGTCCTCGCTGTCTTCCCCTTCTCCACGGAGGCCGAGGCCGTGCAGTTGGCGAACTCGACCCCCTACGGTCTTGCTGGGGGTATCTGGACGCAGAACCTGCAGCGGGCGCACCGGGTCGCGGCCGGTTTGCGTGCTGGCACCGTGTGGATCAACTGCTATCGCGTCGTCGACCCTGCCGTGCCCTTCGGTGGCATGGGTGCCAGTGGTTTCGGACGTGAGAATGGTGACGAGGCTGTCGTCTCGTACACCCAGACCAAGTCGGTGTGGGTCGAGCTCAGCGGCAACACCCGCGATCCGTTCAAGATGGGCTAGGAGAGCGACGTGGTGGACAAGCGCAAGGCCTCGGTACTCGTGGACTACGGGATGCCCTTTGAGGTCAAGGAGTTCGACGTACCCACCCCGGGGCCGGGGTGCCTGGTCGTCGAGATCGACGTCGCGACCGTGTGCGGATCCGACGTGCACGTCTGGCGCGGCCACCTCAAGGGCGTGCTTCCCATCAACCCGCCCCTGATCCTCGGTCACGAGATGGTCGGACGGATCGTGGCCTTCGGCGAGGGTGCGGAGCTCGACACCCTTGGCGCGCCCCTTGCGCTCGGTGATCGCGTCGTGTGGGCGCATGCGCCGTGTGGCCGTTGCGTCGAGTGCACGGTGTTGCATCAGGCGCAGCTGTGCCGCAGCCGGTACGTCGCATACCTCAACGACTGCAGCGTGCCGCCGCACTTCAC
>WLRQ01000015.1 GCA_009697815.1 Actinomycetota bacterium
GACCCACTTTGTGGGTCGCGCCCTTCGCCGTGTCCACCCCGGTCCTGAGCACTCAGCGAGGGCTCAGGTCGTGGCGAGGTCCTCGAACCGCAGCCCGATAAGTTCTTCGCTGACGGCCCAGAGCCGGCTGGCCATCGACTCGTCCCGCGCGGCGTCCGTGCACGAGACGATCTTCGGGTACCCGCGCTGCTCGAGGAAGCCGTCCGGCCCGATGTAAGCCCCTGGAGGCAGCCCTGGCACCGTGGCGGCATAGAGGGTCGGCAGGGCCCCCGTCTCCGCGGGCTGGGCCAGCAGGGAGTTGCCCAGGCGCGCCATGAGCCCCCCGAGGGCGCTGCCCTTCATCGCAGGCGCGACTGATTGCAGGTTGGTGGCTGCGAAACCTGGGTGAGCGGCGTACGCGGCCACCGGAAGCCGATGGGTGTCGAGGCGGCGCTGCAATTCGAAGGTGAACAACAAGTTGGCCAGCTTGCTTTGTCCGTAGGCGCGCCAGGGCCGGTAGTCGTGCTCGCCCATGAGGTCCTCGAGGGTGATCCGTCCCATGCGGTGGGCACCGCTCGAGACGGTGACGACACGGGCGGCCGTCGAGTCCGAACCGCTACGGCGCAGGGCCGGGAGCAGCCTGAGGGTGAGGGCCATGTGGCCGAGATGGTTGGTGGCGAACTGCAATTCGTAACCGTCGACGGAAAGTCGCCGCGGGATCGCCATGACTCCGGCGTTGTTCACGAGCAGGTCCAGGCGCGTCCCGGAGCGGAGGATCTCGTCGGCGAACGTGCGGACCGACGTGAGGTCTGCCAGGTCGAGCTGGCGCAGGAGAGCCGAGCCGCCTGATCTGGCCGCCTCGGCAATCTGGGCTCGGGCGACTTCCCCCCGGTCGAGATCGCGGACGGCGAGGATCACCTCGGCCCCGTGCCGCGCCAGCTCGAGCGCGGTGTGCAGCCCGAGGCCGGAGTTCGCACCCGTGACGACGGCCCGTCGTCCGGTCAGGTCGGGGATGTCCTGGGCAGTCCACGAAGTCATGTGCCCAGTGTCGTCGAACGCTCACCAGGCCGCGCGACAGCACCCGTTTTGGAGGAACCGCTGCAGGTTGGGTACTCTTTGCTGGCTCTCGGCCCCCATAGCTCAGTCGGCAGAGCGTCTCCATGGTAAGGAGAAGGTCTACGGTTCGATTCCGTATGGGGGCTCGAAACAGCGGCACCCACCCATCCGGGGTGGGGGCCGACCGTCTCGGCGGAGTAGCTCAGCCTGGTAGAGCAAGCGGCTCATAATCGCTGTGTCGCCGGTTCAAGTCCGGCCTCCGCTACCACCGAACGAACGACGGCAGACAGTAGGAAAGGCACTCCCGTGGCCAAGAGCGACGTTCGCCCGAAGATCACCCTGGCATGCCAGGAGTGCAAGAACCGCAACTACATCACCAAGAAGAACCGGCGCAACGACCCGGATCGACTTGAGATGAAGAAGCACTGCACAACCTGCAACCTGCACACAGTGCACAAGGAGACTCGCTAGTCTCCGAGGCTTCGCGCCTCAACCGCTGTCATCGAGCGGCCGCTCCCGCGTGGGGGCGGCCGTTCGGCTGTCCTGGTGCAGGTCGCCTCGAGCCTGTGGGGGTGCATCCACTAGCGTCAGGGGTCGGTCGCCATGGGCGCCCTGAGGGTGATCAGGAGGGCCGCACATGTCACGTCTCGATGACCGGGTGGCCATCGTCACCGGCTCCGGTCGGGGTATCGGTCGCGCCACTGCCCTGCGTCTGGCACGTGACGGTGCAGCGGTCGTGGTCAACGACCTTGACCCCGAGCCTGCGGCCGAGACGGTCGCCCTGATCCTGGCCGAGGGTGGGAGAGCGATCATGGTGGCGGCCAACACCGTTGCTCTCGACCAGGCCCACGTGTTGGCAGCCGCGGCTATCGAGGCATTCGGCAAGATCGACATCGTGGTCAACAACGCGGGGACCACTCGTGATCGCATGTTCCACGCGATGACGGACGCGGACTTCGACTTCGCCATGGACGCCAACTTCAGGACCGCCCACCACACCACGCTCGCGGCGATGCCCTACATGCGCGAGGTTGCCAAGGCCGAGATCGCCGCGACGGGGCGCCCGGCCTACCACCGCAAGATCGTCTTCACCTCCTCGGTGGTGGCGCTGACGGGCAATCCGGGCCAGTTCAACTACGCGGCGGCCAAGGGTGCGCTCATCGCTGTCACCAAGACACTCGCTCGCGAGTTGGGCCCGTTCGCCATCAACGTGAACGCCGTCGCGCCCGGGTTCATCGAGACCCGCCTGACCGCGGCGAAGAGTGCGGGCAATGCCCTGGGTATCCCCGAGGAGACCCGTGACTTCGTCCGCTCGCTGGTCTCCCTGGGTCGCCTCGGGGAGCCTGAGGACGTGGCCGCCGTCCACGCGTTCCTCGTCTCCAGCGACTCGGACTACGTTTCAGGTGTGACCATCCCGGTCACGGGCGGACAGATCGGCGGTATGTGACTCGTGGCACTGAATCAGGCCTTCATCGGGAAGATCTATCCGGCAACCGCGCCGTACGAGGTGGGGCGAGAGAAGATCCGCGAGTTCGCGACCGCGATCGGTGACTTCAACCCTGCGTATCACGACCCTGTGATCGCGCAGTCGCTCGGTTACCGCGACGTCATCGCTCCGCCGACCTTCGCGTTCACCATCGGGATTGGTGCTCTCGGCACGGTCATGTTCGATCCCGAGCTCGGGCTCGACTTCAGCCGCGTCGTTCACGGCGAGGAGCGGTTCGCCTTCCAGAGGCCCGTCACGGCGGGAGATTCCTTGCTGGTGGTCACGACTATCGAGGCCGTCCGCCTCGCGGCCGGCAACGACATCCTCACCACTCGTTTCGATATCAGCACCGAGGACGGCGAGCTCGTGGTCACCACTTGGGCGGTCACGGTCGCCCGCGGCATCACCGAGGAGTCCGCATGACCGCCACCGTTTCCTGGGCCGATGTCGCGGTCGGCACTGAGTTGCCTCCGCTGCGGATTCAGCTTCAGCGCGTCGACCTGGTCAAGTACGCGGGAGCCTCGGGCGATTTCAACCCGATCCACTGGAACGAGCGCTTCGCGATCTCGGTCGGTCTGCCAGACGTGATCGCCCACGGGATGCTCACGATGGCGTCGGCCGGGCGCATCGTCACCGACTGGGTCAGCGATCCGGGGGCGGTCCTGGAGTACGGCGTTCGGTTCACGCGGCCGGTCGTGGTGCACGACGACGAGGCTGGCGCGATCCTCGATATCACCGCGGTCGTTGACGAGAAGCGCGAGGACGGCACGGTTCGAGTCACCATCAAGGCCGTGTTCGAGGGCGCCACGGTGCTCGGCAAGGCGCAGGCGGTCGTGCGCTTGGCCTAGGCCTGGTGCGCGGGGGCGATCGCGTTCTCGCCCGACGATCTAGGCTTCAGCGCGTGACCGCCGTGACCACGCTCGCTGACCTCACGACCCTGCGGGTCGGCGGGCCTCCCCGTGACCTCGTGGTGGCCGATGATGAGGCCACCCTCATCGACGCTGTACGCACCGCCGACGCGAGTGGCACCCCGGCTCTCGTCGTCGCCGGGGGAAGTAACCTGCTGGTCGCTGACGAGGGGTATCCGGGCACGGTCGTTCTGGTGCGCTCGCGGGGAGTCGAGGTGGCGTCCGACACCTGCGGTGGAGCCTGGGTCACCGTCGCCGCGGGCGAGCCTTGGGACGGCCTCGTGAGAAGCGCCATGGCACAGGAATGGTCCGGGATCGAGGCCTTGTCGGGAATCCCCGGTTCTGTCGGCGCTACTCCGATCCAGAATGTCGGGGCGTACGGCCAAGAGGTATCTGACGTGGTCGCGAGGGTGCGTACCTGGGACCGCCATGACTCCTGTCAGCGCACCTTCGCGGCGGCTGATTGCGGCTTCGGCTATCGCACCAGCAGATTCAAGGCCGAGCCCGGCCGCTATGTCATCCTCGAGGTCGCTTTCACATTCCCGAGATCGGCAACCTCGCGGCCGCTACGCCACGGCGAACTGACACAGACCCTCGGCCTCTCCGCGGGCGGGCGGGCGCCTTTGCAGCAGGTTCGAGATGCGGTGCTCACCCTGCGAGGCGGCAAGGGCATGGTGCTCGAGGAGTCCGATCACGACACGTGGAGCGCCGGATCGTTCTTCACCAATCCCGTGGTGGACGCGGCCACCGCGGCCGCGTTGCCCGCACAGGCGCCACGGTTCGACGCCGGCGCGGGGCTGGTCAAGACGAGCGCCGCGTGGCTGATCGACAACGCCGAGCCAGCCAGCCTGCGTCAGATCGGGCACGCCGCAGTCTCGAGCAAGCATGTTCTCGCCCTGACCAATCGGGGAGGTGCCAGCGCCGCGGAGATCGCCGCGCTTGCCCGGGAGGTGAGGCGCAGTGTGCAGGTGTCGTTCGGGATCACACTCGAGCCCGAGCCGACCCTCGTGGGCATATCCCTCGACTCGTAGCGACGGGCACGCGCGAGCGCCGCGGGTGATCGCGCCGATTCAGCCTTCGCTGAGCAGGTTGGCGATGCGGGTGGCACCTTCGATCAGGTCCGCGTCGCCGAGGGCGTAGGAAAGCCTGAGGTAGCCCGGGGTCCCGAACGCCTCGCCCGGAACCACCGCTACCTCAACCTCGTCGAGGATGATCGACGCCAGCTCGGCGGAGGAGTCCGCGACCCGGCCACGGATGATGCGACCCAGGATCCCCTTGACGGAGGGGTAAACGTAGAACGCACCTTCGGGCAGCGGGCAGGTGACCCCGTCGATGCCGTCGAGAATCCCGGTGATCAGGTGGCGACGGCGGTCGAACGCGGTGCGCATCTGGGCAACGGCGGTCAGATCTCCCGAGATCGCCGCGAGAGCGGCGACCTGCGAGATGTTCGCCACATTCGAGGTCGAGTGCGACTGCAGGTTGGTGGCGGCCTTCACGACGTCACTAGGGCCGATCATCCAACCCACGCGCCAACCGGTCATGGCGTAGGTCTTGGCAACGCCGTTCACCACGACACAGCGATCGGCGATCTCGGGAACCATGGTCGGCATCGACGCGAAGGTGGCGTCGCCGTAGACCAGGTGCTCGTAGATCTCATCGGTGATGACCCAGATGCCGTGCTCGACGGCCCACCGCCCGATGGCCTCGACCTCGGCGGGGGAGTACACGGCGCCAGTGGGGTTCGACGGTGAGACGAATACGAGGAGCTTGGTCCGTGCTGTGAGGGCTGCGTCGAGCTGGGCAATGGAGACCCGGAAGCCGGTGGTCTCATCCGTCGCGATCTCGACGGGGACTCCACCTGCGAGGCGGATCGACTCGGGGTAGGTGGTCCAGTACGGAGCCGGCAGGAGGGCCTCGTCACCGGGGTCGAGCAAGGCCGCGAAGGTGTTGTAGAGCGCCTGCTTACCGCCATTGGTCACCAGCACCTGCGACGCGGAGACGGCGTACCCGGAATCACGCATCGTCTTGGCCGCGATTGCCTCACGGAGTTCGGGGATCCCGGATGCGGGGGTGTATCGGTGCCAGCGCTGCTCGCAGCATGCGGCGACGGCCGCTTCGACGACATAGTCGGGGGTCGGGAAGTCTGGTTCACCGGCGCCGAATCCGATCACCGGCCTCCCGGCTGCCTTGAGGGCCTTGGCCTTGGCATCGACGGCGAGGGTGGCCGATTCTGCGATCGATCCGATGCGGCGTGAGACTCGTAGGCTCATTCGTGCGGCCAACAGTTCCTGGTCAGTCATGGCACCATCCTCGCGCACCTGGTTCGGCGCGGGCATTCCGGGCTCTGTCTCCGCGGCTGCCGTCAGGCGGTTTGGGGGAGCACCCCTGAGTCCCGTATGCTCGGGCGTCCTGGTGGACGTCCACCCCCGCGCAAGCATGCCCACACATCGGTGTTGGTGAGCTCACGGGAGTGACGACCCGAAGGGCCGTAGCTCAATTGGCAGAGTCCCGGTCTCCAAAACCGGTGGTTGTGGGTTCGAGTCCCTCCGGCCCTGCTCGACCCCGATCCCCGGATCGCGGTGAATACCCGGCGTGACCATCCGGTCGCTCCGACAGGCACTGGCACCCTCGGGAGCCGACGACCTAAGCGAGGACGCGTGAGCGACACCGTCGACGCAGCTGTCCCTGATCGCGACCGCCCCTCCGGCGGCGCCGCAGGTGATCGCCCCCGTCTCGGCGCTCGACTGGCGTTGTTCTATCGCCAGGTCGTGTCCGAACTGCGCAAGGTCATCTGGCCGACGCGCCGCGATCTGCTGTCCTACACCTGGGTCGTCATCATTTTCGTGACGGTCGTCGCGATCATCGTGGCGGGCCTGGATCTGATCTTCGCCAAGGTGGTCCTGCGCGTCTTCGGCGGTTGAGAGCGCCTTAGGCAGCAGCACGTTCCGCACGACCCGCAGCACGACCCGCACAGACAGCCCGAGGAGCACCGTGTCCGACACGTACGCGACAGACGCATCGTCGTTCGAGCCCGAGATGCCGGACGAGCTGACTGTCGACCCCTCAGGTGCCGAGCCGGGCCTTGAGACGTCGAGCGAGGCTGCCCTCGCGGATGGTGATGACGGCTCCAGCCAGCCCAGCGACGCAGGCGATGCCGCCGAGGTGGCGGACGAGGACCTCGACCCGATTGAGGCCTTCCGTGAGCGCATGCGCACCGAGCTCGGTGACTGGTACGTCGTGCACTCCTACGCCGGTTACGAGAACAAGGTGAAGACCAACCTCGAGAGCCGGATCGGCTCCCTCAACATGGAAGACCTCATCTTCCAGGTCGAGGTCCCGATGGAAGAGGTCTTCGAGATCAAGAGCGGACAGCGCAAGCTGGTGCGCCGCAACAAGTTTCCAGGCTACGTCCTGGTCCGCATGGACCTCACGGACGCATCTTGGGGCACCGTCCGGCACACGCCGGGCGTCACCGGCTTCGTGGGGCACGGGCACCAGCCCGCACCCCTGACCCTGGATGAGGTCGTCTCGATCCTCGCCCCGGTTCCGGAGACGAAGCCCGGATCACCGGCGCCGGCCGGCGAGGTGACCGTCATCGACTTCTCCGTCGGCGATTCGGTCACGGTCATCGATGGTCCCTTTGCGACGCTCCACGCCACGATCTCCGAGATCAACGTGGACGCCCAGAAGATCACCGGTCTCGTGGAGATCTTCGGCCGCGAAACCCCCGTCGAGCTCGGCTTCAACCAGATCCAGAAGAACTAGGCGGGCTCACCCGCTCTCCCCGGCGCCACTGCCCGCTCCCAACAACGCAAGGATCCAACGCATGCCTCCCAAGAAGAAGGTCTCCGGCCTCATCAAGCTCCAGATCACGGCTGGCGCGGCCAACCCCGCGCCCCCCGTTGGTCCGGCGCTCGGTCAGCACGGCGTCAACATCATGGAGTTCTGCAAGGCCTACAACGCCGCGACCGAGTCGCAGCGCGGCCAGGTCATCCCGGTCGAGATCACGGTCTATGAGGACCGCTCGTTCACGTTCGTCCTGAAGACCCCGCCCGCTGCGAGGCTCATTCTCAAGGCTGCCGGCGTCGACAAGGGCGCGGCGAACCCGCTCACCACCAAGGTCGCCTCGATCTCCAAGGCCCAGGTGCGCGAGATCGCCGAGACCAAGATGTCCGATCTGAATGCCAATGACGTCGAGAACGCCATGCGCATCATCGAGGGCACAGCCCGCTCGATGGGCGTCACGATCTCGGACTGAGCACCACCGCACTCCAGTTCGGCAGATTCACCTGACCATCCCGACATCGCGCCCCGGCGCAGTGGCGGGCTGATCACCCACCGCATGACGTGGCAGGGCCGAGCGCGGCCCGTGTGACCACGACTCCCACCAGATCCAGGAGCAGAAATGAAGCGCAGCAAGGCATATGACAAGGCTCTCGAGCAGATCGACAAGAACTCCCTCTACGCCCCTCTCGCGGCGGTTCGCCTCGCGAAGGTGACCAACCCCGCCAAGTTCGACGCGACCGTCGAGATCGCTTTCTGCCTCGGGGTCGACCCGCGTAAGGCCGACCAGATGGTGCGCGGCACCGTCAACCTGCCCCACGGCACCGGTAAGACCGCGCGCGTTCTGGTCTTCGCCAACGGCGAGAAGGCTGACGAGGCGCGTGCGGCTGGTGCCGACTTCGTCGGCGGCGACGAGCTCATCGACAAGGTCGCTGCCGGGTGGACGGGCTTCGACGCCGCTGTCTCCACCCCGGACCTCATGGGCAAGGTCGGTCGTCTGGGCAAGGTTCTCGGCCCGCGCGGCCTCATGCCCAACCCCAAGACCGGCACCGTCACGATGGACGTCGCCAAGGCCGTCACCGAAATCAAGGGCGGCAAGATCGAGTTCCGAGTCGACAAGCACGCCAACCTCCACTTCGTGATCGGCCGCGCATCCTTCAGCGACGAGCAGCTGGTCGAGAACTACGCTGCGGCACTCGATGAGGTGCTGCGTCTCAAGCCGTCGGCGGCTAAGGGTCGCTACCTCAAGAAGGCCACCGTCACCACGACCATGGGCCCGGGCGTTCCGATCGACCCCAACCGCACCCGCAATCTGCTCGTGGAGGACGAGGCTTCGGCCTGATTCCCCCGTTCTACCGTGCGCCAGGGTGGGCGCGTTTTGACCCGCCCGCCCTGGCCACGTAACCTGCACATGCCGAAGACCGCCGGTCGTCGGAGTCACACTCGATGTGGCCCCGACCGAAGCGTCCGCGACAGCGGATGACCAGCGCAGGCGAGGACAAGTACTCAGTTCATGTGAGTGCCCGTGCCCCGCGCCTGCGCGGGGCATTTTGTTGTCCGGGGCCTTCTCGGCAAGACAGTTGGAAGGAGACCCATGGCGCGGGCCGACAAGGCAGCCGATGTCGCATCGATGGCGGAGCATTTCCGCACGTCGACGGCGACCGTACTGACCGAGTACCGCGGACTCACCGTGGCGCAGCTCAAGACGCTGCGTCGCACTCTCGGTGAGACCAACAACTACTCCGTGGTGAAGAACACGCTGACCAAGATCGCTGCCAAGCAGGCAGGAGTCGAGGGCCTCGACGGCCTCCTCACCGGCCCTAGCGCGATCGCATTCATCAAGGGCGACCCGGTCGTGGCCGCCAAGGGTCTGCGTGACTTCGCCAAGATCAACCCCCTCTTGGTCATCAAGGGTGGCTACATGGACGGCAAACTGCTGTCCGCCACCGAGATCGCCAAGTTGGCCGACCTCGAGTCGCGTGAGGTCCTCCTCGCGAAGCTCGCGGGTGCGATGAAGGCCTCGCTGTCCCAGGCAGCAGCCCTCTTCCAAGCCCCCCTGGCGCAGGCAGTGCGCACGATCGAGGCACTGCGTGTCAAGGCCGAGGCCGACCCCTCGGTCATCGGCGGTGCGGGCGTCACGGCGCCGGCTGCCAAGGCTGTCCCCGAGATCGAGGACGCTCCTGTGAGCGCCGAGGTCGAGGATTCCGCTGCCGAGACCGAGGAGGCCGCTCCCGTGAGCGAGTCCGACGAGGTCACCGAGGCCACCGACGCAGCGCCCGAGGGTGCTGCCGAGATTGCCGAGGACGGCGACACCACCGAGGGCTGAGGCCCCACCTCACCACCATCCGAGATGGACGTTACGGCCCCCGGCCGGGACGCAAGAGCAGGAAGGACCGCCGCCATGGCGAAGCTCAGCACCGCAGAACTCCTTGACGCGTTCAAGGAAATGACCCTCATCGAGCTCTCCGAGTTCGTGAAGCAGTTCGAGGAGACCTTCGAGGTCACCGCCGCCGCACCTGTCGCCTTCGCCGCTGCCGCGGCCGGTGGCGGCGCCGTGGCCGAGGCCGTCGAGGAGCAGGACGACTTCGACGTCATCCTCGAGTCCGCTGGCGAGAAGAAGATCCAGGTCATCAAGGAGGTGCGCACCCTCACGAACCTGGGCCTGAAGGAGGCCAAGGACCTCGTCGAGGCCGCGCCGAAGCCGATCCTGGAGAAGGTCAAGAAGGAAGACGCTGAGAAGGCGAAGGAAGCCCTCGAGGCTGCCGGCGCCACCGTCTCGATCAAGTAGTTCTCCGCAGTCGCCGTTAGTCGGCGACCCTGACGGGGCGTCACCACATGGCACTGCACCGCCGAGGGGCGGCATCCCACTTGGGGGTGCCGCCCCTCGTGGCGTATGAGGGCCTCCCGTGGCCGCGATCGCCATACGGGGCGGTTCAGACCCATGGGTCTGCTCTCGCAGGATCTCGTTCAGGTAACGGAGCGGCAGCGATATCCACTGATTGCCGCGGGATGCTTGACGTGAGCCCCGATGTGCGGTCACCATCGTTATGCGATAGACCCCCGGGGCCGCAAGCCCGAGGGACGATGTCCGCTCGGTGAGTGTCACCCACCTGCTGTCGAGGTGGTTAGGCCCCCGGGATGAGACGACTGTCCCGCGGTGCACCCGACCCGGACTCGACAGCGGCGTGCCCTGGTGGGTATGCTGCTGCTTTGCGCTGCCTTTCCCTGGTCGTGTCCACCTGGACGCGGCGTGATCGGTATGCGCGCTCGAAGGTCCGCGAGCCTCGGAAGGATGCCTCTTGGCCGCCTCGCGCAAGTCTGCTGTTCCCACCCATGCCCCTGGCCCTCGTCGGGTCTCTTTCGCCAAGATCCGCGAGCCATTGGAGGTGCCCGACCTCCTCGCCCTCCAGACCGAATCTTTCGACTGGTTGCTCGGCAACAACAAATGGCAAGCCCGTGTCGCCGCGGCTCTCGAGTCGCGACGCCATGTGCCTGTGACCTCAGGTCTTGAGGACATCTTCGAGGAGATCTCTCCAATCGAGGACTTCAGTGGCTCGATGTCACTGTCCTTCCGCGACCACCGGTTTGAGCCGGCGAAGTACACGGTCGAGCAGTGCCGCGACAAGGACTTCACCTACGCGGCGCCGCTGTTCGTCACGGCCGAGTTCATGAATAACGAGACCGGTGAGATCAAGTCCCAGACGGTCTTCATGGGTGATTTCCCGCTCATGACCGATAAGGGCACGTTCATCATCAACGGCACCGAGCGTGTCGTCGTCTCTCAGCTCGTCCGCTCGCCGGGCGTTTACTTCGAGCGCACCCCCGACAAGACCTCCGACAAGGACGTCTACGTCGCGAAGATCATTCCTTCGCGTGGTGCTTGGCTCGAGTTCGAGGTCGACAAGAAGGACCTCGTCGGTGTGCGCGTCGACCGCAAGCGCAAGCAGCCCGTCACGGTGCTGCTGCGTGCGCTCGGCATGAACAACGAGCAGATCCGCGAGCGCTTCGGCAAGTACGAGTCCATGGTGGCCACCCTCGAGAAGGATGCCATCGAGACTCAGGAAGAGGCGCTCAAGGACATCTACCGCAAGCTGCGTCCGGGCGAGCCGCCGACCACCGAGGCGGGCCAGTCCCTCCTGGACAACTTCTACTTCAACCCCAAGCGCTACGACCTGGCCAAGGTTGGTCGTTACAAGATCAACAAGAAGCTTGGCACCGCGCTTCCCCTCACCCAGAGCACGATCACGATCGACGACATCGTCTCGACGATCGAGTACCTCGTGAGCCTGCACGCGGGTGAGACCGAGTTCACGGCGCCCGAAGGTTCGGCGGTGCGCGTCGAGACTGACGACATCGACCACTTCGGCAACCGTCGCCTCCGCACTGTGGGCGAGCTCATTCAGAACCAGATCCGCACGGGCCTTTCCCGTATGGAGCGGGTTGTGCGCGAGCGGATGACCACCCAGGACGTCGAGGCGATCACGCCTCAGACGCTCATCAACATCCGGCCGGTCGTCGCCTCCATCAAGGAGTTCTTCGGTACCAGTCAGCTCTCGCAGTTCATGGACCAGACCAACCCGCTTGCCGGTCTGACCCACAAGCGCCGGCTCTCGGCGCTGGGCCCTGGTGGCCTTTCGCGTGAGCGCGCTGGCTTCGAGGTCCGCGACGTCCACCCTTCGCACTACGGCCGCATGTGCCCGATCGAGACCCCGGAAGGCCCGAACATCGGCCTGATCGGGTCGCTGTCGTCCTTCGCGAGGGTCAACGCTTTCGGCTTCGTCGAGACGCCCTATCGCAAGGCCACCAACGGCAAGGTCACCGATCAGATCGACTACCTGACCGCTGACGAGGAAGACCTCCACGTCATCGCCCAGGCAAACTCACCCCTGGCAGAGGATGGCGAGTTCTCCGAGCCGCGCGTCCTCGTTCGTACCAAGGGTGGCGAGGTCGACTACGTCGCTGGCACCGCTGTCGACTACATGGATGTCTCGCCTCGTCAGATGGTGTCGGTCGCCACGGCGATGATCCCGTTCCTCGAGCACGATGACGCCAACCGTGCGCTCATGGGTTCGAACATGCAGCGTCAGGCGGTGCCGCTGCTGCGCAGTGAGTCCCCGCTGGTCGGAACCGGCATGGAGTACCGCGCCGCGACCGATGCCGGTGACGTCATCATCAACGAGGCCGCCGGTGTGGTCACCGAGGTGTCAGCCGACGCGATCACGGTCGCTCAGGATGACGGCGAGTACCGCACCTACCGGGTCCAGAAGTTCCGTCGCTCCAACCAGGGCACGAGCTTCAATCAGCGGCCGATGGTCGAAGAGGGTCAGCGCGTCGAGGCCACGCAGGTCCTTGCCGATGGCCCCTGCACCGACAACGGCGAGATGGCCCTCGGGCGCAACCTCCTCGTGGCGTTCATGCCATGGGAAGGCCACAACTACGAGGACGCGATCATTCTCTCGCAGCGCCTCGTGCAGGACGACGTCCTGTCCTCGATTCACATCGAGGAGCACGAGGTTGACGCCCGTGACACCAAGCTCGGCCCGGAGGAGATCACTCGGGATATCCCGAACGTCTCTGACGAGGTGCTTGCCGATCTCGACGATCGCGGCATCATCCGGATCGGTGCCGATGTCGTCACCGGTGACATCCTCGTGGGCAAGGTCACGCCCAAGGGCGAGACCGAACTCACGCCCGAGGAGCGTCTCCTCCGCGCGATCTTCGGCGAGAAGGCCCGCGAGGTCCGCGACACCTCACTTAAGGTGCCGCACGGTGAGTCCGGCAAGGTCATCGGCGTCCGCGTGTTCGACCGTGACGAAGGCGATGAGCTGCCCCCGGGCGTCAACCGTCTCGTGCGCGTCTACATCGCGCAGAAGCGCAAGATCCAGAACGGTGACAAGCTTGCTGGCCGCCACGGCAACAAGGGCGTTATCTCCAAGATCCTGCCCGTCGAGGACATGCCGTTCCTCGAGGACGGCACCCCCGTCGACATCGTGCTCAACCCGCTGGGCGTGCCCGGCCGGATGAACGTGGGCCAGGTCCTCGAGACCCACCTCGGGTGGGTCGCGAAGTCGGGCTGGAAGGTCGAGGGATCGCCGGCATGGTCACAGCGACTGCCTGAGGCAGCACGTGAGGCCGAGCGCGGTACCAACGTCGCGACCCCCGTCTTCGACGGTGCTCGCGAGGAGGAGATCACCGGTCTCCTCGCCTCCACCATCCCCACCGACGACGGCTTGCGCCTCGTTGGCGGTGACGGCAAGGCCCGCCTGATCGACGGCCGATCCGGGGAGCCCTTCCCCGAGCCGGTTGCGGTCGGATACATCTACATCCTCAAGCTCCTCCACCTGGTCGACGACAAGATCCACGCTCGCTCGACCGGGCCGTACTCGATGATCACGCAGCAGCCCTTGGGCGGTAAGGCCCAGTTCGGCGGCCAGCGGTTCGGCGAGATGGAGGTGTGGGCACTCGAGGCGTATGGCGCCGCGTATGCCCTGCAGGAACTGCTCACCATCAAGTCCGACGACGTGCTCGGCCGCGTGAAGGTTTACGAGGCCATCGTCAAGGGCGAGAACATCCCGGAACCCGGTATCCCGGAGTCCTTCAAGGTCCTCATCAAGGAAATGCAGTCGCTGTGCCTGAACGTCGAGGTGCTCTCCGGCGACGGTGTGACCATCGAGATGCGCGACACCGAGGACGACGTTTATCGTGCCGCCGAGGAATTGGGGATCGACCTGTCACGGCGAGAGCCGAGCAGCGTCGAAGAAGTCTGAGGGACGGGGCGGCCGGCAACGGCCGCCTCACCCCCGGACCCTGACGAGCCCAACGACTAGTAAGGAACCCCAGACGTGCTCGACGTCAACTTCTTCGACGAACTCCGCATCGGTCTCGCTACCGCCGACGACATTCGCACGTGGTCACACGGCGAGGTCAAGAAGCCGGAGACGATCAACTACCGCACGCTCAAGCCTGAGAAGGACGGACTCTTCTGCGAGAAGATCTTCGGTCCCACTCGCGACTGGGAGTGCTACTGCGGCAAGTACAAGCGGGTGCGCTTCAAGGGAATCATCTGCGAGCGCTGCGGGGTCGAGGTCACGCGCGCGAAGGTGCGTCGTGAGCGGATGGGCCACATTGAATTGGCGGCCCCCGTCACCCACATCTGGTACTTCAAGGGCGTCCCGAGCCGGTTGGGCTACCTGCTCGACCTCGCACCGAAGGACCTCGAGAAGGTCATCTACTTCGCCGCTTACATGATCACCGACGTCGACGTCGACCAGCGCACCATCGACCTCCCCTCCCTCGAGAGCAAGATCTCGGTCGAGAAGCTCCACGTGGGCAACCGTCGCGACGACGAGGTCAATAAGCGCGCCACCAAGCTCGAAGCCGATCTCGCCGAGCTCGAGGCCGAGGGCGCCAAGAGCGATCAGCGTCGCAAGGTCAAGGAGTCCGCCGAGCGCGAGATGGCCCAGATTCGCCGTCGCGCCGAGACCGAACTCGACCGCATCGACCGAGTGTTCGACCGGTTCAAGGGCCTTAAGGTCCAGGACCTCGAAGGCGACGAAGTCCTCTACCGCGAGATGCGTGACCGCTACGGCCGCTACTTCAAGGGCGGGATGGGAGCTGCAGCGATTCAGCGTCGTCTCGAGACCTTCGACCTTGAGGCCGAGTCCGAGAACCTGCGCGAGATCGTCCGTTCAGGTAAGGGCCAGCGCAAGACCCGGGCGCTCAAGCGTCTCAAGGTCGTCACCGCGTTCCTC
The DNA here is from genome assembly GCA_009697815.1 of Actinomycetota bacterium. GTDB lineage: Bacteria > Actinomycetota > Actinomycetes > S36-B12 > CAIYMF01 > Longivirga. Next base: position 14,964 of record WLRQ01000015.1, read on the forward strand.
CAGACCAGCAACTCGCCTATGGGCATGGTGCTCGATTGCGTCCCGGTGATCCCGCCGGACCTGCGTCCGATGGTGCAGCTCGATGGTGGCCGTTTCGCGACGAGCGATCTCAACGACCTCTACCGCCGTGTCATCAACCGCAACAACCGCCTCAAGCGCCTGCTCGACCTCGGTGCACCTGAGATCATCGTCAACAACGAGAAGCGGATGTTGCAGGAGGCCGTCGACGCGTTGTTCGACAACGGTCGCCGTGGCCGCCCCGTGACGGGTCCGGGCAACCGCCCCCTCAAGTCGCTCTCGGACATGCTCAAGGGCAAGCAGGGCCGGTTCCGTCAGAACCTGCTCGGCAAGCGCGTCGACTACTCCGGCCGTTCGGTCATCGTTGTCGGCCCGCAGCTCAAGCTGCACCAGTGCGGCCTGCCCAAGCAGATGGCACTCGAGCTGTTCAAGCCGTTCGTGATGAAGCGCCTGGTCGATCTCAACCACGCGCAGAACATCAAGTCGGCCAAGCGCATGGTCGAGCGTTCGCGCGCGGTCGTGTGGGATGTCCTCGAAGAGGTCATTGCCGAGCACCCGGTGCTCCTCAACCGCGCACCCACCCTGCACCGTCTGGGCATCCAGGCCTTCGAGCCACAGTTGATCGAAGGCAAGGCCATTCAGATCCACCCGCTCGTCTGCGCCGCATTCAACGCGGACTTCGACGGCGACCAGATGGCGGTTCACCTCCCGCTGTCGGCCGAGGCCCAGGCCGAGGCTCGGATTCTGATGCTCTCCAGCAACAACATCCTCTCGCCGGCACATGGTCGTCCGATCACCTCGCCGTCGCAGGACATGGTGCTGGGCATCAACTTCCTCACCTCCGACCGTCCCGGTCTCGAGGGTGAGGGTCGTGCGTTCACCTCGGTTTCGGAAGCTTTCATGGCCTTCGACGCCCGCGCGATCAAGCTCGCGAGCCAGGTCAAGATTCGCTTCACCGACGTCGTGCCTCCCGCGGGCTGGGCGACGCCGGAGGGCTGGGAATCGGGGCAGTCCTTCATCCTGGACACCACCTTGGGTCGCGCGCTGTTCAACGAGGCACTTCCCGTCGACTACCCGTTTGTCAACGTGGAGGTCGACAAGAAAGTTCTCGGCGGCATCGTCAACGACCTCGCCGAGCGCTACCCCAAGGTGCAGGTTGCCGCGACCCTCGACGCTCTCAAGGAGGCCGGCTTCCGCTGGGCCACCCGTTCGGGTGTCACGATCTCGATCGAGGATGTCGTCACCCCGCCGAAGAAGGCCGAACTCCTCGCTCAGGCCGAGGACAGGGCTGAGAAGGTTCAGAACCAGTTCGAGCGCGGTCTGATCACCGACTCCGAGCGTCGCCAGGAGCTCATCGAGATCTGGACCAGGGCCACGGATGAGGTTGCCGAGGCGATGAAGGAGCACTTCCCGCGCCACAACCCGGTGTTCATGATGGTGAACTCCGGCGCCCGTGGTAACTGGATGCAGGTTCGTCAGATCGCCGGTATGCGCGGTCTGGTGGCCAACCCCAAGGGCGAGATCATCCCGCGCCCGATCAAGTCGAACTTCCGCGAGGGCCTGTCGGTTCTGGAGTACTTCATCTCCACCCACGGTGCACGCAAGGGTCTGGCCGACACCGCGCTGCGGACGGCCGACTCCGGCTACCTCACTCGTCGTCTCGTCGACGTCTCACAGGATGTCATCATCCGCGAGACCGACTGTGGGACCGAGCGCGGTCTCGGTACCGCGATCGGCTCTCGAGGCGCCGATGGCACGGTGCGTCGTCACGACGAGGTCGAGTCGACCGCCGCATCACGCGTGCTGTCGGAGGATGTTGTCGTCGGAGGCCGCACCATCGCCACTGCCGGACAGCAGCTCGGGCTCCTGGTCATCGACGACCTCTGCGCTGCAGGTGTCGAAGAGGTCAAGGCCCGCTCGGTGCTTACCTGCGAGAGCAAGGTCGGCACCTGCGCCACCTGCTACGGCCGCTCACTGGCCACCGGCAAGCTTGTTGACGTCGGCGAGGCCATCGGCATCGTCGCGGCACAGTCGATCGGTGAGCCCGGAACGCAGTTGACCATGCGCACCTTCCACACCGGTGGTGTGGCAGGTGAGGACATCACCCACGGTCTGCCTCGTGTCGTCGAGCTCTTCGAGGCACGCACCCCCAAGGGTGTGGCCCAGATCAGCGAGGCTGCGGGCCGGATCAAGATCGAGGACACCGACAAGACCCGCAAGCTCGTCGTCGTCCCCGATGACGGGTCTGAGGAGATCGCCTACCCGGTCTCGAAGCGCTCACGTCTGCTCGTCGGCGAGGGCGACCACGTCGAGGTCGGCCAGAAGCTCTGGCAGGGCGCTGTCGATCCCAAGCAGGTCCTGCGAATCCTGGGCCAGCGAGCGGTGCAGTTGCACCTCGTCGCCGAGGTCCAGGAGGTCTACCGCTCGCAGGGTGTGTCGATCCACGACAAGCACATCGAGGTGATCGTTCGCCAGATGCTCAAGCGCGTGACGATCATCGAAGGTGGCGACACTGAATTCCTGCCCGGCGAGCTTGTCGAGCGTGGACTCTTCGAGGGTGAGAACCGTCGGGTGGTGTCCGAGGGCAGCACGCCGGCGGCCGGCCGGCCCGAGCTCATGGGTATCACCAAGGCCTCACTTGCCACGGAGTCCTGGCTTTCGGCGGCTTCCTTCCAGGAGACCACCCGAGTGCTCACCGACGCGGCGATCCACGCCAAGTCCGACCCGCTGCTGGGGCTGAAGGAGAACGTCATCCTCGGCAAGCTCATCCCCGCGGGAACCGGTCTGCCGCGTTACCGCAACATCAAGGTCGAGCCCACCGAAGAGGCCAAGGCAGCGATGTACGCATCGCTCTCTGCCTACGACGACCTCGACTACGGCTCGTTCGGCACCGGATCAGGTCAGGCAATTCCGCTCGAGGAGTACGACTTCGGCGGCTACACCAACTGATCCATCAGCAACGTCGAGAAGGGCACCTCGCTCCTGGGGGTGCCCTTCTCTGCGTCAGGGTCCCACTCGTGCGTGAGAGCCCCTGTGGTGCCCCCCTGTGCCATCTGAGAGGCTGTCACCGAACCGGGCCAACATGGGCTCCGACCGCGATCGAGGAGCCCTCCTATGTCCGAGACCACCCCGTCTGCTCCTGAACCGGTTGAGCCGTCCGCCTTTACGCCCCCGCCGCCCCCGCCGCCCCCGGGTTACGGGCAGCAGTCCTACCCGGGCCAGCCCATGACGCAGGTCCCCGTGTTCCCGAATGGGAAACCGATGCTCGATGCTGCCGGCAATCTGGTGTCGGACAAGTCCCGCCTGGCAGCAGCCCTCCTGTGCTGGTTCTTGGGGACTCTGGGGATCCACCGGTTCTACGTGGGCAAGGTCGGCACCGGAATCGCGATGGTCCTGACCTGCGGTGGCCTGGGAATTTGGGCGCTGGTCGACTTCATCGTGATCTTGGTCGGCTCCTTCCGCGATATGTCGGGGAAGCCTCTTCAGAACTGGTGACCTGGGTCACCCTCGCATGCGTGAATATGGTCGCCGGGCCGGTCGAGGGCCAGTTGTCGAGGACCTCGTTTTGACCCCGACGCCAATGGCTGGGTAAGGTCTCTCTCTGCGCCTGGTTCACCGGGCGCCCGCGCATGTGCGAGATCCGAAAGTGTGGGTCCCCTGACATGTAGATCGACCCCCACCACGGCACGTCACCGCACGGCCATAAGGGCCAGGCGCGACACGCCCGGACGCGGGGGTCGGGGCAACACGGCGATCTCAGTACGCAGGATTTCGCCGCGCCGCCTAGCAGTACCAGGTTCGCAGCACCACCGAGCACAGCACGGAAAGCACCGCACAAGCAACGACACGACAACGTAGCGACTGAACACGGAGACGCAGTGCCCACGATCCAGCAGCTAGTCCGCAAGGGCCGGCAGGACAAGGTCTCGAAGAACACGACGCCCGCGCTCAAGGGGAGCCCCCAGCGCCGCGGTGTCTGCACGCGCGTCTACACGACCACGCCCAAGAAGCCGAACTCGGCTCTGCGCAAGGTCGCCCGTGTCCGCCTCACCAGCGGTATCGAGGTCACTGCCTACATCCCGGGTGTCGGCCACAACCTGCAGGAGCACTCGATCGTGCTCGTGCGTGGCGGACGAGTGAAGGACCTCCCCGGTGTCCGATACAAGATCATCCGCGGCGCTCTCGACACCCAGGGCGTGAAGAACCGCAAGCAGTCTCGCAGCCGCTACGGCGCGAAGAAGGAGAAGAGCTAATGCCCCGCAAGGGTCCCGCTCCCAAGCGCCCCATCGTGGTCGACCCGGTCTACGGGGCGCCGCTGGTGACGCAGCTGATCAACAAGGTCCTGTTGGACGGCAAGAAGTCCACGGCCGAGAAGATCGTCTACGGCGCGCTCGAAGGCTGCCGCGAGAAGACCGGCACCGACCCCGTCGTCACGCTCAAGCGCGCGATGGACAACATCAAGCCCACCTTGGAGGTCAAGAGCCGCCGCGTCGGTGGAGCGACCTACCAGGTCCCGATCGAGGTCAAGCCGGGTCGTGCGAACACGCTCGCCCTGCGCTGGCTGATCATCTTCTCCCGCCAGCGTCGTGAGAAGACCATGACTGAGCGCCTCATGAACGAACTTCTCGACGCCAGCAACGGCCTCGGGGCGAGCGTCAAGCGCCGCGAAGACATGCACAAGATGGCCGAGTCGAACAAGGCCTTCGCGCACTACCGCTGGTAAGTCAGCACCTTCCCCTTCACTTCCCCCACCACCCTCGGATTCGGAGTCTCACCGTGTCGACCGACACTGCCCTCGACCTCGCCAAGGTCCGCAACATCGGGATCATGGCTCACATCGACGCGGGCAAGACCACGACGACCGAGCGGATCCTGTTCTACACAGGGATCAACTACAAGATCGGTGAGGTCCACGACGGCGCTGCCACCATGGACTGGATGGAGCAGGAGCAGGAGCGCGGCATCACGATCACGTCCGCCGCGACGACCTGTCACTGGCAGGGCACGCAGATCAACATCATCGACACCCCTGGTCACGTGGACTTCACCGTCGAGGTCGAGCGCTCCTTGCGCGTCCTCGACGGCGCAGTTGCGGTGTTCGACGGTGTCGCCGGCGTCGAGCCGCAGTCTGAGACCGTCTGGCGCCAGGCTGACCGCTACAACGTCCCGCGCATCTGTTTCGTGAACAAGCTCGACCGCACCGGCGCAGAGTTCCACCGCTGTGTCGAAATGATCATTTCGCGCCTCAACGCCATCCCGCTCGTCCTTCAGATCCCCATCGGGTCCGAGGGTGACTTCCGCGGCGTCGTCGACCTGGTGCAGATGAAGGCGCTGGTCTGGCCCGAGGACACCCAGAAGGGCGAGGACTACGACGTCCTCGACATCCCGGCCACGCACACCGCCGCCGCCCGCGAATGGCGCGACCGTCTCCTCGAGACCATCGCCGAGGCCGACGACGCGATGATGGAGAAGTACCTCGAGGGTGTCGAGCCCGAGTTCGCAGACCTCCAGGCCGCTATTCGCCGAGCCACGATCGCCGGCAAGCTCACCCCGGTCCTCACCGGTTCCGCGTTCAAGAACAAGGGTGTTCAGCCGATGCTCGACGCGGTGGTGGCCTACCTGCCTTCGCCGCTCGACGTCGAGGCGATCGAGGGACACAAGCTTGGCGATGACGACGTGGTTGTCTCGCGCCAGCCGCGCGAGGACGAGCCCTTCTCCTCACTTGCCTTCAAGATCATGACGGACCCGCACCTGGGCAAGCTCACCTACATTCGGGTGTACTCCGGCGTCCTCGAGTCGGGCACCTCGGTGCTCAACTCCGTCAAGGGCCGCCGTGAGCGAATCGGCAAGATCTACCGGATGCACGCGAACAAGCGCGAGGAGATCGCCCGCGTCGGCGCCGGCGACATCGTCGCCGTCATGGGTCTGAAGGACACCACCACCGGCGAGACCCTGTGCGATGAGAAGAACCCCGTCGTCCTCGAGTCGATGAACTTCCCCGCACCGGTCATCCACGTGGCCATTGAGCCCAAGAGCAAGGGTGACCAGGAGCGTCTGGGCACCGCGATCCAGCGTCTCTCCGACGAGGACCCCACCTTCCAGGTGCGCACCGACGAAGAGACCGGCCAGACGATCATCGCGGGTATGGGTGAACTTCACCTCGAGGTGCTCGTCGACCGCATGCGTCGTGAGTTCCGCGTCGAGGCCAATGTCGGTAAGCCCCAGGTCGCCTACCGCGAGACCATCACCAAGAAGGTCGAGCGGATCGACTACACGCACAAGAAGCAGACCGGTGGCTCTGGCCAGTTCGCCAAGGTTCAGATCTCGATCGAGCCTTCTTCGGGCACATCCGAGGGCGAGGGCGGTTACGAGTTCGTCAACGCTGTCGGTGGTGGTCGCATCCCGCGCGAGTACATCCCCTCGGTCGACGCCGGATGTCAGGAAGCCATGGAGAACGGCGTACTCGCCGGCTACCCCATGGTTGACATCAAGGTGACGCTGAAGGATGGCGCCTACCACGACGTTGACTCCTCCGAGCTTGCGTTCAAGATCGCCGGCTCCATGGCGTTCAAGGAAGGTGCCCGCTCCGCTGGCCCCGTGCTCCTCGAGCCGATGATGTCAGTCGAAGTCATCACCCCCGAGGACTTCATGGGTGATGTGATCGGTGACCTCAATGCGCGCCGCGGCCAGATCCAGGCCATGGACGAGCGCTCGGGTGCCCGGATCGTTCGCGCGCTGGTCCCGCTCTCGGAGATGTTCGGCTACGTCGGCGACCTTCGGAGCAAGACCCAGGGCCGCGCGAGCTACTCCATGCAGTTCGACTCGTACGCCCAGGTTCCCAACCATGTGGCGACCGAGATCATCGCGAAGGCGCGGGGCGAGTAGTCCCGCCACTCACACTCTCGGAGCGTGAACGTGACGCGTGAGCGGTTCCGAGGTCAGACCGCACGACCAGCAAGGCGAGAACGATCAAACGCACCACCATCACTACCTGCACGATCCCGATCCCGATTAATCCGGAGCTACGTCGTACGGCGTATCCATCCACAGTCCACAGGAGGACACCGTGGCGAAGGCGAAGTTCGAGCGGACCAAGCCGCACGTCAACATCGGCACCATCGGTCACATTGACCACGGCAAGACGACGCTGACCGCGGCGATCACCAAGGTGCTGCACGACGCTTTCCCGGACGTGAACCCGTTCACGCCGTTCGACCAGATCGACAAGGCTCCTGAGGAGCGTCAGCGCGGTATCACGATCTCCATCGCGCACGTCGAGTACCAGACGGCTGCGCGTCACTACGCGCACGTCGACTGCCCTGGTCACGCTGACTACATCAAGAACATGATCACCGGCGCGGCCCAGATGGACGGTGCGATCCTCGTGGTCGCCGCGACCGACGGACCCATGCCTCAGACCAAGGAGCACGTGCTCCTCGCCCGCCAGGTCGGCGTGCCGTCCCTGGTCGTCGCTCTGAACAAGTGCGACATGGTCGATGACGAAGAGATCCTTGAGCTCGTTGAGCTTGAGGTCCGCGAGCTGCTTTCCGCATACGAGTACGACGGCGACAACATCCCCGTCGTGCGCGTGGCAGCATTCCCGGCGCTCAACGGCGACGAGAAGTGGTCCGGCTCGATCCTCGAGCTCATGGCCGCTGTCGACGTGGCGATCCCGACCCCCGAGCGCGATGTCGAGAAGCCCTTCCTCATGCCCGTCGAGGATGTCTTCACGATCACCGGTCGTGGCACGGTCGTCACCGGTCGCATCGAGCGTGGCATCGTCAAGGTGAACGAGGAAATCGAGATCGTGGGCATCCGCCCGACGACCTCGAAGACCACCGTCACCGGTGTCGAGATGTTCCGCAAGCTGCTCGACGAGGGCCAGGCAGGCGAGAACGTGGGCCTGCTTCTCCGCGGCACCAAGCGCGACGACGTCGAGCGTGGACAGGTCCTGTGCAAGCCGGGCTCGGTCACTCCCCACACGGAGTTCGAGGCCAACGTGTACATCCTGTCCAAGGATGAGGGTGGCCGTCACACGCCGTTCTTCGACAACTACCGTCCGCAGTTCTACTTCCGTACGACCGACGTCACCGGCGTTGTCACGTTGCCCGAGGGCACCGAGATGGTCATGCCGGGCGACAACACTGAGATGAAGGTTGACCTCATCCAGCCGATCGCCATGGAAGAGGGCCTGCGCTTCGCCATCCGTGAGGGTGGCCGCACCGTTGGTGCGGGACGAGTCGTCAAGATCCTCAAGTAACACCTTCTGGTGATCTCGGTCGGGCCTGACCGCAACGCGTGAGCGGCCCGACCGAGATCCCACCGGAGCATGCACGAGATGCTCTTCCCAGCGGCACACGAACGATAAGGAACCGAAGCCATCATGGCGGGACAGAAGATCCGCATCCGGCTCAAGGCCTACGACCACGAGGTCATCGACTCATCGGCGCGCAAGATCGTCGACACGGTGATTCGCACTGGTGCGAAGGTTGCGGGCCCGGTGCCGCTGCCGACGGAGAAAAACGTCTACTGCGTCATCCGTTCGCCGCACAAGTACAAGGACAGCCGCGAACACTTCGAGATGCGTACCCACAAGCGTCTTATTGACATCCTCGACCCCACGCCGAAGACCGTCGACTCGCTGATGCGACTCGACCTCCCGGCCGGTGTCGACATCGAGATCAAGCTCTGAGGAACTTAGCCATCATGAGCAAGCACATGAAGGGGTTGCTGGGCGAGAAGCTCGGCATGACCCAGGTCTGGGACGAGAACAATCGCGTCGTCCCCGTGACCGTGGTCAAGGCCGGGCCCTGTGTCGTCACCCAGGTCAAGACCCCCGAGCAGGACGGCTACAGCTCCGTCCAGATCGCCTTCGGCGCGATCGACCCCCGCAAGGTGAACAAGCCCGCATCGGGCCACTTCGCCAAGGCGGGCGTCACGCCGCGTAGGCACCTGGTCGAGCTGCGCACCGCCGACGCGTCCGAGTACGTCGTGGGCCAAGAGCTCTCGGTGGATACCTTCGAGGTCGGTCAGGTCATCGACGTCGTGGGCACCACCAAGGGCAAGGGCTACGCCGGTGTCATGAAGCGTCACGGCTTCCACGGTGTTGGCGCCTCACACGGTGCACACAAGAACCACCGCAAGCCCGGTTCCATCGGTGCCTGCGCGACCCCCGGTCGCGTCTTCAAGGGCACCCGCATGGCCGGTCGCATGGGTGTGGCTCGCCAGTCGACCCAGAACCTGACGATCTTCTCGATCGACGCGGTCAACGGCCTGATCCTCATCAAGGGTGCGGTGCCCGGTCCCAAGGGCGGCCTCGTCCTCGTCCGTACCTCTGCGAAGGGTGGCACGGCATGAGCGCCGCGCTCGAGACCGACGAGGTCACCTCGGTCGACCTCCGCACCCCGTCCGGTGATGTCGCCGGCTCACTCGCGCTGCCCGCGCACGTCTTCGGCGTGCAGGTCAACGTCCCGCTGATCCACCAGGTCGTCGTCGCCCAGCTCGCTGCGGCCCGTCAGGGCACGCACAGCACCAAGACGCGCGCCGAGGTCAGCGGTGGTGGCCGCAAGCCGCACAAGCAGAAGGGAACAGGTCGCGCCCGCCAGGGTTCGACCCGCGCCCCCCAGTTCACCGGTGGTGGTGTCGTCCACGGGCCTCAGCCTCGTGACTACGCCCAGCGCACGCCCAAGAAGATGAAGGCAGCCGCCCTGCGCGGTGCCCTCTCGGACCGGGCGCGTAACGGACGCGTGCACGTGGTGACCGGCATTGTCGAGGGTGAGACCCCCTCGACGAAGTCCGCGATCGCTGCCTTGGCCGCGCTCAGCGACCGCCGTCACCTGCTCGTCGTGGTCGAGCGCCTCGACGAGGTTGCATGGCTTTCGCTGCGCAACGTCCCTCGCGTGCACTTGATCGTGCCGGACCAGCTCAACACCTACGACGTGCTCGTCAGTGACGACGTCATCTTCACCCAGGGCGCGTACGACGCGTTCATCGCCGGCCCCACGGCCGGTAAGGGTGCCAAGGCCGTCGCGACCGAGACCGAAGCCGAGGAGGCTGCGCTGTGAGGATCAACGACCCGCGCGACATCCTGCTGGCACCCGTGATCTCCGAGAAGAGCTACGCCCTTCTCGATGAGAACAAGTACACGTTCGTCGTATCACCTGATGCCAATAAGACCCAGATCAAGATCGCGGTCGAGCAGGTATTCGGTGTCAAGGTGACGAGCGTGAACACGCTCAACCGCCAGGGCAAGGTCATGCGCACGAAGTTCGGCTTCGGGAAGCGTGCCAACACCAAGCGCGCGATCGTCAGCCTGCGCGACGGCGACCGTATCGACATCTTCGGCGGCCCGGTCTCCTGACCGGCGCCCCGACGCAACCGACGAGGAAGAGAACCCGATGGGTATCCGCAAGTACAAGCCGACGACGCCTGGCCGCCGTGGCTCCAGCGTCGCCGACTTCGTCGAGCTCACGCGGTCGGCGCCGGAGAAGTCGCTCGTGCGCCCGCTGCACAAGAAGGGCGGCCGCAACAACCAGGGCCGTATCACCACCCGTCACCAGGGTGGTGGCCACAAGCGCGCCTACCGTCTCATCGACTTCCGTCGCGCAGACAAGGATGGCGTCCCGGCCAAGGTCGCTCACATCGAGTACGACCCCAACCGCACCGCTCGCATCGCACTGCTCCACTTCGCCGATGGCGAGAAGCGCTACATCGTGGCGCCGAACAAGGTGGGACAGGGCGACCGCATCGAAACCGGTCCGTCGGCTGATATCAAGCCCGGCAACAACCTGCCTCTTCGCAACATCCCCGTCGGTACGGTCATCCACAATGTGGAGCTCCGGCCCGGCGGCGGCGCGAAGATCGCCCGTTCTGCCGGTGTGAGCGTGCAGCTCGTCGCCAAGGACGGCCCCTACGCGCAGCTTCGCCTGCCTTCGGGTGAGATCCGCAATGTCGATGTGCGCTGCCGCGCCACGATCGGCGAGGTTGGCAACGCGGAGCAGAGCAACATCAACTGGGGCAAGGCCGGGCGCATGCGCTGGAAGGGCAAGCGCCCGACCGTCCGCGGTGTGGCCATGAACCCGGTCGACCACCCGCACGGTGGTGGTGAGGGCAAGACCTCCGGCGGACGCCACCCCGTCAACCCGAACGGCAAGCCAGAAGGCCGTACCCGTCGCGCCAACAAGGCCAGCGACAAGTTCATCGTCCGCCGCCGCAAGACCGGCAAGAAGCGCTAAGGGAGCCAGTCTCAATGCCTCGCAGCCTGAAGAAGGGCCCCTTCATCGACGGCCACCTCGCCAAAAAGGTGGACGACCAGAACGTCAAGGGCACCAAGAACGTGATCAAGACCTGGTCGCGCCGTTCGATGATCGTGCCCGACATGCTCGGCCACACCATCGCGGTGCACGACGGCCGCAAGCACATCCCGGTCTTCGTGACCGAGAACATGATCGGCCACAAGCTCGGCGAGTTCGCGCCGACACGTACCTTCCGTGGCCACGTGAAGGACGACCGCAAGGCCAAGCGCCGCTAACGCGGGGCGACGCCACCGAGTGAGATGACCGTCTGACGTGAGCACGACGACCAGCAAGGGGATTGTGATGGAAGCCAGGGCTCAGGCGCGCTACGTGCGCGTCACGCCCATGAAGGCACGCCGCGTGATCGATTTGATCCGTGGCCTGCCGGCCGCCGAGGCGCAAGCAGTGCTGCGATTCGCACCGCAAGCAGCCAGCGAGCCCGTGGGCAAGGTGCTCGACAGTGCCATCGCCAACGCGAGCAACAACTTGGGGCTCGACCCCGACACTCTCGTGGTTCGCGAGGCGTATGTCGATGAGGGCCCGACCTTGAAGCGATTCCGGCCGCGCGCCCAGGGGCGTGCCTACCGAATCCGCAAGCGCACCAGTCACATCACCGTCGTCGTCGAGTCGGTTACCGCCGACTCGGCGCGGAAGAAGGGGTGACCCGGCCGTGGGCCAGAAGATCAACCCGTACGGCTTCCGTCTAGGCATCACCACCGACTACAAGTCGCGTTGGTTCGCCGATTCGTCCAAGGACGGTCAGCGCTACCGCGACTACGTCGATGAGGATGTCAAGATCCGTCGCCTCATGGTCAAGGGCATGGAACGTGCCGGTATCAGCAAGGTGGAGATCGAGCGCACGCGTGAGCGTGTCCGCGTCGACATCCACACTGCTCGCCCCGGCATCGTCATCGGCCGCCGTGGAGCCGAAGCCGACCGCATCCGTACTGACCTCGAGCAGCTCACCGGCAAGCAGGTGCAGTTGAACATCCTCGAGGTCAAGAACCCCGAGATCGACGCACAGCTCGTGGCGCAGGGAGTGGCCGAGCAGCTCTCGAGCCGCGTCTCCTTCCGTCGGGCCATGCGCAAGTCGATGCAGTCGGCCATGAAGGGCGGCGCCAAGGGCATTCGTGTCCAGGTGTCCGGTCGTCTGGGTGGCGCTGAGATGAGCCGCACCGAGTTCTACCGCGAGGGCCGCGTTCCGCTGCACACCTTGCGCGCGAACATCGACTACGGCTTCTACGAGGCGCGCACCACTTTCGGTCGCATCGGCGTGAAGGTCTGGATCTACAAGGGTGAGGTCAGCCAGTCGCGCACCGAGCGCGAAGCGGTGGCCGCGGCCGAGCGTCTCGGTGCACCGCGCCGCGACCGTCCGGCTCGCCCTGCTGCCCGTCGTCCCGACGGCACCGAAGCCGCGTCTGTCGAGGGTGATCTCGCGACCGACTCGGTGATCCCCGCGAGCGTCGAGACGACTGAGGTCGCCGTGGCGGTCGAGGCACCCGGAACGGAGGCCTGACCAATGCTGATCCCCCGCAGGGTCAAGCACCGCAAGCAGCACCACCCCAACCGTCACGGTGCTGCCAAGGGCGGCACCGAGGTCACTTGGGGTGAGTGGGGCCTGCAGGCGCTAGAGCCGGCCTACGTCACCAACCGCCAGATCGAGGCGGCCCGTATCGCGATGACCCGCCACATCAAGCGTGGCGGCAAGGTCTGGATCACGATCTACCCGGACCGTCCCATCACCAAGAAGCCGGCCGAGACCCGCATGGGTAGTGGTAAGGGTTCACCTGAGTGGTGGGTCGCGAACGTCAAGCCCGGACGTGTGATGTTCGAGCTTGCGTACCCCAACGAGATCGTGGCCCGCGAGGCGCTCACCCGCGCCGCGCACAAACTCCCGATGAAGTGCCGGATCGTTCGGCGCGAGGTAGGTGACAACTGATGGCCACAGGAACCAAGCCCACCGACCTGCGCATCCTCGGTGACGAGGAACTCGTCGAGAAGCTGCGCGAGGCCAAGGCCGAGCTGTTCAACCTTCGCTTCCAGGCGGCCACCGGCCAGCTGGAGAGCCACGGACGACTGCGCGCAGTCCGCACGGACATCGCGCGTATCTACACGATCATGCGCGAGCGCGAGCTCGGCATCACCCCCGTGGGTGCCGCATGAGCGAGACGAACGAGAAGGCGATGACGGATAACACACGCGGTTTCCGCAAGACGCGCGAAGGGCTCGTCGTCAGCGACAAGATGGATAAGACCGTCGTCGTCGCTGTCGAGGACCGCTTCAAGCACCCCCTCTACGGCAAGGTCGTGCGTCGCACGAACAAGCTGAAGGCTCACGACGAGTCCAACGCCGCAGGCGTGGGCGACAAGGTCCTCATCATGGAGACCCGACCGCTCTCGGCCACCAAGCGCTGGCGCATCGTGGAAATCCTCGAGAAGGCCAAGTAATCCCTCGGCCGATCCGCCTCGTGCGGACTCGTCCCTGACCGCGAGTTTTGGTCGTCACCCGACGGCCGCTTAGACTCACCAGGTCCGGCGTTAGCGCCTGGCCGACTCACCATCAGTTCCGCAAGGCTCGGGTTCCGAGAACCGGCGCGACATCAGGAGACATTCAAGTGATCCAGCAGGAGTCGCGACTACGTGTCGCCGACAACACCGGCGCGAAGGAAATCCTTTGCATCCGGGTTCTCGGTGGTTCGGGTCGACGCTACGCAGGCATCGGTGACGTCATCGTGGCCACGGTCAAGGACGCAATCCCCGGCGGCAACGTCAAGAAGGGCGACGTCGTCAAGGCGGTGATCGTGCGCACCAAGAAGGAGCGCCGACGCCTCGACGGGTCGTACATCCGCTTCGACGAGAACGCAGCCGTGATCCTCAAGAACGATGGGGAGCCGCGCGGAACGCGCATCTTCGGCCCCGTCGGTCGCGAGCTGCGCGAGAAGAAGTTCATGAAGATCATCTCGTTGGCTCCGGAGGTGCTCTGACATGGCTGGCCTCAACATCAAGAAGGGTGACCTCGTCCAGGTCATCACGGGCAAGGACCGCGGCAAGAAGGGCAAGGTCATCTCGGTACTCATCGAGTCCGAGAAGGTCCTGGTCGAGGGTGTCAACCAGATCAAGAAGCACACCAAGGTCGGACAGTCGAACCTCGGCGCCAAGACTGGTGGCATCGTGACCCAGGAGGCCCCGATCCACGTGTCCAACGTGATGATCGTCGACCCCGACGACAACCGCCCGACCCGCGTGGGCTACCGCCGCGAGGTCGTCACCAAGACTCGCCCGGACGGTACGTCGTACGAGTCCTCGCGCAGTGTCCGCATCTCGAAGCGTTCCGGTAAGGACATCTGATGACCACTACGGCCACCGAGAAGGTGCAGGTTCGCCTCAAGGCGCGCTACCTCGAGGAGATCGTCCCGGCACTCCGCGAGGAGTTCGCCTTCGGCAATGTCATGCAGGTCCCCGGTCTGACCAAGATCGTGGTCAACATGGGTGTCGGCGAGGCGGCCCGCGACTCCAAGCTCATCGAAGGCGCGATCAAGGACCTCGCGGCGATCACGGGCCAGAAGCCCCAGGTCACCAAGGCCCGCAAGTCGATCGCCCAGTTCAAGCTTCGCGAGGGAATGCCCATCGGCGCCCACGTGACACTGCGCGGCGACCGCATGTGGGAGTTCCTCGACCGTCTCCTCTCGGTTGCACTTCCCCGCATCCGTGACTTCCGCGGCCTCTCGGCCCGCCAGTTCGACGGCCGCGGCAACTACACGTTCGGTCTCAACGAGCAGTCGATGTTCCACGAGATCGATCAGGACGCCATCGACCGCGTCCGAGGCATGGACATCACGGTGGTCACCACCGCGTCCACCGACGACGAAGGCCGTGCGCTCCTCAAGCACCTCGGCTTCCCCTTCAAGGAGAACTGACCGTGGCCAAGACCGCTCTGATCAACAAGGCGAACAAGAAGCCCAAGTTCGCAGTCCGTGGCTACACCCGCTGCAACCGCTGTGGACGACCGCACTCGGTCTACCGCAAGTTCGGCCTGTGCCGCATCTGCCTTCGCGAGATGGCACACGCCGGCGAACTGCCGGGTATCACCAAGAGCAGCTGGTAAGAACAAGATGACGCCGAAGGTCCTCGCGATGTCCGCGATCGATACCACGGTGAGAGAGGCCCCTCGGCCATGACGATGACTGACCCGATCGCAGACATGCTCACGCGTCTGCGCAATGCCAACTCGGCGCACCACGACACGGTGGCGATGCCCCACTCGAAGATCAAGGCGGGTATCGCCGAGATCCTCAAGAAGGAGGGCTATATCGCCACGTGGCGCGTGGAGGACGCTGAGGTTGGCAAGACCTTGACTCTCGACCTGAAGTTCGGGCCGAGCCGAGAGCGTTCGATCGCCGGCATCCGCCGGGTGTCCAAGCCTGGTCTGCGTGTCTACGCGAAGAGCACGTCGCTCCCCAAGGTCCTCGGTGGCCTCGGTGTGGCGATCATCTCGACGTCGTCAGGCTTGCTGACCGACCGCCAGGCAGCCAAGAAGGGTGTGGGTGGGGAAGTCCTCGCCTACATCTGGTAGCGGGAAGGAGAGTAGAAGCATGTCGCGCATTGGTCGTATGCCCATCTCCGTCCCGTCGGGGGTCACCGTCGACATCGACGGCTCCACGGTCACGGTTAAGGGCCCCCGGGGTACGCTCACCCACCAGGTCCCCAACCCCATCGAGATCGTCACGTCTGAGGACGGCACCCTCGCGGTGACCCGTCCGAACGATGAGCGGGCCTCGCGCTCACTCCACGGACTCACCCGCACTCTGGTTTCCAACATGGTTGTCGGGGTGACTGACGGCTACTCCAAGGCGTTGGAGATCTCCGGCACCGGTTACCGCGTGGTCAACAAGGAAGGCACCCTCGAGTTCGCTCTGGGGTTCAGCCACCCCGTGATCATCCCGGCACCTGAGGGCATCACCTTCACGGTGGAGAGCCCCACCAAGTTCTCCGTGGCCGGAATCGACAAGCAGCAGGTCGGCGAAGTCGCCGCGAAGCTCCGCAAACTGCGCAAGCCCGACCCTTACAAGGGCAAGGGTGTGCGTTACGCCGGCGAGGTCATCCGCCGCAAGGCCGGAAAGGCAGGCAAGAAGTAGCCATGTCGATCATCGTCAAGCTCGGCTCCGGGAACAAGAAGGCGGTTGCCCGCAAGCGCCGTCACACCCGGGTTCGCAAGAAGGTCACGGGCACTGCGTCCCGTCCCCGTCTGGTGGTCTCTCGTTCGGCCCGCCACCTGTTCGTTCAGGTGGTCGACGACTCCGTCGGCACCACACTCGCGTCCGCTTCCACCATGGAAGCCGACCTGCGTGCGTTCGACGGTGACAAGAGCGCCAAGGCCAAGAAGGTCGGGGAGATCCTCGCTTCGCGTGCCAAGTCTGCTGGCGTCGACGCGGTCGTTTTCGACCGCGGCGGCAACAAGTACCACGGCCGCGTCGCGGCCCTCGCCGAAGGCGCCCGCGAGGGCGGCCTCGCGTTCTGACGCGAACGACGGATCCAGGGAAGAGGTAAGTCATGGCTGCAGCCCCCCGCCGCGGAGGCGGCACCGGCGGCAACGAGCGTGGACGCGACCGTAAAGACGGTAAGGGTCCCGTGGTGGAGAAGTCCGCCTTCCTCGAGCGCGTCGTAGCGATCAACCGCGTGGCCAAGGTCGTCAAGGGTGGTCGTCGCTTCAGCTTCACCGCCCTCGTCGTCGTTGGCGACGGCGACGGCATGGTCGGCGTTGGTTACGGGAAGGCCAAGGAGGTGCCCGCGGCCATCGCCAAGGGTGTCGAGGAAGCCAAGAAGAGCTTCTTCAAGGTCCCCCGTATCCAGGGCACGATCCCTCACCCCATCACGGGTGAGGCCGCTGCCGGTGTGGTGCTGCTGCGTCCGGCCGCACCCGGTACCGGCGTCATCGCCGGTGGCCCTGTCCGCGCCGTGCTCGAGTGCGCTGGGATCCACGACGTGCTCAGCAAGTCGCTCGGATCTGACAACGCCATCAATGTCGTGCACGCGACGGTCGCGGCCCTCAAGGGCCTCGAGCGTCCCGAGGAGGTCGCGGCTCGCCGTGGACTTCCGCTCGAGCACGTGGCACCGGCCGCCCTGCTGCGCGCCCGTGCTGCGGGAATGGGCGCGTGATGGTCAAGCTCAAGGTCACCCAAATCCGTTCGGACATCGGCGGAAAGCAGAACCAGCGCGACACCTTGCGCAGCCTGGGTCTCAAGCGCATCCGCGACGTTGTGGTGAAGGAGGATCGTCCCGAGTTCCGCGGGATGATCAACACCGTCGCCCACCTCGTCACGGTCGAGGAGGTCGACTGATATGACACTCAAGGTTCACCACCTGCGCCCAGCACCGGGCGCGAAGACGGCCAAGACCCGCGTGGGTCGAGGCGAGGCCAGCAAGGGTAAGACCGCTGGTCGCGGTACCAAGGGCACCAAGGCCCGCTATCAGGTACCGGCGCGCTTCGAGGGTGGGCAGATGCCGATGCACATGCGGCTGCCCAAGCTCAAGGGTTTCAAGAACCCCAACCGCGTCGAGTTCCAGGTCGTCAACGTCGCACAGCTCGCGGCCCTGTTCCCCGAGGGTGGTGCCGTGAGCGTCGATGAGCTCGTGGCGCGCGGTGTGGTTCGTCGTAACCTCCCGGTGAAGGTGCTCGGCAACGGTGATCTGGCCGTGGCCCTGCAGATCAACGTTCACGCGTTTTCCGACACCGCCAAGAGCAAGATCATGTCAGCCGGTGGCACAGCCACCGAGCTCGTCTGACGTACCCGCGATTCGCCGAAGGGCGTCCATGCCGTCGTAATCTCGACGCACGGACGCCCTTCGTATCGTGACTGTTAGGCTCATGCGGTCCCACCGGATCTACCGGGTTCGCGTGGGGGAAAACTGCTCATGGCGAAGGCTGTGAGACCGACTCATCGCATCGGGCGCCACTGGGCGCCCACCTGGAGGGGCTGTGCTTTCCGCGTTCGCGTCGGCATTCCGCACGCCGGATCTGCGCAAGAAGCTCGTGTTCACCCTCGCGATCATTGGCCTGTTCCGGCTCGGGTCGGTCGTCCCGACGCCAGGGGTCGATTACAAGGCCATCCAGACCTGCATCGCACTCGTGCAGGACAACTCGATCTACGGCCTCATCAACCTCTTCAGTGGCGGTGCGCTGCTGAGGCTCTCGGTCTTCGCGCTCGGGATCATGCCGTACATCACGGCGAGCATCATCATTCAGCTTCTGACGGTGGTGATCCCGCGGCTGGAGTCCCTTCGCCAGGAGGGCCAGTCCGGTCAGGCGCGCCTGACCCAGTACACCCGCTACCTCACCGTCGGGCTCGCGATCCTGCAGTCGACCGGCATCGTGGCGCTCGCCCGTGTTCCCGGCCGGCTCTTCCAGGGCTGCAGTGCGCAGTTGGTGCCCAACCAGTCGATCCTGCTGATCCTGCAGATGATCCTGGTCATGACCGCAGGTACGGCAGTCATCATGTGGCTCGGTGAGAACATCACCGATCGAGGTGTCGGTAACGGCATGTCGTTGCTGATCTTCACCTCGATCATCGCCACGTTCCCGGGCCAGATCTGGCAGATCTACACGATCAACGGCGCGTTCACCCTCCTGCTCGTCCTGGCTGTGGGCTTCGCGATCATCGCCGCTGTGATCTACGTCGAACAGGCTCAACGGCGGATACCCGTGCAGTACGCCAAGCGCATGGTCGGACGCAAGATGTACGGCGGTACATCCACCTACATCCCCCTGAAGGTGAACATGGCGGGAGTTATCCCCGTCATCTTCGCCTCATCCCTGCTCTACGTTCCGCAGTTGGTCATCCAGCTCTCGGGCAACCAGGGGGGTCTGGCCCAGTGGGTTTCCCGGAACTTCACGCGTGGTGACGAGCCCCTCTACCTGATCACCTACTTCCTGCTGATCGTCTTCTTCACCTACTTCTACGTCGCGATCACGTTCAACCCCGTCGAGGTCGCCGACAACATGAAGAGATACGGCGGGTTCGTTCCCGGTATTCGAGCAGGACGGCCCACCGCGGAGTACCTCGACTATGTGCTCACCCGGATCACGCTGCCCGGAGCGCTCTACCTCGGTGTCATCGCGATCATCCCGTTCGTCGCGTTCGCCTTCCTCGGGGTTGGGCAGCGGTTCATCTTCGGTGGCACCAGCCTCCTGATCATGGTGGGCGTCGGACTCGATACCGTGAAGCAGATCGAATCCCAGCTACAGCAACGCAACTACGAAGGCTTTCTCCGCTGATGCGCATCCTTCTCATGGGCCCGCCGGGTGCGGGCAAAGGAACCCAAGCCGTGGTGGTTGCCGAGATCCTCAGCATCGCCCACATCTCGACGGGCGATATCTTCCGCGCCAACGTCGCTGGCGCCACCCCGCTCGGTCTCGAGGCGAAGCGCTTCATGGACTCTGGTGAGTACGTGCCCGATTCGGTCACCAACGCGATGGTCCGCGATCGACTCTCCCACCCCGATGCCACCGACGGCTTCCTTCTCGACGGGTACCCGCGCACGCTGGCGCAGGTGCACGAGCTCGAGGGCATGCTGCGTTCGACGGGTACCTCGATCGACAAGGTCGTCGAGATCACCATCGACACCGACGAGGTGATCACGCGCCTGGTTAAGCGCGCCGAGGAGCAGGGGCGCAGCGATGACACCGAGGATGTCATCCGTCGGCGCCAGGAGGTCTACGCAGAGCAGACCGCACCCTTGATCAGCGAGTACGAGGCGCTGGGCATCCTTGTTCGGGTTGACGGCATGGGCTCGGTGGCCGAGGTCACCGCTCGGGTGCTCTCGGCCCTCGGCGTCTGAACGCAGGACCGATGTTCCGCCGCAAGGACCGCGTCGAGATCAAGACCGATGCGCAGATCCTGCTGATGCGCCAGGCCGGGCTCGTCGTCGCCCGCACCTTGGAGGTCCTGCGCACGGCAGTCGGCCCGGGCATCTCGACCCGCGAGCTTGACGCGATCGCTGAGGACTCCATCCGCAGCCAGGGCGCCATCCCCTCTTTCCTGGGCTACCACGGCTATCCGGCCAGCATCTGCACCTCGGTCAACGACGAGGTCGTGCACGGGATCCCCGGCGACCGTGTTCTCCGCGACGGTGATCAGGTCTCCATCGACTGTGGTGCGATCCTCGCTGGATGGCACGGCGACGCTGCGATCACGGTACCGGTGGGCGAGGTCGACCAAGCCGCGGGCGAACTCTCCAGGGTTACTCAGGAGGCGCTGTGGCGCGGTCTGGGGGCAGCGAGGGTCGGGGGCGCTCTGTCCGATATCGGACGGGCCGTCGAGAACTCGGTGCGCGCCGAGGCCGGGGGCGCCGCCTATGGCATCGTCGAGGAATATGTCGGCCATGGCATTGGGACCTCGATGCATATGGAGCCCAATGTGCCCAATTACGACATTCCGGGCAAGAGTCTGGCCCTTGTGGCTGGTATGGCATTGGCCGTGGAGCCCATGGTGTGCGCGGGTGACCGCACCGTCCGCACCCTCGCGGACGACTGGACGGTGGTCACGGTCGACGGCCGGCGCGCGTCCCATTGGGAGCACACCGTCGCATTGACCACCGCGGGCCCATGGGTCCTGACGGCCCTCGACGGCGGGGCGGAACGGTTTGCCGCTATGGGCGTGCACAGCCCTGCCGCTGGGCGCGACTGATGATGTGTGGCGACGTACGGCGATCGCAAGATCATCGGATTACCGTCGAAGGCCGGTTCTGACGTAGACTCCACAACCGGCTCATCGAGTCGCGACCAGTCACGCCCGGGGCCTGTTCTGACGAGCAGTTTCAGGCGGGTGTCAGGTCGCTCCCGGTAGGTCAGCAATCTAACGTAACCGATACGGATGAAGTGCGAGGACATGCCCAAAAAGGACGGTGCCATCGAGCTCGAGGGCACGATCACCGAGTCGCTCCCGAACGCGATGTTCAGGGTCGAACTCGACAACGGGCACAAAGTGTTGGCGCACATCAGCGGGAAGATGCGGATGCACTACATCCGAATCCTTCCCGATGACCGGGTGGTAGTGGAGCTCTCGCCCTACGACCTCACCCGTGGCCGGATCGTCTACCGCTACAAGTAAAGAACGGCTCACGTCACCGCGCTTCACCCCGTGGGGACGAGACCGAACACTGTTGTCCGCCACTAGAGGCACGGGCGCGCACGCCGCCTGGCACGAGCACCCGTGGAGAGATCGATGAAGGTCAACCCGAGCGTCAAGAAGATCTGCGACAAGTGCAAGGTGATCCGCCGTCACGGCCGGGTCATGGTGATCTGCGAGAACCCGCGTCACAAGCAGCGCCAGGGCTGATCCACACCCCGGAGGGGATTCCTCTCCGCAGGTAAGGCTCAGCACGGCGTTCACGGACGCACCAACAGCGATACCCGACCCCCGCGCAGCACCTGTGCCGCGTATGGGACGTCACCCCCGGCCCGGAGGCCAGGGACCCACCTTCACACTGGTGGGACCGGTATCGCTGCCGAAACCTCCGGACGAACTGGAAGAGAGAATTCCCGATGGCACGTCTCGTCGGCGTTGACCTCCCCCGCGACAAGCGGCTCGAGGTAGCGCTCACGTACATCTTCGGTATCGGAAAGACCCGCGCACTGCAGACGCTTGAGGCCACGGGTATCAGTCCTGACCTCCGCGTCAAGGACCTCGGCGACGAGGACCTGATCAAGCTGCGCGACTATCTCGATGCCAACTACAAGACCGAAGGCGATCTCCGTCGTGAGGTCGCCGCTGACATCCGCCGCAAGGTTGAGATCGGCTGCTACCAGGGAATCCGGCACCGCCGTGGTCTCCCGGTCCGCGGTCAGCGCACGCACACCAACGCGCGCACCCGCAAGGGCCCGAAGAAGACCGTGGCCGGCAAGAAGAAGGTCGGCAAGAAGTAGCAGTCCGACGGTCCTGCCCGGGCCCCATGTCCAGGCGACCGAAGGACCGATGACCTCAACCAGAACGGATAGTCGATGCCTCCCAAGAGCCGTACGGCTGCGGGCGCCAAGAAGGTGCGCCGCAAGGAGAAGAAGAACATCGCGCATGGACATGCGCACATCAAGAGCACGTTCAACAACACCATCGTGTCCATCACCGATCCCACGGGCGCGGTGATTGCCTGGGCCTCGTCCGGTCAGGTGGGATTCAAGGGCTCTCGCAAGAGCACGCCCTTCGCCGCCCAGCTTGCCGCGGAGGCTGCTGCACGCCGTGCCATGGAGCACGGGATGAAGAAGGTTGACGTTTTCGTCAAGGGTCCTGGTTCAGGTCGCGAGACCGCCATCCGGTCACTGCAGGCCGCTGGCCTCGAGGTCGGAACCATCCAGGACGTCACCCCGAGCCCGCACAATGGCTGCCGCCCGCCGAAGCGCCGCCGAGTCTGACGCCCCGAGAGAGAGTCTGAAACATCATGGCCCGTTACACAGGGGCGGACTGCAAGCGCTGCCGCCGCGAAAAGACCAAGCTCTTCCTCAAGGGTGCGAAGTGCGAGTCGCCGAAGTGCCCGATTGAGATCCGTCCTTACCCGCCCGGCCAGCACGGCCGTGGTCGGACCAAGGACAGCGAGTACCTGCTGCAGATGCGTGAGAAGCAGAAGTGCGCACGTATCTACGGTGTGCTCGAGAAGCAGTTCCGTGGGTACTACGAGGAGGCCCAGCGCAAGCAGGGCAAGACCGGTGAGAACCTGCTTCGCATCCTCGAGACCAGGCTCGACAACGTCGTCTACCGTGCCGGCTTCGCCAAGAGTCGCGATATGGCCCGTCAGGTTGTCCGTCACGGTCACATCACCGTGAACGGCGCGAAGGTGGACATCCCCTCCTTCCGCGTCTCGGCCAGCGACATCGTCGAGGTCCGTGCCGCAAGCCGCGAGCTGACTCCGTTCGTCGTCGCTCACGCCGAACTTGGCGAGCGTGGCGTTCCGGCGTGGCTCGAGGTCATCCCCTCGCGGATGCGCGTGCTCGTCCACTCCCTGCCCGAGCGGTCGGTCATCGACACGCAGGTGCAGGAACAGCTGATCGTCGAGCTCTACTCGAAGTGACGTGAGTCGTCGGCACCAACCTTTCGGGGTTGGTGCCGGCACCAGTTCCGCCTCATCCACGTACGGCGTCAAATTGCGGGCGCCACGGAAGGACAACCACGTGCTGATTGCCCAGCGACCGACCCTCACCGAGGAGCCGGTCTCGGAATACCGCTCGCGTTTCATCATGGAGCCGCTCGAGCCCGGTTTCGGCTACACGCTCGGCAACTCGGTGCGTCGCACCTTGCTGTCGTCGATCCCGGGTGCCGCCGTCACCAGCATCCGCATCGACGGTGTGCTGCACGAGTTCACGACGGTTCCCGGTGTCAAGGAAGACGTCACCGAGCTGATCTTGAACATCAAGCAGCTCGTCGTCTCCTCTGAGCACGATGAGCC
The DNA here is from genome assembly GCA_009697815.1 of Actinomycetota bacterium. Lineage (GTDB taxonomy): Bacteria > Actinomycetota > Actinomycetes > S36-B12 > CAIYMF01 > Longivirga. The sequence goes on from WLRQ01000015.1 coordinate 38,707, forward strand.
CGTTGTGATGTACCTGCGCAAGCAGGGTCCGGGCGCCGTCACCGCAGCAGATATCGCGCCGCCGGCCGGTGTGGAGGTTCACAACCCGAACCTGCACATCGCCACCCTCAACGGCAAGGGCAAGCTCGAGATGGAGCTCGTCGTCGAGCGTGGCCGCGGCTACGTCTCTGCCGTGCAGAACAAGCAGCCCGGACAGGAGATCGGCCGGATCCCGGTCGACTCCATTTACTCCCCGGTGCTCAAGGTCACCTACAAGGTGGAGGCAACCCGTGTCGAGCAGCGCACGGACTTCGACCGCCTGGTGATCGATGTCGAGACCAAGCAGTCGATGGCTCCTCGCGATGCCGTCGCATCGGCCGGCAAGACCTTGGTCGAGTTGTTCGGCCTCGCCCGTGAGCTCAATGTCGACGCCGAGGGCATCGACATCGGGCCCTCGCCCGCGGACGCCTTCGTCGCCGAGCAACTCTCGACGCCGATCGAGTCGCTGGACCTCACAGTTCGCTCGTACAACTGCCTCAAGCGCGAGGGGATCCACTCTGTGGGCGAGCTCATCGGCCGCAGTGAGGCCGATCTGCTCGATATCCGCAACTTCGGCTCGAAGTCGATCGATGAGGTCAAGGCCAAGCTCGTGACCCTGGGCCTCGCGCTCAAGGACAGCCCGCCTGGATTCGACCCCACGACGGCCGTGAGTTTCTATGACGATGATGACCAGGGGTTCGCCGAGGACGAGCAGCTCTGACGAGCTGATCGGCCCCCCGACGCCCCCACCACCAGGAGAACGCCATGCCCACCCCCACAAAGGGCCCCCGCCTCGGCGGCAGCCCGGCACACGAGCGGCTCATGCTCGCGAATCTCGCGACTGCGCTCTTCGAGCACGGCAAGATCACGACCACCGAGGCCAAGGCCAAGCGCCTTCGTCCGCTGGCCGAACGGCTCATCACCCACGCGAAGCGCGGTGACCTGCACGCGCGTCGTCGGGTGCTCGCCGTGATCCGCGACAAGGGGGTCGTCCACGAGCTCTTCGCGGAGATCGGTCCCCGCTACGCCACCCGTCCCGGTGGTTACACCCGCATCACCAAGATCGGTCCGCGCAAGGGCGACAACGCCCCCATGGCGGTCATCGAGCTTGTGGAGGCACTCGCGGAGGCGGTGATCGCCGAGGCCACCGGTGCCACCAAGCGCGCGGTGAAGGAGTCGGCCGCCGCGGCAGCCGCACCCGTCGCCGTCGCTGAGGTCGCTGAGGTAGAGGTCGCTGAGGTAGAGGTCGTCGAGACCCCCGCCGATGAGGCCCCCGCCGACGAGACCGCCGACGCTGAGACCACCGAGGACCAGGCCTGAGCGCCTCGCCTCGCATCCACGAGCCCGCCGACCCCTCCGGGGGCGGCGGGCTCGTGCGTCTGCGTCTGGACATCGCCTACGACGGCACGGCCTTTTTCGGCTGGGCGCGGCAGCCGGATCTACGCACTGTGCAAGGTGTCCTCGAGGCCGCACTTGCTGTGGTGCTGCGCGCCCCTGAATCCCTGCGCGTTGCCTGTGCAGGCCGCACCGACGCGGGCGTTCATGCTCGCGGCCAGGTGACCCACTGCGACGTGGAGCGTGATCTATGGGCCTCGATCCGGGCCCGCGGCCCGCTTGCCCCCCTTCGACGGCTCTCAGGGGTCCTTCCGGAGGACCTCCGGGTGTCCTCAGTGGCGACCGCGCCGGAAGGCTTCAACGCCCGCTGGTCAGCGATCTCGCGCACCTACTGCTACCGGATCTCCGATGTGCCGGGAGGTCCCGATCCGTTGCTGCGCCACCACGTTCTGCAGCATCCAGGCCATCGCGGCCTCCCGCTGAACCTCGATGCGCTGAACGAGGCCTCTCAGATACTGCTCGGGGAGAACGACTTCGCCGCGTTCTGCCGCCGCCGTGCGGGCGCAAGCACGATTCGCACCTTGCAGGATCTGCGATGGGAGCGCGATCCGGTGACCGGATTCGTGCACATGTGGATTCGCGCGGATGCCTTCTGCCACACGATGGTCCGCTCGATCGTCGGTGCACTTCTCCCGGTGGGCGATGGCCGCCGTCCGATCTCGTGGCCGGGACAGTTGCTGGCCGGCGCACGTCGCGATCCCGACGCCGAGGTTGCCCCTGCCTGGGGCCTGACCCTCGAGCACGTGGGGTACCCCGAAGATCACGAACTCGCGAACCAGGCGATGAGGGCCCGCACCTTCCGCGGCCCAGACCAAGATTGAGCCTGCGACCCACGCGACGCGCGAGCGCCTCGGGGGTACGTGGTGCGAAGTGGGTCCTCGTGGTGACACTCTCGTGAACACGAGGTCGACACTCGAGGGACCTGGAGGCTCACGTGCGAGTTGTGGTGGCACTGGGTGGCAATGCGTTGCAGCGACGGGGTGAGCCCATGACCGTCGAGAACCAGCGTGCCAGCGTCCGAGTGGCCTGCGAGGCCCTCGCCCCGGTGGCTCTAGAGCACGAGCTGGTGATCTCCCATGGAAACGGGCCGCAAGTTGGCCTGCTCTCGCTGCAGGCCTCGGCCTATGACGCGACGTCGAACTACCCGTTCGACGTCCTCGGTGCTCAAACCGAGGGAATGATCGGGTACTTAATCGAGCAGGAACTCGGCAACCTCATACCGTTCGACAAGCCCATCGCGACGATCGTGACCATGACCGAGGTCGCTGCCGATGATCCGGCCATGGCGAACCCGACCAAGTTTGTCGGGCCGGTCTACGACCAGGCGCAGGCCAGTCGGCTCGCGGCCGACCACGGCTGGACAGTCAAGGCCGATGGTGACGGCTGGCGGCGGGTGGTGCCGTCGCCCCTGCCCTTGCGGATCTTCGAGATCGGCTCGATCAGGCTGCTGCTGGAGGCCGGCACGGTGGTGATCTGCGCGGGCGGCGGAGGTATCCCCACGATGTACCTGCCCGAATCAGGAATCTCCTCACCGAACGACCGCAACCCGCGCACCCTGGTGGGGGTCGAGGCTGTGATCGACAAGGACCGTTCGTCCGCCGTCCTCGCTCAGGAGCTTCACGCCGATCTCCTGGTGATCGCCACCGATGCCGACGCGGTGTATCTCGACTGGGCGACACCTACCCAGCGAGCGGTCGTTCGCGCGTCGCCCGATGCCGTCGAGGCGTTCACCTTCCCCGCAGGCTCGATGGGTCCGAAGGTGGAGGCCGCCGCCGCCTTCGCTCGCTCGGCGCCAGGCAAGGTGGCGGTCATCGGTGCCCTATCCGATCTCGCTGAAATCCTGGCGGGGGCGGCGGGAACCCGGATTTGCACCGAGTACAGCGAGCTCATTCTGCGGTGATGGGCGCGGTGGTGGGCCTATCAGCCGCGACGAGGGAGAATCCCTCGTGTGGGTCACGTCGAGGTCGCCAGGGTCACGCACACGCTGCCCGACGGACGTGTCCTCCTCGACGATGTCGGCTTCCGCGTCGGGGATGGCGCAAAGGTCGCCCTGGTCGGCGCTAACGGGGCGGGCAAGACCACGTTGATGCGCCTGGTGTCAGGTGACCTCGATCCGCAGGACGGTGCGATCATCCGGTCGGGTGGGCTCGGAGTGATGAGGCAGTTCATCGGACAGGTGCGCGACGAGTCGACCGTTCGTGATCTGCTGGTGTCGATTTCTCCGCCCCGAGTGTGCGCGGCGGCGATCGCCCTCGATCGTGCCGAGCTCGCGATGATGGACAGCGAGGACGAGGCCACGCAGATGGCCTATGCCCACGCGATCGGCGATTGGGCGGACGCCGGCGGCTATGACGCCGAGGTGCTGTGGGATGTCTGCACGGTCGCGGCTCTCGGGCTCTCGTTCGAGCGCGCACAGTATCGCGAGACCCGCACGCTCTCCGGCGGCGAGCAGAAGCGCCTGGTGCTCGAGGCGCTCTTGCGTGGACCCGACGAGGTGCTGCTCCTGGACGAGCCTGACAACTATCTCGACGTGCCGGGCAAGGAGTGGCTCGAGCGCCGCATCGCGGAGTCCCCCAAGACGGTGCTGTTCGTCTCACACGACCGAGAGTTGTTGTCGCGCACGGCAACTGCGGTGGTGACCGTCGAGCTGGGCGCCGCTGGCAACACCACCTGGACGCACAGCGGCAACTTTGCGAGTTACCACGAGGCGCGCGCCGCACGCTTCGCCAGGCTCGAGGAGATGCGTCGGCGATGGGATGAAGAACTCGCCAAGCTCAAGGCCCTCGTGCTGATGTACAAGACGAAGTCCGCGTTCAATGACGGGCTCGCGTCTCGCTACCAGGCGGCGAAGACTCGACTCTCGAAGTTCGAGGAAGCAGGACCACCTCAGGAGATCGCCCGCGAGCAGAGCGTCAGGATTCGCCTCACGGGTGGTCGCACCGGGAAGCGGGCCGTCGTGTGCGAGGGGCTGGAGCTTTCGGGGCTGATGGATCCGTTCGACCTCGAAGTCTGGTTTGGTGAGCGGGTCGCGGTGCTCGGAGCGAACGGATCGGGCAAGTCCCATTTCCTGCGGTTGTTGGCCGCGGGTGGGAGCGACCCAGAACTCGAGCACAGGCCCGTCGGCGATGTGCCCCTGGCTCCGGTGGCCCACACGGGAACGGCGCGATTGGGCGCTCGGGTCCGCCCGGGTTGGTTTGCCCAGACCCATGAGCACCCCGAACTTCGGGGTCGGACCCTGCTAGAAATCCTGCACCGCGGTGACGATCACCGTGCAGGCATGGGACGTGAGCTCGCGAGCCGCAAGCTCGACCGCTACGAGATGTCCTATGCGGCCGAGCAGACCTTCGACACCCTCTCGGGCGGGCAGCAGGCACGGTTCCAGATCCTGCTCCTCGAGCTCTCGGGTGCCACGCTGCTCCTGCTCGATGAGCCGACCGACAACCTCGATCTCGCGAGCGCTGAGGCCCTCGAGGAAGGCCTGGCCGCATTCGAGGGCACGGTCATCGCGGTGACACATGACCGTTGGTTTGCGAGGGGTTTCGACCGCTTCCTCGTCTTCTCCTCCGACGGCACTGTGAAAGAGGTTCCCGAGCCTGCCTGGGGTGAATCCAGACCGGTTCGGGGCTAGCACAACGGGGGGCGTTTTGACCCCCTCGACACCGGGCGGGTACTCTGGCGTGTCGCCGCGCGTGCCGATCCCTTGGGGTCGGACATCCGAGCCGAACTCGGCCCGAAGGGGCCCGGTCCGCCTGGGTAGTTCGATGCGACCTGAGACGACTGCGAGGCGGGCCGGACGGCCCACCAGCACATTCCGACGAGAACGAAGGCGACAACCGTGCGCACGTACAGCCCGAAGGCCAGCGAGATCACTCGCGAGTGGCACGTCATCGATGCCACGGACGTCGTCCTGGGCCGACTTGCCTCGCAGGTTGCGATCCTCCTGCGTGGAAAGAACAAGCCCACGTTCGCGCCGCACGTCGATGGTGGTGACTTCGTCATCATCATCAACGCCGACAAGGTTGCCCTCACCGGCAACAAGCGCGAGCAGAAGATGGCCTACCACCACTCCGGTTACCCGGGCGGACTGCGCGCCACCTCCTACGTCCAGCTCCTCGAGACCAACCCGCGTCGCGCGGTGGAGAAGGCCGTCAAGGGAATGCTGCCGCACAACAAGCTCAGCAACCAGGTCATCAAGAAGCTGAAGGTGTACACGGGTTCGGAGCACCCGCACGCCGCACAGCTCCCGAAGCCTCACGATATTTCCCAGGTCGCGCAGTAAGCGCCACGGCTAACAACAAGTAACTGAAAGGACCGTGGGCGTGAGCGAGACCGTCGCCGAGACCACCGACAGCACCGACATCGACGAGGAAATCGAGGGTGACTACACCTCCGAGACCCCGTCTTCAGCGATCGCGGTTACCCACCGCGATGTCGCGACCCGCCCCGCGGCAGCCACTGGCCGCCGCAAGGAGGCGATCGCTCGGGTGCGCATCGTCCCGGGCACCGGTCGCTGGGTCGTGAACGGCCGCACTCTGGACGGGTACTTCCCGAACAAGGTGCACCAGCAGCTGGTGAACGAGCCCTTCAAGACCACCGACCAGGAGGGGCGTTACGACGTCCTTGCCCGGCTCTCGGGCGGCGGCACCACCGGCCAGGCCGGCGCACTTCGCCTGGGCATCGCGCGCTGCCTCAACGACATCGATGTCGAGGCCTTCCGCCCGGCACTGAAGAAGGCTGGCTTCCTCACGCGCGACGCGCGGATCAAGGAGCGCAAGAAGGCCGGTCTGAAGAAGGCACGCAAGGCTCCGCAGTACTCCAAGCGCTGACCGAGTGCGGCGAGGGCTGAATCTTCTCCCCTCCCGCGCGTGTGCCACCTCACGTCGACGATGCCCCGGGGCTACGCTCCGGGGCATCGTCATGTTCGCATCGTGCCGGCGGGATCACTGATCCAGAGACACCGATCCAGAGACACCGATCCAGAGACACCGATC
>WLRQ01000016.1 GCA_009697815.1 Actinomycetota bacterium
AGTAATGGCAGTTCACCCCACCGGCCTCTGGGTCAGAATGATCACTCTCCGAGCATGTTGTCTCGCACTTCGTGTTTCACCCGCGGTGGTCCTTGCGTGGCGCGGTCAGAGCCGAAACACTCCGCAAAGCACCCAACCCTCGAGACAACGTAAGGATCTCGCGTGAACGTCAAGAAGATCACGGCCGTTGCGGCCCTGGCTATCGCAGCCGGCATGCTCGCGGCATGCTCGGCGCCCAGCAGTCTGCCTAGCTATGAGGCGATTGGATTCAACGGCAAGGCGTCCGCCGAAGGGGCCGTCACCCTGCAGACCTCGACGGTTGTCCCGATGGTGTTGTCAAGTGGCACAGTTATTCGCACGAAGGGCGGCGAGAACGCCACGGCGAGTATTGAGGCCACGGCCAACTTCACCAACGGAACCTGGCAGATCAACGGCTCCTGGCGTGACGGATTCGTGAAGTTCAAGTTCCAGGGATGGGCCTACGAAACCGTGCTCGCGAACGAGGCATGCGGCCCCGGGCTTCCTTGCAGTGGCTCGGCCCCCCTTATTGCCCAGACGGCCCCCAGCGAGCACGGCCGCTCCGCCATCAGCGGCGGATGCGCGAACTTCTTCAGCTACTACACGAGCACGAACTCGGCGTATCCCGGCACGGGGATCGCGGAGATCACCCTGTGCGACAACGGCCCCGGAAATGGCTTCAGCGGTGATGTGTGGGCCACCTCGCCCGACACCGTTGCGGTGGTAGTGGTGAACACGCGCGACGGTTGCGCCATTTCGTGCACACGGAGTGACGCCAGCCCCTACGTCGGGTATTCCGCCGCAGGCACGATGTCGAGCAACTCCAAGATCTCAGTTCGCGTATCTCAGAGCGGGGTTGCTCCGACCGCCACCGCTGATCCCATTCCGTGGGTCACGGCTTCGTAGTACTCACCTGTCTGATCAACCGGCTCGGCGCCCTCATGGGAGCCGGGCCGGTTCTTCATGTGCCACTCACCTCGCGCAGTTGACGTCGCGACCGCCACGGCCCGGCCTTGTGTGATCACGTTCCGCGTTCGCCGCGTGGCTCTTGGTAGTTCACCCGTGTGCTCTTTGCATGGTGCGCCGTGATCCGGCATGATCCACACGACCTGACGATCGTCAACCCACCCGAAGGATCTTGAGTGAACATCAAGAAGCTCACCGTCGTAGCGGCCCTGGCTCTTGCCGCCAGCATGCTCGCGGCCTGCGCACCGAACATGTACCCGAGCTATGTCGCTCTTGGCTATGAGTCCAGGGCGTCAGCGGAAGGCACCGTCAGGTTGCAGGACGTGACAGACATCCCCAACACTTTTGGAGCTTCTCCGCTCCTGCGGACCCCGGCTGGGAACAACACCACGGCGCGCATTGAGGCCACGGCGAACTTCATCGACGGCAGCTGGCAGATCCACGGATCCTGGCGTGACGGATTCGTGAAGTTCAATTTCAAGGGGTGGGCCCTCGGGTCGCTCACGAGCCAGATCGTGCAAGCAGTCTGTGGCTCCGATGTCTTGAGTTGCATCGGTAAGTCACGGCCAGCCCCTGCGGAGCCGACAGATTCCGGGCATGGCGACATGTGGGTCAGTGGAGGATGCTCGATCTTCTACACCTACTACACGAGCACGAACTCCACCTACCCGGGAACGGGAATCGCCGAGATCACCCTCTGCGATAAGGGCCCCGGCGGCAACCTCATTGCTGGATCGTGGCCGACCGAGCCGGACAGTGTGGCGGTGTCGGTGCTTGACACCAGGACCGGATTGATTCACGACGCCAGCCCCTTCGTCGGCTACGCCAGCAGCGGCACGATGTCGAACTCGAAGGTCTCAGTTCGGACCCGGTATACAGGTGTTGCGCCGACGACGACTGCGCCTGCGATCGATTTCACGACCGCATCACCGTCCTCATCTTGAGTGACGAGCCGGCGCGGCGCCCCTGAGGGTGCCGCGCCGGCTTTTCTCTGTGCACGCGTCACATCAAGCCCCGCAGGAAGTGGCGGTGTCAGCTAGGTGATGTTGCGTCGGCCGTTTTCGCCACCCCCGGGTGCCCGCGGAGGTGTTGACTTTCGTAGGATTCGGTGCATGAGCATCGAGCCCCGCCCCCTGCGTTCCCGCCGGTCGAACCTTGCCGTTCCCGGCAGCAACCCGAAGATGTTGGAGAAGGCCAAGGGCCTTGCTGCCGACCAGGTCTTCCTTGATCTGGAGGACTCCGTCGCCCCTCTCGCCAAGGCTGAGGCGCGCAAGAATGTCGTGGCCGCTTTGAACGAGGGCGGGTACGGCGACAAGGTGCGCAGTGTCCGGGTCAATGACTGGACGACATCCTGGACGTACCGCGATGTCATCGAGGTCGTCGAGAACGCGGGCACCAATCTGGACTGCATCATGCTGCCGAAGGTGCAGACCGCCGACCAGGTTGTCGCCCTCGACTCCCTGCTCACGCAGATCGAGAAGACCATGGGCTTCGAGGTCGGCCGTATCGGCATCGAGGCGCAGATCGAGAACGCCTTGGGCCTGATCAATGTCGATGCCATCGCCGCATCGTCGCCGCGCGTGGAGACCATCATCTTCGGCCCGGCCGACTTCATGGCCAGTATCAACATGAAGACCCTGGTCGTCGGTGAGCAGCCTCCGGGCTATGACACGGGCGATGCCTACCACTACATCCTGATGCGGATCCTCATGGCGGCCCGCGCCTACGACAAGCAGGCCATCGACGGCCCGTATCTCAAGATTCGCGACGTCGAGGGCTACCGACGCGTCGCCGGCCGATCCGCAGCACTCGGCTTCGATGGCAAGTGGGTTCTCCACCCCGACCAGGTCGCCGCCGCGAACGAGGTGTTCAGCCCCTTGCAGGAGGACTACGACCACGCGGAGCTCACCCTCGACGCGTATGACTACTACACCTCGGCCGAGGGCGGTGCCCGCGGCGCCGTGATGCTCGGCGACGAGATGATCGACGAGGCCTCGCGCAAGATGGCCCTCGTGATCTCCGCCAAGGGGCGTTCTGCCGGGATGACCCGCACAAAGTCCTTCGAGCCCCCGCAGGACTGACGCCGCGGCGACCCATGGGCCGCCGGGCGTGCACGTCACATCAGACTGACGATCGAGAGGAACGACCATGGGCCGCCTGGCGCACACCGAGGGACTCACCGAGATCCAGAGCGAGATCCTCGCGGCGGTTCACGAGTTCGTCGAGAAGGAGATCATCCCGGTCGCGCAGGAACTCGAGCACGCCGACGAGTACCCGGCGGCGATCGTCGAGGGCATGAAGGCCATGGGCATCTTCGGCCTCATGATCCCCGAGGAGTACGGCGGCCTCGGTGAATCCCTGCTGACCTACGCGCTAGCGGTCGAGGAGATCGCCCGCGGCTGGATGAGTGTCAGCGGCATCATCAACACGCACTTCATCGTCGCCTACATGGTGATGCAGCACGGCACCGAGGAGCAGAAGCAGTACTTTCTCCCGCGCATGGCGGCCGGTGAGATCCGTGGGTCGTTCTCGATGTCAGAGCCGCACTGCGGTTCCGACGTCTCGGCCATCAAGTCCAAGGCCGTGCGTGACGGTGACGACTTCGTCCTCACCGGCCAGAAGATGTGGCTCACCAACGGTGGATCGTCCACCCTCACCGCGGTGCTCGTCCGCACCGACGACGAGGCTGCGCCCGACTCGAGCGTCTACAAGAAGATGACGACCTTCCTGGTCGAGAAGCCTGCTGGCTTCGGCGAGGTCCTGCCCGGTCTCACGATCCCGGGCAAGATCGACAAGATGGGTTACAAGGGCGTCGACACCACGGAGTTGGTGATGGACGGCCTGCGTATCCCGGCTGACCGCATCCTCGGCGGAGTCCCCGGCCGGGGCTTCTACCAGATGATGGATGGGGTCGAGGTCGGGCGAGTCAACGTTGCTGCTCGCGCCTGCGGCCTTTCGCTGCGCGCCTTCGAGCTCGGTATCGACTACGCACAGCAGCGTCAGACTTTTGGCAAGCAGATCGCCGAGCACCAGGCGGTGCAGTTCCGCCTCGCCGACATGGCAGTCAAGGTCGAGGCCGCGCACCAGATGATGGTGCGGGCGGCACGCAAGAAAGACGCTGGCGAGCGCAATGACCTCGAGGCCGGCATGGCGAAGTACCTTGCGAGCGAGTACTGCAAGGAGGTCGTCGAGGACTCCTTCCGGATCCACGGCGGCTACGGCTACGCCAAGGAGTACGAGATCGAGCGTCTCTACCGCGAGGCACCGATGCTGCTCATCGGCGAGGGTACAGCCGATATCCAGCGCATGATCATCGGACGACGTCTTCTCGAGGACTACAAGCTCCGCTGACCTCATCCCGCCCGGGGGAAGCCAATGGCTCGTGTCGCTAACTCGGAGGTGGAGCACATCGTGGAATCCCCGGACTTCTTGGTGCGCGCGGGGCTGCGGGTTGACCCGCTCCTGGTTGACTTCCTCGAGCGTGAGGCCCTTCCGGCGTCGAGCGTCGAACCGCGCGCCTTCTGGGAGGGCCTCAGCGGGCTCGTCGCGGAATTCGCGCCGCGCAACCGTGAGCTGCTCGACGCGCGCGAGGTATTCCAGACCCGCATCGACGACTGGCACCGCCAGCGCGCCGGCACCGGTCATGACCCGATCGCCTATCGGGACTTCCTCGTCGAGATCGGATACATCGTCGAGGAGGGTCCGCAATTCTCCGTTGACACCGAGAGCGTCGACGTCGAGATTGCCGAGATCGCGGGGCCTCAGCTCGTCGTCCCCGTCACCAACGCCCGCTACGCCCTCAACGCCGCAAACGCTCGATGGGGCTCGCTCTACGATGCCCTCTACGGCACCGACGCACTTGGCTCGACGCCCACCCCCGGCGCCGCATATGACGCGCAGCGCGGCGCACTGGTGGTGGCATGGGTCCGACAGTTCCTCGATGATGTGGTCCCGCTGCGGCAGGGCTCTCACACCGATGCCACCCGCTACTGGGTCGAGGGCGACAAAGTCCTTGTCACACTTGGCGATCAGGTGACCGGGCTCGCTGACCCAGGGCTCCTGTTCGGATATACCGGAGAGCCCGCAGCTCCCTCGAGCATCGTCCTGCGGCACCACGGGCTCGGCATCGAGGTGATGTTCGATGCCAGCACCGCCGTCAGCGGGGCTGACAGGGCGGGCGTGTCGGACGTGATCCTGGAGTCCGCGGTGACGACCATCGTCGACTTCGAGGACTCCGTCTCCACGGTCGACGGCGAGGACAAGGTCGCTGCCTACCGCAACTGGCTGGGCCTGATGACCGGCGATCTCACGGCCACTCTCACCAAGGGTCAGCGGACCATCGAGCGACGCCTCAGCCCCGACCGCGTCATCAACAGCGCCACCGGACCGCAGAGTCTTCGCGGCCGCGCACTCCTCCTCGTCCGCAATGTCGGGCATCTGATGACGACACCTGCGGTGCTCGACGAATCCGGTCGTGAGATTCCCGAGGGGCTCCTCGACTCGCTCGTCACCGTGATGATTGCCCTGAGCTCGGACCGTTCGGCCGTTCCCAACTCGACCACCGGCTCGGTGTATGTCGTGAAGCCGAAGATGCACGGGCCCGACGAGGTGGCCTTCGCGGTCTCGGTGTTCGCCCGGGTCGAGAGCATCCTTGGAATCGCAGAGAACACCGTGAAGATCGGCATCATGGACGAGGAGCGCCGCACCACCGTCAACCTCTCCGAGTGCATCCGTGCCGCGAAGTCCCGTTTGGCCTTCATCAACACCGGATTCCTCGACCGCACAGGCGACGAAATCCACACATCGATGCTCGCTGGGCCGATGGTGCGCAAGAGTGAGATGAAGGCGCAGCAGTGGATCGGCGCCTACGAGGACTGGAACGTCGACACCGGTCTCGCCTGCGGCCTTGTGGGTCGGGCCCAGATCGGCAAGGGCATGTGGGCGGCGCCGGATCTGATGTCGGACATGTTGACGCAGAAGCTTGGCCATCCGAAGGCGGGTGCCAACTGCGCGTGGGTGCCGTCGCCGACCGCGGCCACCTTGCACGCCACTCATTACCACCGGGTCGACGTCAAGGCTCGACAGTCCAAGATCGCCAGCGCTGGCCGAAGGTCGTCACTCGAGAGCCTGCTGACTATCCCCGTCTCCGGTGATCCTTCCTGGAGTCGTGCGGAGATCGATGCCGAGCTCGAGAACAACGCGCAAGGAATCCTCGGGTACGTCGTTCGCTGGATTGATCAGGGAGTTGGCTGCTCTAAGGTGCCTGATATCAACCACATCGGGTTGATGGAGGACCGTGCCACGTGCCGCATCTCTTCCCAGCACCTCGCGAACTGGCTCGAACACGCAATCGCCACACCGGAGAAGGTCGACGAGGTGCTGCGCGCGATGGCAGTTGTCGTCGACGCTCAGAACGCGGACGACCCCGAGTACGTCGCGATGGCACCCTCGTTCGACGGTGTGGCCTTCCGCGCCGCTCGCGCGCTCATCTTCGATGGTGCCCGTCAGCCCTCGGGATATACCGAACCGATCCTTCACGCGCACCGGCGTCAGTTGAAGGCCACCACCAGCACTGAAGGAGCCGTTCGATGAGTACCGACTTCATCACCTTGGACCACGCGCGAACTGTGATCACGAGCGTGCGCGCCGCTGGTCGCCATCGCGGGCTGAACCCGCTGTCGGTCGTCGTGCTCGACGCTGGTGGCCACGTTCTCGCCTTCGAGCGTGAGGACGGATCATCCAACCGTCGCTTCGAGATCGCCTTCGGCAAGGCCCACGGCGCCCTCGCTCTGGGAATCGGCTCGAGGGCCCTCATGGCACGTGCGGAGCAGCAGCCCTACTTCGTCGCGGCAGTGACCTCCGCGGTGGGCGGGGCACTCATCCCAGTGCCGGGCGGTGTGATCATCCGGAACGCCGCGGGACGCACACTCGGCGCTGTGGGCGTCACCGGCGACACCTCCGACAATGACGAAGCGGCGGCTGTGGTCGGCATCGAAGCGATCGGGCTCGTCGCCGTCACCGGCTGACCTGCCCATGGCCCACGACGAGTTCGAGCAGCGTCTCGGGCTCGCCGCGCTGTTCTCCCAGCAGTCAGATGCCGCGCGCGAGAACGGCTCACCTCTCTACGCCGGCATCGCGCGCGCTGCCGCACTCGACCTCGCCGGCGCGAGCGTGCTGACCGGTCTGCTCGAGCCGTGGGCACGCAGCCGTGCTGGCGACATGCTGCCGTTGCGCGTGCTCGGCGCGGCTCATCGACTTGTGCTCGAGCGAGGGGCCCCCGCGTTGGCGATGTGGTTTCCGTCCGTGGGCGGTGTCGCCCCGACGAACGCCGCTGGACGAGGCGCCTGCTACGCGGCATGGGTTGATGCCCTGGCTGCCCATCGGAGCCGGTTGCCCGAACTCCTCGCGAATCCGCCGCAGACCAACGATCCCGGCCGAGGCGCCGGGCTCAGCGGCATGCTCTCGATCGTCGCGGATACCTGGGGACTACCGATCCGGTTGCACGAGCTCGGCGCGTCTGCGGGTCTGAACCTGCACGCCGATCGCATGCGCCTGCTCTGGCCTGGAGGATCGTGGGGTCCGCCGGACTCCCCGCTCGTTCTTCACGATGCGTGGCGCGGAGGTCCGATGCCGTCGGCGACAGCGCCGGATGTCATCGAGCGGGTCGGGTGCGATCTCGCGCCCGTGGACGTCGCGACCACGCAAGGTCGGCTCCTGCTGACCTCTTACACCTGGCCGGACCAACCCGCCCGCTTCGAGCGTCTGAGGGCGGCATACGAGTTGGCCATGCGCACGACCGTTGAGCTTCGGCAGGTCGACATGCTCGAGCACCTGCGCTCGCTGTCACCAGTGCCGGGCACTGCGCTGGTGGTGTGGCACTCGTCGACGTGGATGTACCTTAACGCCGTCGAGCGGGTCGAGGCCCGCGCCGCGTTCGCGCGCCTCGGGAGTCGCGCGACGCCGGACGCGCCCGTGGTGCACATCGCGCGGGAGTACCTCGGGGAACGCCTGCATGCGCGATTCGCGGTGGTCACTCAATGGTGGCCGCCGCCACAAAACCATGTGGCCCAGGGTTTTTCTGCTGGCTCGGCGATTCAGTATGCAGACTCGCCGGCACATGGTCTGCCCGTCACATGGATGACTCCGCGCCTTGTCGAGCTCGAGGATATGTGAGGGCTCAGGCCCCTCGTCGCCCTCGTTCAGACCATCGAATCGAAGACGTACCAGGACTTGAGTTCGGTGAGGAGCCCGTCGACCGTGGGCAGTGACTCAAGCTCGGAGAGGGTGACCCATCGGGCCTCGTCGGCATCATCGCCCGCAGTCAGCTGTGCGGGCCCGACAAGCACGCAGCTGAAATCGTCGATCGAGTAAGTGCCGCCGGATGGCGAGGGTCGCTCAACGGACCCAAGGATTCGCCCGGCCATGACCTCGACGCCCGTCTCCTCGTAGACCTCGCGAACGCACGCCTGCGAATGGGTTTCACCGGGTTCGACGCGTCCGCCCGGGATCGACCACCGCCCGGCTCCGGGCTCGTTCGCCCTGCGGACAATCAGAAGTTTGCCTTCGTGAACGACGACTCCGCCGACGCAGGGGATCTGGTTGGTCGCGCCGGATTTGGTGATCATGGTATTCATTCTGGGGGATCGCTGCCAGGTCCGCGACTGGGGCTGTCGGATGTGCGGGCGCCAGCGCGGAGCTCGGCGCACCGAGTCACGCGGTCGGGGAATTCCCAAGGAGCGAGTCGAGCACCTCGGCCGTGGCTTCGGGCTGATCAGCTGCGGGTGAGTGCCCCGCGCTGGGAACGATCAGTGCTCTCGTGCCGAACGCCGTGGCCATGGCGATTTGGTCATCGCTCGTCCAGGCGTCGTCGTCGGGGCCGTACACGACCGCGATCGGGAAGCCGTTCAGCGCTAGATGAGCGAGCTCCTGCGTGCGATCGGGGGTCTCAAGGAGGATCCCCGCCTTGGCTCGCATTGCCCAGGGGTTGTTGGAGATGAACCGATGTCTCATGAACCTCTCGACGGCAGCGGACGGAGGCTCCCAGCCACCCTCGCGGTCGGCGGCCTCTTTCACGTCATAGACCGTGGACAGGGGCACATGGGGGAGTGCGGCATGGAGGGCCCCGAGCCCGTCGCGGTGACTCGAGGGCATGGCCCCCGGGCCCGAGCACAGCAAGGTCAGGGACGCCATGGCCTTGCCGTCGCAGGCGAGGGCAGCCTCACGGGCCACCAGTCCACCGAAGGAATGCCCCACTACGTGAACGGGAGCCACGTCCAGATGCGCGACAACCTCGAGGAGGTCGCGTGCCAGGGCCTTGAGGGAGTACGCCGTCTCCTCTTCCGGGCCGACGGACTCGAACTGTCCGCGCTGGTCGTACGCCACGACGACCCAGCCACGGGATGCGAGCGGCTCGAGTACCGCGACGAAGTCCTCCTTCGACCCGGTGAACCCCGGGACGAAGACGATCGTTCCGCGGGGCTGGCCCTCGGGATCGATCCTCACCCCCGTGAGCGGACCCTGCACTGTGGCAAAGGTGACCCGTCGCGCGCGGCGGGGGAGGTTGAGGTACGGCGGAGTGCTCACGAAGGAACCCTACGGATCAGAGCGGTCGCGAGGTGAGGGAACACCCGCGCGGGCGTGCATCGGTCGCCCACGGTGGGGTGTGGACTGATGCTCAGTCGCTGACGGCACCCTCGCCGGCTGCGCCACCACGCCCGCGGCCGCCGCGCCGGCGGCGACGTGGCGCCGCCGAGGCGTCCCCACTCTCGCTGCTGGTGGCAGCCGGGCTGGCGGACTCGGTGCTGGCCGCTGCACCGCCGTCTGACTCCGAGCCGCTCCGGGTACGGCGACGCTGACGGTCCGGTCGCGGCTCGCGAGGTGCGCGCTCGGTCGCAGGTGCTGAGTCAGCCCCGCCCTCTGGGACGCTGCGCGGAGCTCGGCGGGCTTCGCCCGTCCGGCCGGAGGTGCCGGAGTCGCGGCTTCGCGACTCACGTCCTCCGGAGTCGCGGGCGCCGGCCCGGTCTCCGCTGCGGCCACCGGAGTCGGGGGTGCGGCCTGAGCGCTTGCCCGCGGCCGCGCCGGTCTCGCCGAGATCCTCGATGACCTCTGCACCAAGCCCCGCGCGCTTCTGCGAGCCCTTGGGTAGGCGCCCCTTGGTGCCCTCGGGGATATTGAGGCCAGTGAAGATGTGCGGGCTGTTGGAGTAGGTCTCCAGCGGCTCCTCGAACGGCAGCCCGAGGGCCTGCGCGATCATCTTCCAGCGGTGGAGATCGTCCCAGTCGACGAGTGTCACGGCGATGCCGGAGTTGCCCGCGCGGCCGGTGCGGCCGATGCGGTGCAGGTAGGTCTTCTCGTCCTCGGGGCACTCCCAGTTGATCACGTGCGTGACATCGGCGACGTCGATGCCGCGGGCGGCGACGTCGGTAGCCACCAGGACGTCGACCTTGCCGTTGCGGAACGCGCGCAATGCCTGCTCGCGAGCGCCCTGCCCGAGGTCGCCGTGTACGGAGGCGGCGGCGAAGCCGCGGTCGGCCAGGTCGTCGGACACGCGCTGGGCGTTTCGCTTGGTGCGACAGAAGATGATCGTGAGGCCACGGCCCTCGGCCTGGAGCACGCGGGCGATGACTTCCTGCTTGTCCATGCTGTGCGCACGCCAGACGTGCTGCTCGATCGCGTCGACGAGACTGCTGTCGTCATTGGGGTTGATCGCGCGGATGTGCGTGGGCTGTGTCATGTAGCGGCGCGCGAGAGCGACGATCGTGCCCGGCATCGTGGCCGAGAACAGCATGGTCTGGCGCACCGGCGGGACGAGCGCGACGATCTTTTCGACGTCGGGCAGGAAGCCCATGTCGAGCATCTCGTCGGCCTCGTCGAGCACGAGGGTCTTGATGTTCTTGAGGTTGATATGGCCTTGGCGCGCAAGGTCGATGAGTCGTCCGGGTGTTCCGACGACGACCTCGATGCCCTTCTGCAACGCCTCGACCTGCGGTTCGTACGCGCGACCGCCGTAGACGCACAGGACTCGCACCTTGCGGAGCCGGCCGGCCTTTTCGAGGTCGCTGGCCACCTGGATGCCGAGCTCGCGGGTCGGGACGATGATCAACGCCTGGGGCTTACCGCGCACGGCGTCGGACTGGGCGTCGAAACCCTCGTCGAGCGGGGCGATCAGCCGCTGCAGGGCGGGGATACCGAATCCGAGGGTCTTGCCGGTTCCTGTCTTGGCCTGGCCGATGAGGTCGGTGCCCACCAGTGCCAGCGGGAGCGTGAGCTCCTGGATGGGAAAGGCGGTGATGATGCCATCGGCGGCAAGTGCCTCGACCGTGGCCGGGTGCACCCCCAGTTCGGCGAAGGTCTTGGGGTTCTCGATCGGGGTGCTGACGTCGACATCGGGTGTGGCGTCGAGCTGAAGGTCGGTCTCGGTGGTCAGGGCCTGCTCCGTGTGTAGGCCGCGGCGCAGTGTCGTAACACTGAGCACGGGGGCCCGAGGGTCTGCGAGTGCTGGACGCGACTCCGCGGGCTCGCCGTGCGACCTTCGAGCGAAGGCGCCGTCGGCGGGCTGGTCACGGTGGTGGGTTGATCGTCGAGCCGTGACCGGTAGGGACATCGCAAGTCTACCCGTCTCCGGCGAGGTTCCTGGCCGCGAGAGGGGTGCCGCGGCGCGCCGATCCCCGATCCGGCGGCGGACGGGGTCTCACACCACGTACGCTCACGCACCGTGAGTGACACTTCGGCCGACGGCGATGACTACTCGGCCCCCCGCCCAGATGCCCCGCCCTCCACCGCCCTCACGGAGGATCGGGATTACCTGGCCTCGGTGATCGACCTCCTCGGGGTGCTCGCCTACACCGAGTTGATCGCATTCGAGCGTCTCGCCGCCGACGCCGCGACCGCGCCCTCGATCTCCGAGGAGGCCGCCCTGGCGCTTATGGCCACGGCAGAGATCCGTCATTTCACCCGTCTCGCCGAGCGACTCGCCGAACTCGGGGCCGATCCTTCGTCGGCGATGGAGCCGTTCGTGGAGCCCATCACCGAATTCCATGTCCAGACCGCCCCGGGTGATTGGCTCGAGAGCCTCGTGAAGGCCTACGTGGGCGACGGTTTTGCCACGGACTTCTATCGCGAGGTCGCCCGATCGGTCGACCCGGACACGAGGGCGCTGGTGCTCGAGGTCTGTGGCGACACCGGTCACTCGAACTTCGCGGTCGCCACCGTCCGCGCGGCCATCGAGGCTGATCCCCGGCTTGCTGGGCGCCTCGCACTGTGGGGCAGACGCCTTGTGGGAGAGGCGATTTCGCAGGCTCAGCGGATTGCGGCCGATCGCGATGGGCTCGCGTCCCTGATCGTCGGCGGAGTGGGCCGCCCGGGCATGGGCCTAGGGGAACTCGGTGCGATGTTCTCTCGGCTCACCGAGGCGCACACGACCCGCATGAAGAACCTCGGGCTCGCGCCGTAGGCCCTGCGGTCAACAGGCGCGGGGGCGTCCTCGAATGACGCGGGTCAGGCGTTGGGAGTGCTGAAGCCGAGACGTCCGCGGTCGCCCGCGCCGACCTCGACATAGGCGATCTTGTCGCCGGGCACCACGACGGTGCGGCCCTTCTCGTCGGCCAGGATGAGGGGGGTCTTCTCCGACACCGCGGTCGAGACGAGGTCGACGACCTCTTCGGGGGTCTGTGCACTCTCGAGTACGACCTCGCGGGCCGCCTGCTGCACGCCGATCTTGACCTCCACGAGGGGTCCTTCCGTGTCGTCGGTGGACGCGGCATGGCCGCGCCGTGTGCGTCTGCGACGCCATGGAGCAACTTATCTGCACACGGGGCTGGTCGCCCGCTCCGCGAGGCCGAGTACGCCGACGGCGTAGACGGTCGGCCTACGGACGGGCTAAACGGGCGGGTGCGAAAGCGGAATGCGGGAGATGCCACGCCAGCCGAGCGTGCTCACCAGCCGAGCGGCCTCGTCCCGGGGGAGTCGGCCGTCTTCGCGGAGCCAGTGCCGAGCCGCGGTCTGGGCGAGGCCTACGAGGCCAGCGGCCAGGAGCATGGCCTCGTCGGGCGTCAGCCCGGTGTCCTCGGCGATGACCTTGCTGACGAGCCGGGCGCAGCCGTCGTTGGTGCGATCGACTCGTTCTCGGACAGCGCCCTCGTTGGTGAGGTCGGACTCGAAGATCAGGCGGAACGCTCCACCCGGGTCATCGACGAAGTCGAAGTAAGCCTGCACCGTGGCAGCCACGCGCAACTTGTTGTCGGTGGTCGAGGCCAGTGCGGTCTCGACGCGTTCGATCAGTTCCTGGGACGACTCGTCGAGTAGAGCGAGGTAGAGATCGAGCTTGCCGGGGAAGTGCTGGTAGAGCACCGGCTTGCTGACCCCGGCGGCCTCGGCGATGTCATCCATTCCGGCGGCATGAAATCCCGAACCGACGAACACCTCGCGGGCCGCGTCGAGTAACTGCGCCCTGCGTTCGCGTCGGGGGAGTCGCTGGCCGCGCGCCGAGGAGCCAGCGGCGGCGGAATCGACTGACATGGGTGCAAGCCTACTCGCCGGTAACGCAGGGCTGGTCCGACCGGTGCGACGGTCTGATTTCCACGTGGACAGGAGGAGCGGGCGAGGTGTCGCGTCGCCGATCCGCAGAGCGGACGTCGGCCGTTCGCCCGCTTCGTCCCGCCGCGCATCGGGGAGGGTTCTCCTCCTACGGTGGGGGACATGTCGGGGGACAGTGTGGGATATGCGCAGGCGCCGGATCCGGCGCTGATCGTGGCCGCGCTCGGGGTCGTCCCCGGAATAGGGTCCGCGCGGGTGATTCCGGGGGACCCGGGTTGCCCTGACAGGCTGCGTCTCGAACCCGACCCCGGTGCCGACCTGATCGAGATCATCCGTGCGGTGCAGCGCATCCTGCGGTTGCAGTTCGGAGTGGGCCTCGAGCCCGAGTCAGGTCCGCACTTCGACACCGAGGTGCTCGCCTCCGCTGCCCGCCATCCCGCGGGCATCACCTGCGAGGGGGATGCTCGCGCTCCCGGTCGGGCAGTGACCGTGGGCGTCCGCGGGCTGTGGTTGAGAGTCGACCTCAGCATCGACCTCGGCGCCCTTGTGAGCGTCGTCCCCGACGCTCCGGTGTGCCGCAGGACTTCAAACGGGCCTCGACTCGTGCCACCCTTGCCCTTGTGAACTCTCCTCATCAGTCTGTGGCCGCGCGATGATCACCGGCGCAGCGCATGGGGACGCTGGCACCGGATTCACGGCCGACGTGCCTCCGCCCTGGCCGCGCGAAGATATCGAGCTGTCGAACGGAATCATGTCGCTCCGTCACGCCGCGCACGTCGAGGGGTTCGTGGCCGAGCCCGCGATGTTTGTGCACGGGCTCGGTGGCAGTTCGGCGAACTGGACTGATCTCATGGCCCACCTGCGCGAGGGGCTCGACTCGATCGCCCCAGATCTCCCCGGGTTCGGATGGTCGCCTCCTCCGCGCGATGGCGACTACTCGCCTCGTCGTACCGCGACGACCCTCGCCGAACTGGTCACCGAGAGGTTCGATGGCAGGCCCGTGCATCTGTTCGGGAACTCGATGGGCGGCGCGATTGCGGTCCAGCTCGCGGCTCGCTACCCCGATGTCGTCCGAAGCCTGACCCTCGTCAGCCCTGCGCTGCCGAAACGAGGGCTGCGACGTACCAGCGTTCATTTGCCCGTGATCGCGACACCGGGCCTCGGCGCGACGTTGATGAAGCGCTATCTCACCCTTGATGCCGCAACGCGCGCCAAGGCCACTATTGATCTGTGCTTCGCGAATCCTGACGCCCTCCCCGCGGCCCGCCGGCAGGAAGCGATCGACGAGCTGCGGCGTCGCGACGCCCTCCCCTATGTTGCGGATGCATTCCTGCAGTCGCTGCGGGGGCTGATGGCGACGTACCTCGACGTCTCACAAGACCGGCCGTGGAAGCTCGCCGAGAGGATCACCTGCCCGACCCTGCTCGTGTACGGCCGCGCCGACAAACTCGTCGACCCGATTCACGCTCACACCAAGGCATTTCCTGATGTTCGCGTGCTTGTTCTCCCCCATGCCGGGCATGTGGCGCAGATCGAGCAGCCGGCACTCGTGGCTGAGGCTTGGCGACGCCTGCTCTCCACCGCTGCTGCTCGCTGACCCGCGGCTCAGCTGACGCCGAGACTCCGGGCGATCACCATGCGCTGGACCTCGCTCGTGCCCTCGACGATCTCGAGCACCTTGGCGTCGCGCCAGAAGCGCCCCACCGGGTAGTCGTTCATGTACCCGTTGCCGCCGAACACCTGGGTGGCGTCGCGCGCGTTCGCGACTGCCGCCTCTGACGCGTAGAGCTTGGCGATCGAAGCTTCCTGCTTGAACGGCTCGCCAGCCATCAACCGCGCTGCCGCATCGTGATAGGCCAAACGGGCCGTGTGGGCCCGGACCTCCATGTCAGCGATCTTGAATGAGATGGCCTGGTTGGAGCCGATGGTCTGGCCGAAAGCCTTGCGCTCATTGGCGTATCGCACGGACTCGTCGACACATCCCTGTGCCAGGCCAACCGCCACCGCGGCGAGGGCGATGCGGCCCTCGTCGAGCATTCCGAGGAACTGCGCGAACCCTCGGCCTCTCTCGCCGAGCAGGTTCTCGGCCGGCACGCGGCAGTCGACGAACCCGAGTTCATGGGTGTCGGACGCTGCCCAGCCGACCTTGGAGTACTTCTCCGACACGGTGAATCCCGGGGTCCCCGACGGAACGATGATCGCCGAGATCTCCTTGCCTCCGTCGGGGCGAGTGCCGGTGACGGCCGTGATGGTGACCAGGCTCGTGATGTCGGTGCCGGAGTTAGTGATGAAGGACTTGGCGCCGTTGATCACCCAGTGGTCGCCGTCGAGCACGGCCGTGGTGCGGGTGGCACCAGCATCGGAGCCACCGCCCGGCTCGGTGAGCCCGAAGGCTCCGATCGTCTCGCCGGAGATGAGCGAGGGGAGCCACGTGGCACGCTGCTCTTCCGTGCCGAATCGGAAGATCGGCATCGCTCCCAGGGAGGCCGAGACGTCGAGGGTGATGGCGACCGAAGAATCGACCCTGGCCAGCTCCTCGACCGCGATGCACAGCGCGAAGTGGTCGCCGCCCATGCCGCCGAGTTCTTCGGGGAAAGGCAGGCCGAACAGGCCCATGCGCCCCATCTCGCGGATGATCTCGTACGGGAATGTCTGTGCCTCGTAGTGGCTCGCGATGACCGGGGCGACCACGTCGTGGGCGAACTGCTCGACCGAGCTGCGCAGTTGCTCGTGCTCGTGGGAAAGCCGGGCGCGGCTCATGGTTCTCCTTCGTCGAGACAGTGGGGGATGCGGTGCTGTGTCGCAACCGTTGCGGGTGGGGAAAGGATCAGCAAGGTCGCACGAGCTCCATGGTGTCACGTGGCAGGAATTGCGCGCGACGTCCGAGGGCTGGACCCCCTCGCCGGGAACAACCCCCCGCGTGGCACCGTTGACCTGCACACGCGCCGGATTCGAGGCGTCGTCACCATCCCGATCGAGGAGAGTCCCGTGTCCCTGCCGCCGCTGGTCGAGCCGGCTTCCGAGCTCACGGTCGACGAGGTACGTCGCTACAGCCGTCACCTGATCATTCCCGACGTGGGGATGATCGGTCAGAAGCGGCTCAAGAACGCTCGTGTGTTGTGCGTCGGCGCTGGCGGACTGGGGAGCCCGGCTCTGATGTACCTGGCTGCGGCCGGGGTGGGCACCTTGGGCATCGCCGAGTTCGACACCGTCGACGAGTCCAACCTTCAGCGCCAGATCATCCACGGCCAGAGTGACATCGGGCGCTCGAAGGCAGAGTCTGCGCGTGAGTCGGTGAAGGAGATCAACCCCTACGTCACTGTGATCGTCCACGACGTTCGCCTTGACAACGACAACGTGCTGGAGATCTTCGCCGACTACGACCTGATCGTCGACGGCACCGACAACTTCGCCACGAGGTACCTCGTCAACGACGCAGCGGTGCTGCTCGGAAAGCCCTATGTCTGGGGATCGATCTACCGCTTCGAGGGCCAGGTCTCGGTCTTCTGGGACGAGCACGGCCCGAACTACCGCGATCTCTACCCCGAGCCGCCGCCCCCCGGCATGGTGCCCTCGTGCTCCGAGGGCGGTGTGCTCGGTGTGCTCTGCGCCTCGATCGGGTCGATCATGGTGACCGAGGCCATCAAGCTCATCACCGGGATCGGCGACTCCCTGCTCGGCCGTCTGGTGATCTACGACGCCCTCGAGATGACCTATCGCCAGGTCAAGATTCGCAAGGACCCCCAGGGCGAGCCGATCACCCGCCTGATCGACTACGACGCGTTCTGCGGCTCGATCTCCGAGGCTGCCGCCGATGCCGCGGTCGACTCCACGATCTCGGTGAGCCAACTCAAGACCATGCTTGAGGAGCGTGAGCGGGGTGAGCGCAACTTCGTGCTCATCGACGTCCGCGAGCCTGGCGAGTTCGAGATCGTCGCAATCCCTGGTGCCGTCCTCATCCCTAAGGGTGAGTTCCTCAGCGGCACCGCGCTGGGTGATCTGCCCACCGACCGACCTGTTGTCCTGCACTGCAAGGTCGGCGGGCGCTCCGCGGAGGTGCTCGCGGTCGTCAAGGGCGCGGGATTCGCTGACGCCGTCCATGTCGGCGGTGGCGTCATCGCGTGGGTCAACCAGATTGAGCCCCACAAGCCGATCTACTGACCCGGCGTTCGACCTAGCGGGCGTGGGTCAGAGGGCCTGCTTGCGTTGCAGCCAACTGATCGACCAATAGCCGGGGATGGTCGGCAGCCAGAACGTGAGCAGGCGGAAGAGCAGGGTGGCCGAGACCGCGACTCCAGGGTCGAGGCCCGCAGCGGTGAGGCCAGCGACATACGCCGCCTCGACAGCCCCGAGACCGCCGGGTGTGGGAGCGGCTTGGCCCAGGGTTGACCCCGCGAGGTAGACAAGTGCGATGGCCGGGTAGTTGGCACTGCCAGCTCCGAAGGCCTCGCAGCAGGCGATCATGCACAGTGCGAACGCGGTGTTGAGAAGCAGGATCCCGCCCATGCCCTCGGCGATCTTCCACGGCCGCTGTGCCACCGTGATCAGTCGCGGTCCGACCTCGGCGAGGATGGGCCGGACTCGCTCGTAGATGGTGGTGCGCACCGGGCCAAGCAGGAGTAGAAGCGCCAGGACGATGATCACCGCCACGACCCCGATCACCGCGGCGCGCGGCGGTGTGAAGGACAGGTCGCTTTGGCGTCCGGCCGCAATACCCGTCGCGAACAGCAGGGTGATGTGGATCAGGAAGGCGAATACCTGCGAGACGCCGACGCTGGCCGAGGCCAAGGCTGGGTGCAGGCCGGATTTCTGCAGATAGCGCACGTTGACCGCGAGAGCGCCGATCGTGGGCGGTGACACAAGGGTCGCGAACGCGGCGGCAAGTTGCGCGGCAAATGTGCGGACGGCAGAGAGACGTTCTGGCACGAAGCCTGATAGCGACAGCGATGCGCCCACGAAGGTGAGGAACGACAGGCCAAGTGCCGCGAGGGCCCAGCGCCAGTCGGCCGCGCGTGCGAGTGCGACGAGGTCGACGTTGGTCAGTTGCGAGAGCAGAACGTAGGCGGCGATGGTGCCCGCGGCGATCGTGAACAGGGTTCGTGGCTTGATGCGCCGGAACTCGAGCTGTTCGGTCTCGGCGGCCGAAGGACGTAGGGCCACAAGTCGCGCGCGGAGGTCGACGAGCATCGCCCTCCTGCCGCGCATCCGGCGACGGGTGTCGGGGGACAGTGCGATCAGTTGTAGCGCGGGCAGTGCTCGGACGAGTCGATCGGTGCCGTAGGCGCGCATGCCCGCAGCCACGGCCCGTTCGGGGTCCGCCAGCAGGGCGGCGGTGCTCATCAGTTCGGCGAGGTCGACCCGTTCCTGGAGATCACTCGCGGCGATGGTCCCGTGCTGGACCCCTGCCAGCCAGATCGTGCCGTCGGAGCCCTTGATCAACTGCTCGGGGGAGAGGGCGCCGTGCACGATGCGCTCGTCGTGAAGTGTGCGTACGGCGAGGAACACCGCGTCGAGATCTCCATCCGTGATGCTCGCTGGGTCGAGTTCGGAGAAGGTTGATCCCTCGACATGATCGTAGGCAAGGAGCGTGGAGTCCGGGCCGACCTCACATACCGCGCGGAGGCGGGGCACCTGGCCCCCAATCGCACTCGCGGCGTAGGACATCAACGCCGCATGCTCGATCTGGGCACGCATCGAGAACACGCTGGGATTGGTTGGATCGGTGCGCAGCCTGAGCTGGCGCCAGATCGACGAGGCGAGCCCCGCACCTTCGAGATCGCGGTCGAAGACGAGCACTCGAAGCCGCTCGCCGTGCCGGGTGTGCGCGGAGTACTGCCGGCCACGCGCGGTGTTCTTGTTCGCCCGCAACAAGGTCACAGGGAGTCCGGCACGCCCCAGGGCCGCGGCTACCTGCATACCGCTAGGCCGGGTCGTGGGCGTGCCGAGGGAGTACCTCGCGGCGAGACCGATAACCCAACCCAGCAGCAGCGACAGGGTGATCACGGTGACGGCGCTCGAGCCGGTGTTGAGCTGGGCCAGCGCCACCGCGATGACGGTGACGACGGCGAACGCGCTCCAGCGTCCGCGTCCCACGAGCCGGGCGACGGTGATGAACGCGACGAGGCCGACGACGAGCGGATCAAGGACGTAGTGGTCGCCGCGCGTCTCCTGGCCGGTGATCGCCACCAGGAGTTGGGTGGATCCATACGTGGCCACAATCGTGACGATGAGTGCCGCGAGAGCAGTGCCGACCAGCATCGCGCCGAGGGCCTCGACCAGCTGGCGTCCCCGTCGGCGCACAAGGAGATCGATGGCCGCCGCGAGTGGAAGTGCCACACCGCCGATGCCGCCGACGACATTGAGGGCCAGCAGGATGAGTGTGGGGAGTCCAGAGCTCGCGTCGGTGATGTCCTTGGAGATGCCAGACGTGGTGCCGGTGAGGAAGTAGGAGACGCCTCCGAGGGCCAGGAACGCCGCGAGCGCGCTGGCGAAACGCAGCAGATCGATGGGCCGGCGCACTCGTCGGGGGATGACGTCATCCTCGATGACGAGGGTCTCATGGCCCATGTCCTCGACATCGCGAGAACCGGCTACTGACACGCAGGAGATCGTCCCATCTCCAGGCCCTTCGGAGCGGGATGGGGTGTCGCGACGCGCCTGCCCGCTCCGGCGCGGTGCGGGGACCGAGTGTCAGAGGTCCGTGGTGGGATCGGAGCATGAGTTCCCCGCCGCGGCCCACATCTCCACCGGAGGGATCGCCGCCGGAGGCCTCGGCGCCGCGACTCGTGCTCGACCGGACTGCGCCGCTCGCTGTCGACGCACCTGGGCTCGACCGCGAGCAGCAGCAGGTGGTCGCACACCGTCGCGGGCCGATGCTCGTGCTCGCCGGGCCGGGCACCGGGAAGACCACCACCCTCGTCGAGGCCATGGTCGCGCGGCTCGAGGGCGAGGATCCCTTGCGCCCGGAACAGGTGCTCGGGCTCACCTTCGGGCGCAAGGCCGCGCAGGAGTGGCGCGAGCGAGTCACAGCGCGGGTCGGCGGTGGGGTCGTGCCGATGGTCAGCACGTTCCACTCGTTCGCGTATGCCCTCGTGCGCAGCCACGCCGATCCGCAGGCTTTCGCCGAGCCCCTTCGGCTGCTGTCAGGGCCCGAGCAGGAGTTGCGACTGCGTGAACTGCTCACCAACTCGGTGCTCGACGGGCGCCTGGCCTGGCCTCCCGAATTGCGGGCCGCACTCGGCACAGCGGGCATCGCCGGTGAGGTGCGCGCTGTCGTGGCCAAGGCGCGGGCATTGGGCATGGACCCACTCGATCTCGAGGCAGTGGCGGCCCATGCGGGCCCGCTCGGTCCGGCATGGCGGTCTGTCGGACAGTTCCTCGGTGAATATCTCGACGTCCTCGATGCCCAAGGAGTCACCGACTACACAGAAGTCGTCCATCGAGCCGCCCTGCTCACCCATGACCCGGTGGTGCAGCGAGCGCTGCGCTCGCAGTACCGCGCGATCTTCGTCGACGAGTACCAGGACACCGACCCCGCGCAGGTGCGGCTGCTGCAGGGGCTAGTCGGGCCCTCCGCGTCCTTCATCGTCGTGGGCGATCCTGATCAGTCGATCTACACCTTCCGAGGTGCGGACACCGGCGGCATCCTCGGCTTCCGCGACGTCTTCGCCGCGGCCGACGGCACCGCTGCCGCGACCGTCGTGCTGCGCACGACCCGACGATTCGGCCCCGTCATCGGTGACGCGGCTGCGCGGGTCCTGCGCACCGCATCGCTGGCACCGCTGCCCGCCGACATCGTGCGGGCCCATCGGTCGCCGGCTTTCGTGGGCGCTCGGTACGGCGACGGAGTCGTCGACGTCACTACCTTCGACTCCGAGTCGGCCGAGGCTGCGCACATCGCCGATGCCTTGCGACGCGCACATCTCGAGCAGGGCCTGCGCTGGGAGGAGATGGCGGTGCTGGTCCGGAGCGGGCGGCGCTCTATCCCGCCACTGCGCCGCGCGCTGATCTCTGCCGGGGTCCCCGTCGAGGTCGCGGGCGACGAGTTGCCCTTGCAGGAGGAGCCCGCGGTCGCACCCCTACTGGCGATCCTCTCGGCGGTCATCGATCCGGCCGCGCTCAGTGACGAGATGGTTCACGAACTGCTCCTGTCGCCTCTCGCCGACGCCGATCCGGCGGATATCCGCCGACTCGGTCGCGTACTGCGCCGCCTCGAGCGTGAGAGTGAACCGCAAGGCCGTCCCACGCCGTCGTCCACTCTCCTGACGCGCCTCGTCGCTGAGTTGGCAGCCGACCCTTCGGCCATCCTCCCGTTCGCGCCCTCCTCGTCGGGCTCACTCGGCCGTGATGCACGCGCGCACGTGGCGCTGGAGGCAGCCCGGCGTCTTGGTCGACTCCTCCACGACGCCCGCGCGGTCGTCGCAGACCTCGGAAGTGCCGAGGAGGTGTTGTGGTCGGTCTGGTCCGGGTGCGCGGTCCGCGGCGGATCCGGCTGGCCACAGCGGCTCGAGGCGGCGGCGCTGCGCGGCGGCGACGCCGGTCGTCGGGCCGACGCTGCCCTCGACGCTGTGCTCGCGCTGTTCGCCGCGGCCGAGCGTGTCGAGGAGCGGTACTCCGGCCACCGGGGCGTCGCGAACTTCCTGGCCGAGTTGCGCGCTCAGCAGATCCCCGCCGACACCCTCGCGGAGAAGGGGGTGCGCGGGCCAGCCGTGCGCCTGCTCACGGCACACCGGGCGAAGGGCCTGCAATGGCGACTCGTCGTGGTCGCCTGCGTCCAGGAGGGGGTCTGGCCCGATATCCGTCGTCGCGGTTCACTGCTGCAGGCCGATCGCCTCGAGCGGTCAGGGCTCGTCGACGCCCCGCCCGCGGTCGAATTGCTGGCGGAGGAGCGACGCCTGTTCTTCGTCGCCTGCACCAGGGCCCAGGAGCGGCTGCTCGTCACCGCCGTCGCCTCGACCCTCGCAGACGGGCCCACCTCCTCACGGTTCCTGGAGGACCTCGTCGGCATGGGCCGCACCGAGCCGCGGCATCTGTCGGGCCGTCCCGCCCGCCCGCTCTCAGTTCCTGGGCTGATTGCAGGGCTCCGCGCGGTCGCGGTCGACCCCGCGCGTCCGCCGGCGTTGCGCGAGGCTGCGGTGCGCCGCCTCGCCGTCCTCGCTCACGCAAGTGCCGAGGACGGCCACCGCCTCGTCCCGCAGGCCCACCCCGACCGATGGTGGGGGCTGCTGGCTCCGACATCCGCCACAGTCTCGGTGCGTCCTGAGGACCGGCCACTGGAGTTCTCCGGCAGTCAGCTCTCGACCTTCACGGGGTGCCCACTCAAGTGGTTCCTCGGGCACGAGGTCAAAGCTGAGGTCGCCCGCACCACCGCCGTCGGGTTCGGGTCGATCGTGCATGTGTTGGCCGATGCCGTGGCGCGAGAGGTGCTTCCGGCCGATCTCGAGGTGCTCGATGGCCACATCGACCAGGTGTGGGGCCAGCTCGGATTCGAGGCGCTTTGGGAGTCCACCGCTGAACGTCGGTTGGTGCGTGATGCCGTGCGCCGATACCTGCACTGGCATCTGTCGCGCCCCGAGCGCACCTTCGTCGCGAGTGAGCACGCCTTCGACGTCTCGGTCGACATCGGCGAGCACGGTGTTCACCTGCGCGGATCGTTCGATCGCGTGGAGCTCGACCCTCAGGGTGCCGTGCACATCGCCGATCTCAAGACGCAGAAGGCCAAGGTCGGCAAGGTCGACCTCGCGCAGCACCCGCAGATGGGGGTCTACCAGGTGGCAGTGCGCGAGGGCGCGCTCGACTCACTACCTCAGCAGGTTCGCTCCGATCTTGGTCTGCCCGAGGTAGGCGATCCGCCGGAGGTCGGTGGGGCAGAGCTCGTACTCCTTCGGCTCGGCAAGGGCGAGGCTCCCGAGATTCAGTCCCAGCCATCTATTGGCCCAGGTGTCACGTGGGTCGACGAAGCGTTGGGAGCTGCTGAGTCCCTCGTACGGCAGGAGCACTTCCCGGCCCGCCCCGGATCATCATGTCGCACATGCGATTTCACGCGACTGTGTCCGACCAAAGGAACCGGCACGGAGGTGCTCCCATGAGCTGGCCGACAACATCACCGTCCTGTGAGGCGGGCGACCTCGCGCAGATCCTGGGCATCCCGGCCTTCAGCGAGGAACAGCTCGATGCTATTCGTGCGCCCCTTGAGCCCAGTGTTGTCGTCGCTGGCGCGGGGTCGGGCAAGACCACGGTCATGACCGCTCGCGTGGTGTGGCTCGTGGCCACCGAGCAGGTCACACCCGACCACGTGCTCGGCCTCACCTTCACCAACAAGGCCGCTGGCGAGTTGTCCTCCCGGGTCCGCAGATCGGTGCTTGCACTCTCGGACCGACTCTCGGGTGTTCCGCGCACGGAGGTCGGCGAACCGACCATCTCGACCTACCACGCGTTCGCGGGCAGGCTTATCGCCGAGCACGGCCTGCGCCTAGGGGTCGAGCCCGGCAGTCGACTGCTCACCGAGGCTGCCTCGGTCCAGCTCGCCTACCGGATCGTCACCACGACCTCCCGCGACCTCGCGCCGCTCGAGTCCTCGGTCGCGGCAATTGTGCAGAATGTGCGCGCCCTCGATGCCGAACTCGCCGAGCACTGTCTCGAGCCTGAGGTGCTGCGCGCATTTGACCGTGGTGAAGTCGAGAAGATCGAGGCGCTCGATAAGCGCGCTGCGCGGACGGGGGAGATGCTCACTGTCTCGATCACCCGCATCGAGCTCGCGTACCTCGTCGATGAACTGCGACAGGCCCGACGCCAGCGGGACCTCGTCGACTTCTCCGACCAGATGCGATTCGGCGCGATGCTCGCCGAGAACTTCCCCGAAGTAGGGGCGGCCCTGCGCGAGCAATTCCCGGTGGTTCTGCTCGATGAGTACCAGGACACCTCAGTCGCGCAACGGGTCCTGCTCACCGGGCTCTTCGGGGGAGGCCATCCGGTCACGGCCGTGGGCGACCCTCTCCAGGCGATCTACGGCTGGCGAGGGGCGAGTGTGGCCAATATCGACAGCTTCCCGAGTCACTTCCCAAGGACGGATGGCAGCCCGGCCCCGGTGAGGCGCCTCACTGAGAATCGCCGCTCCGGCATTCCGATCCTCATGGGCGCCAATGAACTGGCGGGTCCTTTGCGCGCACTTCATCCGCAGGTCCTGCCGCTGGTGTCACCCGCGGACTCCATGCGCTCGGGCGGTATTCGGGTGGCCCTTCACAACACGTACGAAGAGGAAATGCAGTGGATCGGCGATCGGGTTCTCGAGCAGATCGACCTGGGCACCAAGCCTGAGGACATCGCGGTCCTCGCGCGCGTGCGTTCCGACTTCCCGGCACTGATCCGGGTGCTCGAGCAGCGCGATATCCCCGTCGATGTCCTCGGGCTCGGAGGAATGCTCGCCATGCCGGAGGTGGCTGAGATCGTGGCGGTCCTCGAGGTCCTCCATGACTCTGCAGCGAACCCCGCCCTCGTGCGGCTCCTGAGCGGCCCCCGGTGGCGCATCGGCCTTCGTGATCTCGCACTCTTGGGCAGGCAGGCCCGCACCCTCGCTGGGTCGCAGGGTCGCCCTGGCGACGATGACCTCGACGGCCAACTCGACGCGGCAGTGTCGGGGGTCGATCCCGCCGACATCATCTCGCTGCTCGACGCGCTCGATGATCCGGGAGACCTCGATTACGACCCCGAGGCGCGACGCCGTTTTGCCTTGCTGTCAGCGGAGATTCGGTCTATCCGCCGCGGGATCGGTGACCCGTTGCCCGATCTGGTCCACCGTGTCATCAGTGTGACGGGGCTCGATATCGAGATGGCCTCCACTCCCGAACTCCTGCGGATGCACCGTTCCGAGGGGCTCACCGCTTTCGTCGATCTCGTCGCCACCTTCGCCAATGTCGAGGGTGAGTCCCATGTGGGCGCGTTCCTCGGCTGGCTCTCCCTCGCCTCGCGCTTCGATGAGGTACCCGCGCTCGATCGTCCTGCCGTGCCGGGGTGTGTCCAACTCATGACCGTGCACAAGTCGAAGGGGCTGGAGTTCCCCGTCGTCGTGTTGCCCTCGCTCACTCAGGGGGTGTTCCCCGGCACTCGTGGGATCACCCGATGGACCAAGAATGCCAAGGCCGTGCCCTTCTCGATACGCGGTGACCGCGAATCCCTGCCACATCTGGCCGGGTACACCGCGAAGGACCACACGGCGTTCATCGATGCCTGCGAGGTGCACAGCGGACACGAGGACCTCAGGCTGATCTACGTCGCGGTGACACGTTCCGAACGGCTCGTGATCGCGAGCAGTTCCTGGTGGGGGCCGAGCCAGATCAAGCCCCGCGGGCCCTCCCCGTATCTGACCACCTTGCGTGATCAGTGCATCGCGGGGGCGGGCCAGGTCGATCACTGGGCCGCTGCCCCAGCCGACGACGCAGGCAATCCGGCCTTCGAGATCGACGGCGATACGTCCTGGCCGCCGGTCTCGGATCCCCATGCCCTTGAGCTCAGGCTCGAGGTCGCCGCCCAGGTGCGCCAGCACCCCGACCTCACGGTGGCCGATCTGCGCGGTGAGCATGACGGGCTGGAGGCTGGGGCGGTCCGTGTCCCCGCGGGCGACTCGCCGTTGAGCCCACTGGCCGCGACCGATCTCGAGATCGTCCGTGGCTGGGACGACGACATCGAACTTCTCCTCGAGGAGAGGCGATTGCAGCGTGCGACGACCAGGGTCGTCGCACTGCCGTCGTCACTCTCGGCGTCCGATCTGGTGCGCCTTGCGGCCGATCCCACGCTGTTCACCCGGCGACTCGCCCGGCCCGTGCCAGCTGCGCCTGCGCCGGCGGCCCGTCGCGGCACACGCTTCCACGCCTGGGTCGAGTCCCACTTCGGGATTGCGCCCCTGCTCGAGCCCGACGATCTCCCTGGCGCTGCCGACGAGGCCATCGACTCCGACGACACCCTCGCCGCGATGCAGGCGATCTTCCTCACCTCGCCCTACGCCGATCGCACCCCGATCGCGATCGAGGTTCCCTTCGCGCTCGTCATCGGGGGCAGGGTGATCCCGGGGCGGATCGATGCTGTCTTCTCCTCGACCGGTCCCGATGGGGTCACCCGCGTCGAGGTGGTCGACTGGAAGACCAACCGTCACCACGACGCCGATCCGCTCCAGCTCGCGATATACCGACTGGCCTACTCCGAGCTGTCAGGCATTGCGCTCGATGACGTCGACGCCGCCTTCTTCTACGTCCGCGACGGCGCACTCATTCGCCATCGGGATCTCCCTGACCGCGCGGGGCTCGAGGCCCTCGTCATCGGTTGAGGCAACGGCAGACCAGGCAGCTCAGAAGTCGATGTCGACACTCACGGCAGCGTGGTCGCTGACCGGTAGCAGATGGACCTCAGGGCGGGCCGTGGCCTGCTGGTGCGAGGTCAGGCCGTCAGCGAGGACGTGATCGAGCTGGGCTCGCGGGCGCGTCGAGGGGTAGGTCGGCGCTCGAAGCAGTGGAGTCCACCCGGTGATGCGTGCGGGCAGACTCCCCGGAAGGTTGAAGTCGCCGAGCAGCACGAGGGGCCGGGGTAGTCCGGCGAGCCACTGACGCAGCTGACGCAGTTGACGCACGTTGTAGCCGGGCACGAATGATAGGTGCGCGGTGGCAACGGTGAAGGGCCCGTTCACTCCTTCGAGGACCGCCACGATGGCGGCACGGGGTTCATCCGCCACCCGAATGAACCGCGGTCGCGTCTCACCGGGGATCAGCAGCGGTAGTGACCACGGCGAGGGATCGAACCGAGTGGTGTGCCATTCGAGGACGGGGAGTCGCGACACCAGCCCGACCCCATAGAGGGGACCGATCGACCGGATTTCCTGGGCGGCGCCCACGTCGGGGCGCCCCTCGCGCATCCGCTGCTGCACCAGGGTGCGTGCCTGGGAGTTCGAGGCATGCTCATGGGTATCGCCCGCGGCGAGCCAGCCGGGCTCGCCCGGCGTGCCCGCGACGGAGGGCGCGAACCGCCAGTAGTCGGCGCACATGGCGTCGGCCACCGATCGGACCTGGTGGACGAGGCCGCTTCGCGGCTGGTCGACGTCGACCTCCTGGATCCCGATCACGTCAGCATCGAGCTGGGCTATCGCTGAGCGCAGGGCGATGTCGTCACGGACGACTGGCGGACCCGTGATCCGTCCGCCCCCGGGCTGGGGCACACCGCCGCGCACGGGCATGCCGTGTAGGAGGTTGTAGGTGGCGAGCCGGACGGCCATTCGTCCAACTTAGGTGCTCGGCGGCCTAGGTGCGATGTCGTGCGCGAGTTCGGACCCCGCGAGCGGCTTACGACGTCGGCCAAGGTGCCTATCACTGGCCTTCGAGTGCGAGTTCCTCGAGTGGCTTGGGGCGCTCGCCCGAGCGCCGTCGCATCCATTCGCGCGCGGGCTCCTCGACGAAGCGCCACATGAGCCAGGCGATCACCACCGCACCGGCGAGCAGCCCGACCACCGCGATCGCGTAGATCGCTCCGCCCTTGATCCCGGCCGCATTCGCAGCGGCACGCCAGAGCCCGTACCAGACCGTGTGCGTCATGTAGAGCGAGAAGGAGATGTAACCGCCGAGCACGAGCCGACTCTTGGACAGCACGCGTGAGGGGCCGCGCGAGGTCAGGGCCAGCGCGCCGATCCACGCGATCAGCAATGGCACAAGGATCAGGTGCCACTTCGGTGGAAGGTCGCTGGCATTGGGGGTGTCGGGCAGGTCGCTCGTCGACCACTGCAGCGAGCCCACGTGTCCGAGGACGACTGACAGGGCGACGATCGCGATCGGCAACGCGACCGAGAGGGTCGTGGCCAGGCGCTCGACGCGAGGTCGAGGGCCATTCGCGGTCGCGTTCCAGTGCCGCAGCACGACCAGGTACGTGAGGGCGCCCGCGGTGAACTCGGTCAGGATCCGGATTGTCGAACCCCAGCCGGAGATGTAATAGGGATCGCCTCCGTAACCGATTCCGTACCAGAGCAACGGGATGAGCACCCCTCCCCAGATCGCGCAGATCGCGCGCGTGGAGAGTCGTTCGTGAAACCTGAAGAGCATCAGGATCAGGACCGGGAACACAAGGTAGGCCAGCCACTCCATCGACAGCGACCACGCAGGGAAGTTCCAGCCTCGCTGGGGGTTCGGCCCCCACTCGTGGATCAGCAGGGTCTGCTTGAGGTAGTCGACCGGGTTGAGCCAATCGCGGCTGGCGGCGTCGGCTCCGCCGAAGGTGGCCTGGGCCAGAACCGCCAGCCCGGCCACGTTCAGCATCACGAAGTGGACGGGGTAGATACGAGCAAGTCGCAGCCACCAGAAGTGGCGCGTCCGCCGCCAGGAGAGGTCGGGGCCGAGTTTGGTCAGATAGGTGTGGGTGAGGATGAATCCCGACAGGGCGAAGAACAGGTCGACGCCCAGACGCCCGACCCGCAGGAACTCGTGGAGCACAGGAACGAGTAGGCCGATCGTCGCCAGCGGGACCTGGAAGTGGTAGAGCATCACCCAGGCGGCGGCGACGAACCGTACCCCGGTGAGTTGGCCGATGAAGCGCTGCATCCTGGTGGCTCACCCTCTCCCTGCGTCGTGGCGATCCCGGCGATCCTGTCACGATCGCGTCGGGTGAACGGCGGCGCGGCGCGATCGAGTCGGGCCGCTCACCACACGAGGCCGTAGGGTCAGTCCAGTGGACAGTGCTGGGGTTCTCGCCTCGCCCGTCCCCCCGAAATGCATCTCTTACACTGAACGGGAGTCGCTGATCCCATGTCCGACAAGGGATTACTGAATTCGCTGACGCTGGCACGGGGCACCCTCGATCGCGCCGCTGAGCGCCGCGATGACGCCGAGTGGTTCGACTCGGTGTGGGAATGGCCCACGACGCGCGTCGTCATCGTCCACCAGGGACGCACCCTGGTCCGAGGTGGAACTGACCTCGCGGGTGCCCCGGTCGAGCTCGCATTTCTCACTCCTGTGCTGGCTCCCGTTGATGGGGTGCGCGTCCTGCTCGCCGTCGAGGACGAGGTCGCGCATGTGGCGCTTCTGGTCGATCACGCTGTCCAACCGTGGGACGCGCCTGAGGGGTCGAGGTGGGCAGGTCTGCGCGAAGTAGGCGCAGGCCTCGGTGATCGTGATGCCGGTTTGCTCGTGCCTGCCGTCGCGTTGGCGAACTGGCACGGGGGTCACCCCCGTTGTCCCCGGTGCGGCGAGGCGAGCGTGCCGTCGCAGGCGGGCTGGTCGCGCACCTGCCCGGCCGATTCCAGCATGCATTTCCCGCGCTCGGACCCTGCTGTGATCGTCCTGGTGAGCGATGACGACGACCGGGCACTACTCGGTCGCCGTGTCGATTGGCCTCCTGAGCTCTTCTCCACTCTCGCCGGCTTCGTCGAGGCTGGGGAGTCAGCAGAGATGACGGTTCTGCGTGAGATCTCCGAGGAGGCCGGGGTCGACATCGACCCGAGCAGCCTGCGCTACCTGGGCTCACAGCCCTGGCCTTTCCCCGCCAGCCTGATGCTCGGCTACCGGGCTGCGGTGGCCGCCGGTTCGCGGGTTGCCGAGCCTGACGGCGTCGAGATCGTCGAGGTGCGCTGGTTCACGCGGGATGAGATGCGCGCGGGTTGTGAGGACGGATCGCTGCGGATCCCCTCGCAGATCTCGATCGCGCGGCGGCTGATCGAGCACTGGTACGGCTCCGCCCTGCCCGATTCTTGGTCCAACTCCTAGGCGGCGCCCGGGCATTGGCCCGACGGATCCAGGGTGGGTCCTGTGCCCGGAGAGCGGACCAATCTGGCCACACCTTCCCCAGGCGCCTCCCGCACCACTACCCTTGCCAATGAATCACGGCAGAGCGTGTTGTCGCGGGTGCGGTGGGGAAGCCGATCCCGCCACGCGCTGCCCGAAGGATCAGGCGAACGATGGCGAACTACGAGCGACCTCTGTCCGAGGTCCGATTTCTGACGGTGGCCGAAGTGGCCTCCGTCATGCGCGTGTCGAAGATGACGGTCTACCGGCTTGTTCACGGAGGTGAGCTCCCGGCCGTGCGCGTCGGCAGGTCTTTCCGGGTGCCCGAGCAGGCTGTTCACGACTACCTGCGCGACTCCTACGTCGAGACTGCCTGACCAACCCGGAACTGCGTGGCCCCAGGCGCCTGTGCTGCGCCGAGGTCGCCTGCAGATCGCCCGCTGAGGTCGTTCGCGGTCAAGGGCGCTAGGGTGTGGTCCTGATCGTGTTCGGTTCACGCCGTACGCCATCCCATTTCGGTGTCGCCCCGCTGGGCGTCGCTGTCCAGACGAGGCAAGTGAGGTCGAGCCGTGGGCTCCGTCATCAAGAAGCGTCGCAAGCGCATGGCGAAGAAGAAGCACCGCAAACTTCTCAAGAAGACGCGGGTGCAGCGCCGCAACAAGAAGTGACCGCACGAAGGGCGGGGGCCTGAGGGTCCCCGCCCTTCGTTTTCTCATGTGAGGCATCATCAGGGGTGAGTGATGATGAGGGGGTCGCATGGCACGCGTCGTTCTGGTCACGGGTGTCTCGCGCCACCTGGGCTCGCGCATGGCCAGGATCCTCTCGGAGGACCCTGGTGTAGCCCGAGTCGTGGGGGTTGACGTCGTCCCCCCGCGATCGGACATCGGGGGGGCGGAGTTCGTCCGAGCCGATATCCGTAACCCGACGATCGCGAAGGTCATCGCCGCATCGGGTGTCGACACCGTGGTGCACATGGGTGTGATCTCAACACCCGTGCAGGCTGGTGGACGCGTGTCGATGAAGGAGATCAACGTCCTGGGCAGCATGCAGCTGCTTGCCGCGTGCCAGAAGTCCGATGCCATCTCACGACTGATCGTGAAGTCGACCTCGTCGGTTTACGGGGCCGGCCCGAAAGACCCGGCGATGTTCACCGAGGACACCGAGCCGAGAAGCCAGCCGCGTTCGGGGTGGGCCAAGGACTCGGTTGAGGTGGAGTCCTATGTCCGCGGATTCGCGCGGAGGCGGACTGATGTTGCCGTGACGACCTTGCGGTTCGCGAATGTGATCGGTCCGCGGGTCGACACCCCGATGGCGGCGTACTTCGCTCTACCCGTCGTGCCCACCGTGCTTGGCCACGATGCCCGCCTGCAGTTCGTCCACGAGGACGATGCCTTGGAGACGATCCGTCTCGCGGTGCTCGGTGACCATCCGGGGACCTACAACGTCGCTGGCGACGGGATCCTCATGCTCTCGCAGGCCCTGCGACTCGCCGGCAAGCCTGTGCTCCCCGTGCCCACGGGGATGGTCGGATTCGTCGGAGGGTGGTTCCGTCGTGCCGGCCTGGCTGACTTCTCTCCTGAGCAGATCAAATTCTTGACCTACGGCCGTGGGCTGGACACCACGCGCCTTCGTGACCTCTTCGGGTTCGTCCCGAGTTATTCAAGCCACGACGCATTCGTGGAGTTCGTCCGGGCCTGCGAGGTCGACCATGCGCTGCCCAAGCACCGGGTGGAGGCCATCGAGCGCGGGCTGGCCCATGCGATCGGTTCGGCGACCTTGTCGGAGGCCAGGTTGGCCGAGCGTCTCCGGCAGGAGGCACCAAGCCGTGGCTGACGCGCGGGTGATTCCGATCGGGGGTGGACAGGACGGCTCACGCCCTCGCCGCGACGGCGCGCTGTCGCGTGACGGACAGGAGAGATCCGAGGGCTCGCGATCCGAGGGCCAGCGTGACTCCGGCCCCGCCGAAGTCGAGCGTCACGAGGTCGATGGTGCTCCCGCGCGGCTCGATGAGCGGGTGGCCGACTGGCTGGACTTCCTGCGTCGCCGTTTCACCGGCGAGTACGAGGTCGACGATTTCGGTTTTGATCCCGAGTTCACCGACCGGGTGATCATGGCGCCCATGCGCCCGCTGTACGACAG
Organism: Actinomycetota bacterium; assembly: GCA_009697815.1. GTDB lineage: Bacteria > Actinomycetota > Actinomycetes > S36-B12 > CAIYMF01 > Longivirga. The sequence goes on from WLRQ01000016.1 coordinate 32,406, forward strand.
ATGGTTCCGGGTCGAGACTCGGGGGATCGAGAACGTCCCGTCCGAGGGTGGCGCGCTCCTCGTGGCGAACCACTCCGGCACGATCGCACTCGATGCGATCATGACTCAGCTCGCATTGCACGATCACCATCCCGCGCGCCGACGCCTGCGCATGCTCGGCGCCAACCTGGTGTTCCAGACCCCCTTCCTGGGTGAGATGGCGCGCAAGTCCGGGCACACCCTTGCCTGCAACCCTGATGCCGAACGGCTTCTGTCGCGGGGTGAGATTGTGGGTGTGTGGCCAGAGGGCTTCAAGGGAATCGGCAAGCCCTACAGCGATCGTTACAAGCTCCAGCGCTTTGGTCGCGGAGGGTTCGTCGCCACGGCGCTGCGCACCAGGACGCCGATCATCCCCTGCTCGATCGTGGGGGCTGAGGAGATCTACCCGATCCTGGGCAATGCCAAAGTGCTCGCGCGGCTGTTCAATCTGCCGTACTTCCCGGTGACGCCCACGTTCCCGTTGCTTGGTCCGCTCGGTCTGATCCCCCTGCCGAGCAAGTGGATCATCGAGTTCGGTGAGCCGATCCTCACGGAGCACTACCCCGAGGGCGCCGCCGACGACCCCATGCTCGTGTTCAACATCACCGACCAGGTCCGCGAGACCATCCAGCAGACGCTCTATCGCGCGCTGGTGCAGCGCACCTCGGTGTTCCGGTAGTCACGCACCCGGGCATTCGATCGACACGGACGTGAGCGGGCCGCGCGGCTAGAAGTCCCCGCCGCCGAAGTCCCCGCCGCCGCCGCCGAAGTCCCCGCCGCCGCCGAAGTCCCCGCCGCTGAACCCGCCACCGCCGCTCTCGCCTGCGCCGCCCATCCCGCCGCCATACTGAGGACCGGAGAACATCCCGCCGAGCATCGAGCCCATGAACAGCATCGACATCATGTTCATGCCGCTCGCGGCGTAGTAACCGCCCGCGTAGGGCGCGTAGGCCCGCCCCCCTTGCCAGTAGGGCACCCGTGCTCCGCCCACCGTCACCTCGCGCGCGTCCGGCATCTGGCCCGATGCGAGTGTGGTGGAACAGGCCGCGCACACGGGCACAGGTCGTGGTGCACCGCCGTCAGGAGCCCACTGCACGTCTTCGGTGCTCGGTCCGTGACGAGGGTCGACGAAGCACGGGGGACGTCGATCGGGCACGGCGTCGCCGGCGATACGGGCCTGGACGCAGGCCAGTGCATAGCGACCGTCCTCGAGGGCCGTGGTGACGCGCTGGGCGTCCTCGGGCCGCGCCATTTGGTCGGCGGAGGCCTTCGCGCTCTCGTACGCGTCAAGGGCGCGCTGGGCGTCTGCGCGGCCGGCCTCGTCGAGACGGGGGTCGTCGACGTTGATCGCGGCGACGACCTCGCCGTAAGAGGTGACGTCTTCGTCGACGGTCGCGCGCACGGCCGCAGTCTGCCCGGCTACTTTGCGCTTGGCGCGGCGGTAGAGCAGGAGGCCACCGCCGCCCACGACCACAACGCCGGCGAGCAACGCGACTGTGCTCCCGCTACCCGAGTCAGCGGTCGCGCCAGCACTGCTCGCCGCCGGAATCGTTCCGTTGATCCGGGCGCTCGCCTCGACCACGAACGAGTCGAGGACGGCGAACACTCCCTCGCTGGAGTGCGCCCGGAACGCCGCAGTGGCCAGGTCGCTGACGGACACCTTCGTGTCTCCCCCTCGGAAGGAGGGGCCCACCACAACTGCGTAGGTGCCCGCGAGGCCCACGGCCGCGTGCAGCGCCTGCAATGTCGCGCTCGCATCATTCTTCACCAGTGCGCTCGCGGGCAGCACGGCGACGAAGAACGGGTGGCGGGAATCGCGGATTCGCGCACGGAGTTGATCGGCCTCGGCCGAGGTCATCGTCGGATCGGCCTCTGGGGCGACGAACACCGGATCTTCCGAGCGCAATGACGCTGCGGCCTGTGCCAGTGTGGTGTCCGCGTGCGCCACACCCGCGCTGGCAATAAAGGCCGTGACGGCGATGAGCACCACGCCCGCGCCGCGCGCAGATCTGGTGAGAGCAGAAGACAGGGATACGCGGGCACGGTTCATGTGCCCATCCTCGCCCAGTCGGAGTCAACGCGAAAGCCCGCCCCGCCGGAGTGTCCCCGGAAGGTCAGTCCTTGATCTCGAGCAAGATCGTGCCGCTGGGAACCGTGGCGCCCACCTCGGCAGTGAGCCCGACGACCGTGCCCGCCTTGTGCGCCGTGAGTGGCTGCTCCATCTTCATCGCCTCAAGGACGACGACGAGGTCTCCGGCCGCGACGACCTGCCCATCCTCGACCGCCACCTTCACGATCGTGCCCTGCATCGGAGCGGCCACCGCATCGCCGGATGCAGCGCTGCCCGCCTTCTTGGCCTTGTGCTTCGGGGCCTTCTTCGCGCCCCCGCCGCCGCCTCCGGAGAGGGCGAGGCCCGCGGGCAAGACGACCTCGAGGCGCTTGCCCCCGACCTCGACCGTGAGCGACTGACGCGCCTCAGGCTCGGCGATATCCGCGGCCGCGCCCGTGTAGGCCGGGATCTGGTTGTCGAACTCGGTCTCGATCCAGCGGGTGTGCACGGTGAACGGGGTGGCGTCATCGGTGGCGAACGCAGGATCGCGGACGACGACTCGGTGGAAGGTGAGCGCGGTCGCGATGCCCTCGATCTCGAACTCGTCCAGTGCCCGACGCGATCGCTCAAGTGCCTGCTGGCGCGTGGCCCCGGTGACGATGAGCTTGGCCAGCAACGAGTCGAAGTTCCCTCCGATGACATCACCCTGTGCGAATCCCGCGTCGACGCGCACTCCGGGGCCGGACGGGGGGTTCCACAACGAGAGAACGCCAGGAGCCGGAAGGAAGGAGCGGCCCGGGTCCTCGCCATTGATGCGGAACTCGAACGAGTGTCCGCGCAGCGGCGGGTCGTCGTATCCGAGTGCCTCGCCGTTGGCGATGCGGAACTGCTCACGGACGAGATCGATGCCCGAGACCTCTTCGGTGACCGGGTGTTCGACCTGCAGGCGGGTGTTGACCTCGAGGAAGGAGATCGTGCCATCGATTCCCACGAGGAACTCGCACGTGCCTGCGCCGACGTAGCCGGCCTCCTTCACGATCGCCTTCGAGGCGCTGTAGAGCTGGGCGGTCTGTGCGTCGGTGAGGTAAGGCGCGGGGGCTTCCTCCACGAGCTTCTGGTGCCGGCGCTGTAGTGAGCAGTCGCGGGTCGAGACGACGACGACGTTGCCGTGCATGTCGGCGAGCACCTGCGTCTCGACGTGGCGCGGGTTGTCGAGGTAGCGCTCGACGAAGCACTCGCCGCGGCCGAAGGCTGCGACGGCCTCGCGCACGGCGGATTCGTAAAGCTCGGGAATCTCCTCGAGGGTGCGGGCGACCTTGAGGCCTCGACCGCCGCCGCCGAACGCCGCCTTGATCGCCACCGGAAGGCCGTGTGCCTTGGCGAACGCGATGATCTCGTCGGCATGGGTGACCGGGTCCGGGGTGCCCTCGACCTGCGGCGCGCCTGCTCGTTGGGCGATATGACGAGCGGAGACCTTGTCGCCGAGTGACCGGATCGCATCGGGGGAGGGGCCGATCCAGGTGAACCCAGCGTCGATGACGGCCTGGGCGAAGTCGGCATTCTCCGACAGGAAGCCGTAGCCGGGGTGCACGGCGTCGGCACCGCTGCGGCGGGCCACGTCGAGCAACTTGTCGACGACGAGGTAGGTCTCGGCGGCGTTGGAACCGTTGAGGGCGTAGGCCTCGTCGGCTGCCTTGACGTGGAGGGCATCGCGGTCGGGGTCGGCATAGACCGCGACGCTCGCGATGCCCGCATCTCGGCATGCGCGGGCGACGCGGATGGCGATCTCGCCGCGGTTGGCGATGAGGACCTTGGAGATGGTCATCGCAGTTGTGCTCCTGACGCGTGGGACTGGATGCCGATCGAAGCGGCGGGAAGACTGAAGCGAGCCTGCCAGAACCGGGGCGGGCATGGTCGGTCGGGGTCGAGGAGAGACCATCTGACCTTGCACGGGGACGCCCGAAACTTCCGTCTTGGCCGGGATGGACCCATTACACGTCGCCCGAGGTTGGCACGTGGGTCGACCACAGATCCGTCCAGCGCACGTCGATGTCGGTGAGCATCTCGCGAAGCAGAGGGAGAGAGAGCCCGATGACGTTCGAGGGGTCGCCCTCGATGCGATCGACGAATGCCCCGCCGAGCCCGTCGAGCGTGAACGAGCCCGCGACGCGCAACGGCTCGCCTGTTGCTACATAGGCCGCGATGGTGTGGTCATCGAGATTGGCGAATCTCACGACGGTCGAGGCGACGGCGCTGGTCATGGTGTCGGTGGTGTCGTCGATGCCGAGCTGGATCAGCACGTGTCCGGTGCGGAGGATGCCCTCGCGACCGCGCATCGCGTGCCAGCGGGACACCGCGGTGGCCTCGTCAGCGGGCTTGCCCAGCGCCGCGCCGTCGAAGTCGAGGACCGAGTCGCACGCGATCAGGAGCGCCTCGGGGAACTCCGCCCGGACATCCTCGAGCACTGCGTAGGCCTTGGCCTGGGCGAGCGCGGCGCAGATCTCCTCGGGGCTCGTGCGCCCGGCTGCCGCCAGATCGGCCTCGATGGCCGCCTCGTCGACCCCGCTCACACGCACGAACGGGTCGAGTCCGGCCGTGCGCAGGAGGGTCAGGCGTGCGGGTGAGGCCGACGCGAGGACGACGTCGGGGCGACCCAAGGCTCGCGACCGTCCGAGTGGGGACGACTCGGGCGTTGAGGCGGAAGGGTCCGCAGGGGTCCGAGGTGCTGCGCTCATCGTGGAGCGAGTGAGCTGCGCCAGCCGCCGGAGTTCAGCGGCACGCGCATCGACCGATCTGGGGCTGCCCACGCCGACCGGCGACGTGGCGCGTCCGCCTCGCCGACGGCAGATGCCGCTGCCACCACGGCGATGAGGGCCGCGAGTTCGGCGGCGGTGGGTGCTCCCCGAATGATGCGTAGCACGGGCCTCTCGGGCACCTGCTCCGAAGTCGGCGCCCCGGCGTCCACATTCGTGCTCACAGCGGGATGTTTCCGTGCTTCTTGGGCGGCAGCGTGGCTCGCTTGGTGCGCAGGGCACGCAGTGCCCTGGTGACCTGTGCACGAGTGTCACTGGGCCTGATGACGGCGTCGATGTAGCCACGCTCGGCCGCGATATACGGGTTCGCGAGCGTCTTCTCGTAGTCGGCGATGAGCTCGGCACGGCGGGCCTCGGGGTCCTCGCCCGTTGTGAGCTCGCGGCGGTAAAGGATGTTGACCGCGCCCTGGGCTCCCATGACGGCGATCTGGGCGGTGGGCCACGCGACATTGACGTCGGCACCGAGGTGCTTGGAGCCCATGACGTCGTAGGCGCCGCCGTAGGCCTTGCGGGTGATCACGGTGACGAGCGGCACGGTGGCCTCGGCGTAGGCGTAGATCAGCTTGGCGCCGCGGCGAATGATGCCGTTCCACTCCTGGTCGGTGCCGGGAAGGAATCCGGGGACGTCGACGAAGGTGAGCACCGGGATGTTGAAGGCATCGCAGGTGCGCACGAAGCGGGCGGCCTTCTCCGAGGCCTCGATGTCGAGGGTGCCGGCGAACTGCATCGGCTGGTTGGCCACCACGCCGACAGACCGGCCCTCGACCCGGCCGAAGCCGATGATGATGTTGGGCGCCCATAGTGCCTGGACCTCGAGGAAGTCACCATCGTCGAGGATCGACTCGATGACCCTGTGCATGTCGTAAGGCTGGTTTGGGGAGTCGGGCACGAGCGTGTCGAGCGCGAGATCAGTCTCGTTGACCGTGAGGTCGGCCTCGACGTCGAACGACGGCGCCTCATCGAGGTTGTTGCTGGGCAGATACGACAGCAGTGCCTTGACGAACTCGATCGCCTCGGCCTCGTCGCCCGACATCGCATGTGCCACACCGCTCTTGGTGTTGTGGGTGCGTGCCCCACCGAGCTCGTCCATCTCGACGTCCTCGCCCGTGACGGTCTTGATGACGTCGGGGCCGGTGATGAACATGTGCGAGGTCTTGTCGACCATGACGATGAAGTCCGTGATCGCGGGCGAGTAGACGGCGCCGCCGGCACATGGCCCCATGATCAGCGAGATCTGTGGGATCACGCCCGAGGAGAGCACGTTGCGTCGGAAGATCTCGCCGTAGAGGCCGAGCGAGGCGACACCCTCCTGGATGCGTGCGCCGCCGGAGTCGTTGATGCCGATGACCGGCACCCCTGTCTTCATCGCGAGGTCCATCACCTTGACGATCTTCTCACCGAAGACCTCGCCGAGGCTGCCGCCGAAGATGGTGAAGTCTTGGGCGAAGACGCAGATCGGCCGGCCGTCGACCGTGCCGTAACCGGTGACGACACCATCGCCATAGGGCCGGCTCTCGGGCAGGTCGAACGCGTTCGACCTGTGACGGGCGAGGGCGTCCAGTTCGACGAACGATCCTTCGTCGAGCAGCATGTCGATGCGTTCGCGGGCGGTGCCCTTGCCGCGCGAGTGCTGGCGCTCGACTGCTCGCTGGGGAGCCGCGTGCGCGGCCGAAGCGCGCCGCTGCTCGAAGTCAGCGAGCTTGCCGGCTGTGGTCTTGAGGTCCTCAGAAGGCGAGCTGCCCTCGGCGAGTTCTGGCGCTGCGGTCACCGCGCGTCACCTTTCACGATGCGTCGTCGACCCGAAAGGTCGTTCGTGCCTCGTACCTTAGCCATGTGCACATACCCGATTCCTCTCGACCCGAGGCGCAGCCGAGGCCGCGGACCAGTGACCCTCGGGTCTGGGACGACGCCGTCCTCCAACGGGCGCTCGACCGCGCCAGCGACGGGACGTGGGGCCCGGTCGCCGTTCTCCCGTCGACGGGGTCCACCAACGCCGATGCAGCAGAGCAGTCGCGCGAGGGTGCTCCCGAGGGCTTCACCGTGGTCGCAGACGAGCAGACGGAGGGCCGTGGCCGCCTGGGTAGGGCTTGGCAGTCGCCCTCGGGGGCAGGGCTGGCGATGTCGGTTGTCCTGCGCCCTCGACCGCCCGCTGACACGTGGGGGTGGCTTCCGCTCATCGCCGGCTTGGCGGTGGTCGACGCCCTAGATGTCGCGGGTGTGGTGAGTGCATTGAAGTGGCCCAACGACGTTGTCGTCGACGCTGCCGCGCGCGATGGGGGCCCTGGGCCGCGCAAACTCGGCGGTCTGCTGCTCGAGCGGGTGGGTGACGCTGTGGTCGTCGGCATCGGGCTCAATGTCGACCTCGGGGCAAGCGAGCTCCCGGTGCCCCATGCGACGTCCACCTCCCTCGAGGGCTCACCTGCCGGACGCGAGGATCTCCTCGTCGAGATCCTCGAGAGTCTCAGGCGTGGCTATACCCTGTGGCAGAACAACTCCGGCGATGCGGCAGCGTCGGGAACAGCGGCTGCGTACAGCGCGCGATGCCTCACCCTGGGGAGGTCCGTGCGCGCGCTCCTCCCCGGCGACGGGGTTGTCGAGGGCGTCGCCACGGCCATCGATTCCGATGGCCGACTCGTGATTGCCTGCCGGGATGGCTCGAGCCGCGCCCTGTCTGCGGGCGACATCGAGCACTTGCGCTGATATCGGCCGGAACTGGCGCGTTGAGGTCCCATAGGGATGTCGGACCTGCCACGATTCGACCATGGGCTACCCGAAGAAGTTGCTGGCGGACGACGAGGTGATCGTCTACGAACTGCGCCCCCACTGGCGGGCGCTGGTTGCACCGGCGTTCGTGTTTCTGCTCTCGATCGCGGTGGGCACCTACCTGCTGGCCGTGTTCGGGACCGGAGACGAGGTGTGGACCTCTGCGGTCCGCTGGATCGTCGGCCTAGCGATGCTCTTCTCACTCGTGGTCTGGGTCCTGCGCCCGTTCGCCTTCTGGTGGACGACGCAATACGTATTCACCGACCACCGGATCATCGTGCGCACAGGCCTGATCGCCCGCAAGGGGCGCGATATGCCGCTCTCCCGGGTGAACGACGTGTCTTTCGAGCACGGGATGGTGGAGCGGTTCCTCAACTGCGGGACCCTCATCGTCGAGTCCGCGGGAACCCAGGGGCAGTTGGTGATCCGCAGCGTGCCCAATATCGAGCAGATCCAGCGCGATATCTATCGCCTGCACGACGAGGACGACGACCGTCGTCGGCGTCGCTCGGATGAACCTGATCCTGAGCGGGGCCCGGGCAGACAAGCCCCCGCGCCCCGGCCCAGCGAGGACTGAACCGGCCTCGTCCGCTCTCCTGACGACGCTCCGGCCCCTGCGGCAGCACTGCCTCGTGCTCGCGGGGCACGGTCTTGCATAACTGCGTGGGCCGCAAGTGGCACTGCCTTTTAGGCCATCGTCAACTATTCTCCCCCAGTGAACCGCGTTCTCATCGCCGAAGACGACCTCGATATCAGCGATCCGCTGGTGCGCGCTCTCGGCCGTGAGGGCTATGACGTCATGCACGTCACTGACGGACAGCAGGCCCTTGACCTCGCCATGGCAGGGGGCGCAGACATCCTGGTCCTCGATCTGGGGCTCCCAGGCATGGACGGCCTGGAGGTATGCAGGTCCTTGCGGAGTAGCGGATCGGCCATCCCCGTTCTCGTCCTCACCGCTCGCACGGGAGAGCCAGACCTCGTCGTCGGCCTCGACGCCGGAGCCGACGATTACGTCGGCAAGCCCTTCCGGCTCGCTGAGCTCCTGGCGCGGATCAGGGTCCAGTTGCGCCGCTCAGTGGTCCAGGACAACGAGATGGTCACCGGCGGGGATGTCTCGATCGACCTGGCCTCCCATCGCGTGATGGCAGGAGGACGAGAGGCGTTTCTCACGCCCAAGGAGTACGACCTCCTCCTGGCCCTCATGCGGCGCGCAAACGCTGTCGTCGGCCGCGACGAGTTGATGCGCGAAGTGTGGCGCACCGAATGGCTCGGTGCGACGAAGACCCTCGACATGCATATCTCTACTCTGCGCCGAAAGCTCGTCGACTCCAGCGCCAAGATCAGCACCGTGCGGGGAATCGGGTTCCGGTTCGAGAAGGATCACTGAGCGGTGCGCCGACGCCTGCTCACGCTCGTGTTCTCCACGACTCTGGTGGCACTCGTGCTGCTCGGAGTCATTCTCGTGACGATCATGTCGAGCCTGATGCACACGACCAACGAGCAGCGAGTGGCAGCCACGGCCCGAGTCGCGGCCTTCGCGATCCATCAGCAGGTCGAACTCGGGGGATTCGCGACCGCGGAGACGCTTCGTCAATTCGTCCGCGAGGACGCAGTCCTCGAAGCCCGTCTTCCTGACGGGCGCCTCCTGCGCACAGGTCCCCTCCCTGAGGGTGCCTCCTACCGTGTCACCGTCGACGATGGCGGAGTTGCCATCACCGCGACGGTGCCCGCGTCCGCCGACGCCCGGCGCCTCGCACTTGCGGGCTTGCTCGTGGTGGGCGTCTCGCTTGTCGCGCTGGGCTTCTCGATGCTCGTCGCATCTTTCTACGCGAAACGGATTACGCGCCCTCTCGAGGACTTCGCTGAACTAGCTGAGCGAATCTCGACCGGCGACCCTCGGGAGGCTTCTCGTCGTTATGGGGTGCCTGAACTTGACGCCGTTGCCGAAGTTCTCGAACGCGGGGTCATGAACTTCAATGCGTTGCTGGAGAACGAACGTCGGGTCACGACTGAGGCGTCACATCAGTTGCGTACTCCCCTCACTGCACTGTCCTTGAGGCTTGAGGAGATTCTGGCCGCCGACGAACTCGACGTGGTGCGCCACGAGGCCAACGCGGCGCTGGGGCAGGTCGAACGGCTGTCCGGCGTCGTTGACGAGGTGGTGGCGACAAGTCGTGGTGGTCGCGGCACCCCGATCGAACTCTTCCCCGTCGACCGCCTCGTCGACACCCAGATCATCGAGTGGACCCCCGCATTCGAGGCGGCGGGTCGGTCTGTCACTCGAGAGGGCGCCACCGGGATGCTCGTCGAGGCATCGCGCGGCGCCCAGGCGCAGGCCCTGGCGACCCTGATCGAGAACTCACTGGCACATGGGGAGGGGATCACGACAGTCCGCGTCCGTGAGGCGTCCTCCTGGGTCGTCCTCGAGGTGGCCGACGAAGGGCGCGGCGTGCGGAGTGATCTCGAGGCCAGGGTGTTCGAACGCAGTATCAGCGGCGGTGAGTCAACCGGCCTCGGGCTTGCGCTGGCGCGAACCCTGGTGGCAGCCGATGGGGGTCGGCTCGAGATGCTCTCGGCCCGGCCGGCGATCTTCGCCATCTTCCTTCCTGCGCGGCCTGTTCTCGCGCTTGGACTCGAGAAGCGCCGGGTCGATCCCCGGGCCACCGGGCCGGACGAGTCCGCTGCCGAGCGGCGCTCGGACGGCCTCGACGGGCTCGGTCGTCGCGCTGATGACCAACTCATCGGTCGCCACGCGGTTGTCAGCGCCGACAGTCTCGCGGAGGAGCCTGAGGGCTTCCCGACGTGGCGCTCGAGGTGGTCGCGCCGTGGTGGTCGGCCGTACGGCAACTAACTGCTCACGGCTCGACGCGGCCAAGGAGAGCGTCAGACGGAGGTGATGATGGCGGCGTCGTCGGCGGCCTCGATGTCATCGGGGAAGACCCAGCGACGGTAGGACCAGAACCGGAACAAGGTGCCGAGCCCGAGCCCGATCACGTTCGCGCTGATGTTGTCGGCCACGGCGCTGGTGAGTCCGAAGGCGTAGTGCGAGAGATAAAGGCATCCGACGGCGATGCCGAGCCCGACCCCATTGAGCAGGAAGAAGAGTACGTACTCGCGCCCGAAGCTCGTACGGCCTCGATGGCGGAAAGTCCAATAGCGGTTGCCGAAATACGCGACCGTCGTCGCCACCGCCACGCTGATCACCTTGGCTGTGATCGGCTTGTCGTACATCGGTCCCTCGCCGCCCCCGAACCGCAGCACGTTGAACAGTCCGACGTCGACCACAAGGGCGCCGAGTCCCACGATGCCGAACTTCGCCACTTCGCGGGCGAGGTGGTTCACGCGATCGTAGAGCCGTCGTAAGCGGCTGGGCCCTGCGGCACCCTCGTGCGCAACCTCGATCACGGTCCCATGCTAGCCGCGGTCGTGGGCTGGCCAGACCGGCTCAGGGCAGGCTCAGGGCCGATTCTGCGCCGACTCAGTCCGAGCGAGGGCTCACGAAGGTAGCGTCGGTCGTATCGATCGACACGGCACGGAGGAGGTCCCCGGATGTATGGGCACTCACGTGGTCCGGATCCTGAGGTGACCGCACTCGAGCGCATCACCTTGCATTCCCCCGACGGGCTCGATGTCGCGTTCGTCCCCGGGGCGGGCATGGTCGGGACATCCATGACTCTCGACGGGGTCGAACTCCTCGGACGCAGAGGCGGCCTTCCCTCGTATATCTCCACGGGTTCGACCTACGGGATCCCGCTACTCGCTCCCTGGGCCAATCGACTCGGCGAAATCCGACAGTGCGTGGGCGATATCGAGTGGGCGGTGCCGACCGACGCGTCCGGGGTCCACTGCGACGACCTTGGGCAGGCCATGCACGGACTGCTCGCTGCCGCGCCCGAATGGGTGCTCGAGCAGGTGTCGGCAGACGACGCAGCGGCATCGCTCCGCGCTCGGCTGTGCTTCGATGCGCGCCTCGCACGGTTCGTGAGCTTCCCGTTCGCGCACGACCTGATCGTCGAAGCCCGACTCACCGGCCTGACGCTCACCGTCACGACTTCGCTGACCCCGACCAGTTCCAGAGCCGTCCCCGTGACATTCGGATGGCATCCCTACGTCGCGTTCCCCGACGTGCCTCGTCGCGAGTGGGAGGTGGTTGTGCCATTCCTACGCCATGCCGAACTGGACGCGCGAACCATCCCGACCGGTGTGGTGCTCGACCTCCCGATCGAGTCCGGGGCACTCGGGACGCGCGTGCTCGACGATCTCTACGTCGACCTGTCGGACGGCATCGTGGCCTCCGTCCGCGGAGGGTCCCGGTCGGTGTCGACCCGGTACGTCTCCGGGTATCCGGTCGGCGTGATCTGGGCGCCGGCAAGCCTGGACGTCGTGTGCATCGAGCCGATGACGGCACCCACCGATCCGTTCTCCGGCCGCTGGCCACTGCGGATGGCCGCGCCCGGTGAGAGCGTCGCGGCCGTCTTCGAGATGACGGCCGCGCGGCACTAGGCTCGCGATGTGAAGGGAACCGTCGACGCACATGTCGCGCCCGGATTCCCGGTCGTCGGCGTGGTCGGTGGCGGGCAGCTCGCTCGCATGATGCAGCAGCCTGCGATCGCGCTCGGCATCGGTCTGCGGGTGCTGGCGACATCTGTGCAGGACAGTGCGTCGCAGGCGGTCCGAGACGTCAGGATCGGTGAGCACGATGACCTCGAGGCGCTGCGAGCCTTTGCTGCCGGATGTGACGTCGTCACCTTCGATCACGAGCACGTGCCGCCCGTACACCTCGAGGCACTCGAGGCCGAGGGTGTGAGGGTGCGCCCGGGTCCCGGTGCCCTCGTGCATGCTCAGGACAAGATCGTGATGCGCGAGGCCCTCTCGGCGGCAGGTGTGCCGTGCCCGCGGTGGGCGGTCGTGTCGCATGTCGCCG
>WLRQ01000017.1 GCA_009697815.1 Actinomycetota bacterium
AAGATCGGTCGCGGGGCAGTGATCCGCCGGGCGATCCTCGACAAGAACGTGCATGTGCCCGACGGTGCGCAGATCGGCGTCAACCTCGAGGCCGACCGTGAGCGCTACACCGTCAGCGAGGGCGGGATCGTGGTCGTCGGCAAGGGGCAGAAGGTCGAGCTCGGCTGATCCTGGAACCACTGTCGACCGCGCAGAGCGGCTGACCCTGCACTACGGCTGCCCCTGCACTACTGCGAGATCGCGGCGGCCTGCGCGTCGGTGGCCAGCTTGCGGCTCTTGACCTCGGGCTTGCGGCCGTCGGCATAGAGAAGTGCGTGATCGTGGGCCTCGGTACGGGCCGTCGTGCGGGCCCGACGTGCGGCCCCCTGCCAGCCGCAGGAACACGACGCGTGTGAGAACCGGCCTTCGACGACCGTCACCTGATGGGCGACCTCGGAACCAGCGAAGGGGCTGGGGGTCGTCGTGACGGGGTCCACGGCTTCACGCTACATGGCGCCCGAGCGCGGTTGCCCGCCGAACCGTCCAACTCGTGAGAAGGGCGAGCCCATGGCCGGGCGCGCCAAGTTCGAGGTCAGCTCACGTAGTCGACGACGACCCGGGAGGTGACCTGCGGCAGCACCCACTCGGCGAACTCGACGTGTGCCGGGTGGTGACGGTAGACCTCGAGGGCGTCGAGATCGTCATGGGTCGAGATCAGTGCGAGGTGGCCCGAAGTGGGGGTTCCGAGCACATCGACGCCCACGGTGAGCGTGCTGATCGCCGGGATCCTCCCGGGCAGGGCCTCGAGGCGGGCCTTGACCTCCTCGCGGATGTTCTGGTCAATGAAGGTGAAGACGACGACGTGCGTGATCACGGCATGCTCCGTTCGGGAGGGGTTCGCTCAGGGGCTGTGCTGGAGACTACGGGTGGTGGGTGCTCAGCCGAAGCGGCCGGAGATGTAGTCCTCGGTGGCCTGCTGGGTGGGGTTGGAGAAGATGACGTCGGTTTCGGCCATCTCGACGAGCTTGCCGGGCTTTCCGATGCCCGAGAGGTTGAAGAACCCGGTGGTGTCTGACACCCGCGCGGCCTGCTGCATGTTGTGGGTCACGATCACGATCGTGAACCGCTCCTTGAGCTGCTCGATGAGGTCCTCGATCGCCAAGGTCGAGATCGGGTCAAGTGCCGAGCACGGTTCATCCATCAGGAGCACCTGCGGCTCAACCGCGATCGCTCGTGCGATGCACAGGCGCTGCTGCTGGCCGCCGGAGAGCCCGGAGCCCGGACGGTGAAGGCGGTCCTTGACCTCGTCCCACAGGTTCGCGCCGCGGAGCGAGCGCTCGGCGATCTCGTCGAGCTCGGCCTTCTTGCGCCGTGTGCCGTCGAGCCTGAGACCGGCCACCACGTTGTCGCGGATCGACATCGTCGGGAACGGGTTCGGCCGTTGGAAGACCATGCCGATGGTGCGGCGGACGTTGACTGGATCGACGTTGGCACCGTAGAGATCTTCGCCGTCGAGGAGGACCTTGCCCTCGACGTACGCGCCCGGGATGACCTCGTGCATGCGGTTCAGGGCGCGCAGCATCGTGGACTTCCCGCACCCGGACGGGCCGATGAACGCCGTCACCGAGCGAGGCTCGATCGACAGCGTCGCGCCCTCGACGGCCTTGAACGAGCCGTAGTAGATGTCGAGGTCGGTGACGTCGATGCGCTTGGCCATGGTGGGCGTGACTTCCTCGGTGGCTGGGAGCGGGTGAGCGGGCGAACGTGAGTGCTGTTAGAGCTTCTTGACCCCGGCGAACCGGGCGATGATCTTCGCGACGGCGTAGAGCACCATGACGAGGATGATGAGAACGAGCGCGCCGCCCCAGGCCCGGTTCACGGACGCGTCGGTGCCGCTCGAGAACTGGTCCCAGATGAACGTGGGGAGGGCCGACTGAGGCCCGGTGAACGGGTCAGGGTTGATCGACTGCGACAGGAATGTCGTCAGCAGCAGTGGCGCAGTCTCGCCAGCGACACGTGCGATCGCAAGCATGGCGCCGGTGATGATGCCCGCGATGGCCGTCGGCATCACGATCTTCAGGATCGTGCGCCACTTGGGGATCCCCAATGCGTAGGACGCCTCCCGCAGTGAGCGCGGGACGATCCGCAGCATCTCCTCGGTGGAGCGCACCACCACAGGGAGCATCAGGATCGTCAACGCGATCGACGCCGCGAACCCCGACCTCTGCATTCCCAGGGTGAGGACGAACGCGGTGTAGACGAACAGGCCTACGACCACCGACGGAACACCGGTCATGACATCGACGAAGAAGCTGACAACCCTGGCCAGGTGCCGCGATGAGCCGGAGGGCGCGTACTCGACGAGGTAGATGGCGGTGAGGATTCCCAGGGGAACACCGATGAGGGCTGCGATGCCCACTTGCTCAAGGGTTCCTAGGAGGGCGTGGTAAAGCCCCCCTCCCTCGGAACGCGGCGACACGCTGCGCATCGACGTGGTGAGGAAGGAGGAGCTGAGCACTTGTGAGCCCTTGACCACCACCGTCGCGAGCAGACCGATGAGGGGGGCGAGCGCAAGGGCGAACGTCGCGTAGATCGCGGTCGTGGCCAGGCGGTCCAGGGCGTGGCGCCGGCCCTCGACGGAGAAGCTCCAGCCGGTCTGGCCGGCGACGAACAGCAGGATCGCCACCACCAGCGTGCCGGCCACACCGTCGATGCCGGTGACCGCGTTAAGCCCGATCGCGGCGGCCAGGGCGACCACTGCGGCGGCTGGCACTCCCCAGCGGGGAAGTCGGCGGCCGCTGAGTGCCATGCGCAGCAGGGCCGTCGACTGATCGCCCTCGAACGAGGTGATGCCCGACATCAGTTGGCCCCCGAGAACTCGGCGCGACGGGCGATCACGGCGCGCGCGCCCATGTTGACGACGAGGGTGATCACGAAGAGCACGAGCCCGCTCGCCACCAGTGCCGAGAGGCCGATCGGGCCCGCCTCGTTCCAGCGCAATGCGATGTTGGCGGCAAAGGTGTTTCCACCGGGCTCGGTGATGTGCCGGTTGATGTCGTAGGACGCCGAGAGGATCAGGGCGACGGCGATCGTCTCGCCGAGCGCGCGTCCGAGCCCGAGCATTGCCGCGGAGATCATGCCCGGCTTGGCGAACGGGAAGATCGAGAGTCGCACCATCTCCCAACGCGTGGCGCCCAGGGCAAGCGCGGCCTCGATGTGGTCGCGGGGCACCTGGACGAACACCTCACGGGTGATCGCCGAGATGGTGGGCAGGATCATGATCGCGAGCACGACGCCGGCGATCAGGATCGACTTCGAATACAGGCCCAGGGTGTTGGTGAAGATCGGGATGAAGCCCAGGTAGGTGTTCAGCCACTCGCCCAGACCCTCCATATGTGGGGTCAGGAACTGCAGTCCCCACATGCCGAAGATGATCGAAGGCACTGCGGCCAGGAGGTCGGTGACGAATCCGAGAGCCGTGGCCAGTCGGCGGGGTGCGTAGTGCGCGATGAACAGTGCGATCCCGATGCCCACCGGCACGGCGAGCACCATGGCGACGATCGAGGTCATGACGGTGCCGAAGACCAGCGCTGCGATCCCGAAGACTGCGGGGCTTTGGTCGGGGAACCAGGCGGTCGAGGTGAGGAAGTTGGCAGTGTTGGCCTGGAGCGCGGGGATGGCCTTCACGACCAAGAAGATTGCGATGGAGGCCATCGTCAGCAAGATCAGCAGGCCGGCGCCTCGCGAGAGACCGAGGAAGACACGGTCGCCCGGGCGCACGGATGCCCCCGTGATACCCCTCGCCGCCGAAGACGGGACAGGGGTTCCGGTGGGCTCAAGGGTGGTGCTCATGCTGGCACCTCAGGGGTGTCGGGTGTGCTCTCCTGGGGTGGCGCGGACAAGTCCGGCCACCCCAGGAGACAGTAGCGTCAGGCGCTGAGCGATGAGACTGCGGCTCGCACCTTCGTGAGCAGGTCGCCGGTGATCGGAACGTATCCGAACTCGGTGAGCTTGGACTGACCTGCGTCGCTCGAGGTGAAGGTCAGGAACGACTTCGTGAGGTCGAGGAGGCCGGCATCGAGGCCCTTCTCGCAGGTGATCTCGTAGGTGACGAGCACGATCGGGTAACCGGTCTTGGTCGTGTAGTCGATCGTGAGCGCGAGGTCGTTGCCGGTGCCCTTGACGGTGGCGGAGGCGACCGTGGCCGCTGCCGTCGTCGAGGTGGGCTCGATGGCGCCGCCGCCGTTGTCGACCCACGCCGTCGAGAGCTTGTTGTCCAGTGCGAAGGAGAGCTCGACGTAGCCGATCGAGTTGGCGGTGGCCTTGATGGCCGCGCCGATGCCGTCGTTGCCCTTGGCGCCCTGGCCGCCGGTGGCCTTCCACTCCTTACCAGCGCCTGAGGTCCAGGCGGTGGCTGCGGTGGCGGTGAGGTACTTGGTGAAGTTGTCGGTGGTGCCGGAGGAGTCGCTGCGGTGGAACTGCGCGATCGTGGCGTCGGGAAGTGTGACGCCTGCGTTGGCGGCCGCGATCTTCGGGTCGTTCCACTTGGTGATCTCGTTCGAGAAGATGCCCGCGATCAGGTCGGGGGTGAGGATCAGCTTGTCGACGCCGGCGACGTTGTACGCCGCGACGATGGCGCCGCCGACCATCGGGATGTCAATCGCCGGCCCAGTCGCGCAGCGCGCGTCGGCCTTGGTCTTGTCTTCTTCCTTGAGCGGGGAGTCGGAACCAGCGAACGCCGTCTGCTTGTTGATGAAGTCGGTGATTCCGGCGCCCGAACCGTTGGCCTGGTAGTCGATCGTCGCGCCGGTGCAGGCGGTCTGGTAGGTGTTGACCCACTCAGCGACAGCATTCTTCTGCGCGCTGGAGCCCGACGCCTTGATGGCACCCGAGACGCAGCTGATGCTGGTGGAGTCAGTGACGGCCGTACCGCCGTCGGAGCCGCAGGCGGTGAGGGCGAGCGCCCCGGTCACGGCGAGTGCGGCGAATGACATGGTGCGAGTGCGGTTCATCCCGGTCCTCCAGGAGTTGTGCGAGTGATCTCTTATGGCCCTGACGTTAGGAAGCCGGGCTGACGAGTTCGCAGAACCAGGGTGAACGGAAGGTGAATGGCGCACGTACAGATGGGTTCTGGCCCGCGTGGTCGCTGAGCCGCTGGCCGTCACATCGGCTCTTACGCCTCGAAACGGTCAATCGCCACGACGGAGCCATCGGCCGCGCGGTGCAGCACGATCGCGCAGCCGGGCCGGAGGCGGGGATCGAGCCGGGCGCCCACGTTGTCGTCGCGCAGATCGAGGCGCAACTGTCGGGCAAGCGCCCCGATCACGATCGGAAGTACAGGGCGGTGCGTACACCAGACCGCAGGACTCATGTCATCGAGCAGGTCCGAGACCGCCGTGATGGTGGTCTCCGGATCGTCCTCGAAGCCCTCCTCGCTCAAGGCGTGCTCGAGGCGTGTCGTGAGTCCGCGGTGGCTGGCGAACGGCTCCACGGTGGCCCGGCATCGACGGGCGTCGGACGACACGATCCGCAGGGGCCCATACGCATCGAGCACCTGGACGAGTTCGTGGGCCTGATCGATTCCGCTCTCATTGAGCGGGCGCGCCGAGTCGAGGTCGGCCAGCGGATCACCTGACTCGCGCCACGGCGCCCGCTTCATGGCCTCGGCATGGCGAAGAATGATCGTGGGCGTTGTGTCGGGGAGCCCTAGCGCGAGGTCGAGGAGAGAGCGATCGTCGTCGTAGGTGAGTAGGGCCCGTGCGGCCTTGCGCCGCAGCCACCTGATCTCATCGACCTCGTCGTCGGCGGGGCGGTCGAACACCTCGACTGCGGTGGCGCGCCAGTAGTGCACGCGCTTGGGGACACCGTCGACGGTGTAGCGCCTATGCCCGAGTGACGGGCCCAGGACGCAACGCACGCCCGTCTCCTCGAGTGCCTCGCGAACCGCCGCGGCGTCGCGGCGCTCACCGGGCTCGAGCTTGCCCTTGGGAAGTGACCAGTCCGACCTGTGTGGACGGTGCACCACCGCCACCTCTGGCCCGTGTGCGCTGCGGCGCACGAGCACAACCCCAGCGGCCTCGATCTGATCCGGTGCCACCGCTACACCCCGATCCCTGACATCGCGCGACGAATGCGTGCGTGCTCATGGCGCGCGTCGAGCCAGATATTGCGCGCCTCACGGTGGCATGCGACCTCGCGGTGGCGGGTCGAGGCGACGAAGATCCCGAAGGTGAACGCCTCGGCCGCACTAAGTGGCGTTGAGGCGTCGCTGACGCGCTCGAGTACGAGGGTGCGTTGGATCGTGGCGTCCTGCGCTTCGCCCAGCGGCTCGCTGATCGAGGCCCAGAGGTGGGCGAGCTCGGCGCAGGGACGTCCGAGGGCACTAGCTCCCACCTCGGCCGCGTAGCGGGCCCTCTTCGCACTGATGCGGGCCCGGTGCCAGGCCTCGGGAGAGTCGTCGGGCCGAAGATGCCCGAGCGGGCGAACGGCCTGGCGATCGGCGCGTAGCACCCGCGGGGCGAGCAATGTGGACGCTCGCCGACGGGCGATCCGGGTGAACCGCGGTGCGCGGGCAACTGCCACGAGCAGATCCAGGAGCGCCGCAGCCCGTTCGGATCGCAGCTCAACCAGCGCCTCGTGCAGGACATGCTCGCGACGGCGGCGCAACCACGGGATGAGGGAGGCGCCGATCTGCGCTCTCGTGGGCTGAGCGTCGGTGTCGCCGTCGGGGCTTCTCAGCCACAGGTCGAAGACCTCGAGATCACGTGCTGGAGAGAGGCGTCCCGCGTACCACGACAGTTCGGGACGCAGCTGCGTGGCGATGTCGTCGCGCAGGAGGTCGCCATAGACGCGAAGCCCGGATCGCAGCCGTCTCGCCGCGACCCGCGCCGCATGAACGGCGTCGGGGGAGTCGCCCTCGAGAAGAGCGTGGGCCTGCACCAGCGCGCTGGTCTGACTTCGCAGGTGCGCCATCACGGCCACTCCCGTTGTCGATCTCGCGCCGACGGGGGTGGCCGGGGGCAGGGCGAGTGAGTGGTCGAGGGGGGAGCCCTCGTTCGCGACCGGCGTGCCGTCCGGTCGCGGGGTCACGGTGCGATACCCGCGCGCCGGGACTGCCGAGCGATCAGCGCCGTCTGCACGTCGGCGAGGGGGAGGCCTTCGGCGTCGCGGTCGACACGGCCCCAGCGTCCGTCGGGGTCGAGGTGCCACGTGCTGCTTGACGGGTCGAAGCCACGGTCGATGAGCGAGGAGAGCTCGCTAATGTGCTTCGGCGATCCGAGGCGCACGAGAGCCTCTATCCGGCGATCGAGGTTGCGGTGCATGAGATCTGCGGACCCGATCCACACCTCGGTGTCTCCTGCGTTCGAGAACTCGAAGAGCCGCGAATGTTCAAGGAAACGCCCGAGAACGCTACGGACCCGGATCGTCTCGGAGAGCCCGGGCACACCTGGTCGCAGGGCGCAGATGCCACGGACCCAGATGTCGATCGGGACCCCGGCCTGAGACGCGATGTAGAGCGCGTCGATGGTGGCCTCATCGACGATGGAGTTGCACTTGATCCTGATCCTCGCCGGAAGGCCGGCCCGCTGATTGTCGACCTCGCGCGCGATGCGATCGAGCAGACCCGACCGGATCGAGTGGGGGGCGACGAGTAGGCGGTGGTACTCGGTCTCCATGGAGTAGCCCGAGAGCACGTTGAACAGGCGTGCGACATCTTCGCCGACCTCGGGGTCGGTCGTGAGCAGGCCGACGTCCTCGTACAGGCGTGCTGTCTTGGGGTGGTAATTGCCGGTGCCGATGTGGACATAGCGGCGCAGCTTGTCGCCGTCGTCGCGCACCACCATCGAGAGCTTGCAGTGGGTCTTGAGGCCCACGAGCCCATAGACCACATGGCATCCCGAGCGCTCAAGCTTGCGCGCCCAGTCGATGTTGGCCTGCTCGTCGAAGCGCGCCTTGATCTCGACGATCGCCAGCACCTGCTTGCCCGCCTCGGCAGCCGCAACCAAGGCGTCGACGATCGGGGAGTCACCGCTGGTGCGGTAGAGGGTCTGCTTGATCGCCAGGACCTGGGGATCGGCGGCAGCCTGCTCGAGGAAGCGCTGGACGCTCGTGGAGAACGAGTCGTAGGGGTGGTGCAGCAGGATCTCGTGATCGCGCATCGCCTCGAGCACGTCAGGGGGCGATGCGGTCTCGACCTCGGCAAGTTCGCGGCTGGTACGGCCCAGGAACGGCGGCATCTTCAGGTCGTCGCGCGGGAGGCGGTCGAGTGCCCAGAGGCCGGTGAGGTCAAGTAGGCCGGGGATCCGGATGACCTCTTCAGTGCCGATCCCGAGTTCGCGCACCAGCAGGTCGAGCACGTGCGGGTCGATCGAGTGCTCGGCCTCGAGTCGGACGGGCGGCCCAAAGCGACGACGCATCAGTTCGCGTTCGAGTGCGAGAAGGAGGTTCTCGGCGTCGTCCTCCTCGACCTCGACATCCTCGTTGCGTGTGACCCGGAACGCGTGGTGCTGAAGGACATCCATGCCCGGGAAGAGCTCGCCGAGGTGCGCGGCGATGATGTCCTCGAGTGGGACGAACCGCGATGGCCCTGCGAGCACGAGCCGCTCAAGGATCGGAGGAACCTTGACCCGTGCGAACAACTCCGTGCGGGTGATCGGGTTGCGTACCACCACAGCGAGGTTCAGCGAAAGCCCGCTGATGTAGGGGAAGGGGTGTGCAGGGTCGACCGCGAGCGGGGTGAGGACGGGGAACACCTTGTCGCGGAAGAACTGGCCGAGCTGGTCGCGTTCGGTGGCAGAGGCTTCCTCCCATCGCAGGATCCTGATGCCCTCGAGGTACAGAGCGGGCTCGATCTCGCCGTGGAAAAGGTCGGCCTGACGACGCATGAGCTCCGAGCTGCGCTCGTAGATCCCCTCGAGCACTTCGCGGGGCATGAGCCCGCTCGCCGCGCGCACGGCGATGCCGGTGGCGATGCGCCGCTTGAGACCGGCGACGCGCACCATGAAGAACTCGTCGAGATTGCTCGCGAAGATCGCCAGGAACTTCGCTCGCTCGAGAAGTGGGATCGATTCGTCGGCGGCGAGCGCGAGCACGCGCTCGTTGAAGGCCAGCCAGGACAACTCGCGATCGAGAAAGCGGTCGTCGGGCAGCGAGGTCGCGTCCTCAGACGCGTCGTTCGGCGCGGATGCCTCGGTGCTCATGGGGCAACCTTGCCAGACGGGGGAAGGCTCGCGCGCCGAGACGGAGAGAGGATCAGGTGCTGAACTCCACGTCGACGTCCCAGCGGCTGAAGCCGAGGTCGGTGTAGAGCCTGATGGCGGTGGTGTTCGAGGCGTCGACATAGAGCATCGCATCGGGCAGCCCGAGTGAGCGCAGATGCTGGAGGCCGGCGAGGGTCAGGGCACGCCCAAGCCCGAGCCCGTGGCGGTCGGGGGCGACCCCGACGACGTAGACCTCACCCATGGGCTCATGGCCGTGCCCGTGCGCGTGGTGGTCGTGCGCGCTGTGCTCGCTGTGCTCGCCATGCTCGTGGCCATGTTCGCCCGAGCGTTCGACGTGACCGTGGCGGTGCGCGTCCGCGCCGTGGACCTTCGTCCAGTGGAAGCCGACTATCCGCTGGTTGCCAGCGTTCCCCTCGACGGCGATCAGGAAGCCCTCGGGATCGAACCACGGCTCGCACATCCGCGCTTGAAGATCGTCAGGAGTCAAGCCGGCCTGGTCGGGCAGGTCGACGAAGGCCCGGCGGTTCAGCGCCAGGAACTCGTCGTCGTCGATCCCGGGAAGGAATGAGCGAAGTGTGACCCCGTCCGGCCACACCGGATCGGGCAGCGCTGCGGCGAGTGGTCGACGCATCTGCCACAGGGTGCGTGAGCGCCGCATGCCCATCACTGAGGCAAGCGGCCCCGCGCCGCCGTGATCGCCATGTGCCCAGATGCGGAGTCGACCATCGGGAGCCTCGCGCAGGAGATGGGCGACCAGTTGCCGCCCCACGCCGGTACGCCGGGCAGAGGGTGTGACTGCGAGCTCGGCGCTCGGGCCGGATATCTCGTCGGTGGCATCGAGGTGGGCGTAGCCGATGAGCGCGCCGTTGAGCCGGGCCAGGATGTGCCGGACCCCGGCATCACCGCCGTAGCGCAGGTGCAGCATCACATGTTCCGACAGCGGCCGGATCCCGTCGTTCTCCGCGACGCGTTCGACGAGAAGGCTGACATCGCTGATGTCGGACTCGTCGAGGCGCGGGAGGACCTCCCACTGCACCGCGGCAGCGGGCGGAGTGATGATCGGGTCGGTCACGGTCAGCACCCTAGGGGCTCGTGGCCCCTGCGTGGGCCGAGGTCAGGTGACGGGTGATTGCAGGGACGCCGAGCTGGACTCTTCGGCGCGCAGCGGCGGGATCACGAATCGGTAGCCCACGTTGCGCACGGTGCCGATCACTGCCTCGTGCTCGGGGCCGAGCTTGGCGCGCAGGCGCCGCACGTGGACGTCAACTGTCCGCGTGCCACCGAAGTAGTCGTAGCCCCAGACCTCTTGTAGCAGTTGAGCTCTCGAGAACACCCTGCCCGGGTGCTGCGCGAGGAACTTGATGAGCTCGAACTCCTTGAATGTCAGATCGAGGACGCGCCCGCGCACCCGCGCGGTGTAGGTGGCCTCGTCGATGCTGACCTCGCCCGACCGGATCTCATCGGGCACACCTTCATCAACGATCTGGGCGAGCCTGCCGATGGCCAGCCGGAGGCGGGCGTCGACCTCGGCCGGACCCGCGGTCTCGAGAATGACGTCGTCGACTCCCCATTCGGAGTTGACGCCCACGAGCCCGCCCTCGGTGGCGACGAGGAGCACCGGGACGTCGACCCCGGTCGTACGCAGCAGCCGGGTGAAGCTTCGGGTGGCGGGGAGGTCGCGGCGACCGTCGACCAGGATCGCGTCGCACGCGGGGGCATCGAGCAACGCCATTCCCTCAGCCGGCAGGACCTTGACCTGGTGGGAGAGGAGCCCGAGCGCGGGCAGCACCTCTGAGGACGGCAGCAGTGCGTTGGTCAGCAACAGCAGGGTCGACATGCGGTGACCTCCCGTGGATCGTCGGGGCGTTTACTCGACCCGTATGCGTCAAGGGACCCTGAGGCGTCATCGCCCGGGTCCCTCACGAGGCAGGATAGCCCACGTGGATCACTACCGCCCTTGCGCCCGTCCGCTCAGCGCGCCCGTCGACGGGCTCACCGCGCGGGCTGCTGGCGACCTTCGGGAGAGCCTCGGGCGCTGCCTCTCGGACGATGTACGTGGGGCCCGGTATGTCGCCGGCATGGTGAGACACGCATGACCGGGATCTGGGTCGTTCTCGCGGTGCTGGTGCTCGCGACGGTGTTCGGGCTCTACCGCCGTGCGACCGACGGCAGGTTGCGCGAGGTCGAGATTGCCGCCGATCCCACCGACTCCGTTCACGTGCCGGGTACGCCCCCAGGGGCGGGTTATGCCCATGAGGGCGACAAGCTCTCAACCGAGGACATTGGCGAGCCCCTGGGAGCCAGGGCCACGCTCGTCCAGTTCTCGAGCGCCTTCTGCGCACCCTGCCGGGCCACCCGAGTGATCCTTGAGGAGGTGTCGGCCATGCTCGAGGGCGTTGTCCATGTCGAGATCGACGCCGAGGCTCACCTTGACCTCGTGAGGCGACTCGACGTGCGGCGCACGCCCACCGTGCTGGTCCTGGACGCTGCCGGGCTGGTGCGCGTGCGTGCTGCCGGGGCACCGCGCAAGGCCGATGTGATCGCCGCGCTGGGCCAGATCTTCTGATCGACGGGGGGCCGCCGAGGTCACTCCTGGCTCATGGGGCGTCTCGGGGCGTCTCGGGGCGAGAGATACCGGTCTCACCATGTGGACACCGTTGCTGACGCCGGTATCGAGCACCTACTCTCAGCGACATGCAGACGGTGGAACTCACTAAGCGGCGGGCAGTCGATTACTGCCGCGTCGGTTCCTGCATGTGTCAGATGCCCTGACCGGACGGTTTCCTCCTGGCCCCACGTGAGCGCCATGACCTCCGTCCGGACGCCGCACCCCATCCGTGCCGCTCTCCAGGAGACATCATGACCACGATCAACGCCAGCACTGCCGCCACGACCCCGAAGCTCGCCCGTCAGATCGACGCACGCGGTCCGCGTTTCGGCGCGATCCTCACCACCGCTGTCCTCGCCCTGACCCTGCTCACTATCCCGTCGACCCTGTCGGCGGTGCTGCTCACTCTCCAGGCCGTCGTATTCGGCCTCGGGTCGATCGTGGGCTTGCACGCCCAGCCCTACGGCATCGTTTTCCGTACCGTCGTTCGGCCGCGACTGGCCGCACCGACCACATTCGAGGACCAGGCGCCGCCGCGGTTCGCCCAGGCTGTTGGTTTCGGGTTCGCGATCGTCGGGATCGTCGGGTTCGCCACCGGGGCCACCGTGGTGGTCTACATCGCCGTGGCCTTCGCCCTCGCGGCCGCGTTCCTGAACGCCGCGTTCAACTTCTGCCTCGGCTGCGAGATGTACCTCCTCGGCCGTCGCCTCATCCCGGGTCGTTCGAACGCCGCACTCTGAACCACCGCGCGCCGCCGTCGTCCCCGCACTGCCACCCTTCCCTCGCACTGCCCCTCGCCCGTTTCCGGGCATGAATCAAGGAGATCCACCATGAGCCGCAGCGACGTCCTCGTTGACGCCGACTGGGTCGAGGCCCGCTTGGACGACCCTTCCGTTGTCCTCGTCGAGGTCGACGAAGACACCAGCGCCTACGAGAAGAACCACATCAGGAACGCCGTGCGCATCGACTGGCGCGACGACCTCCAGGACCCGGTCCGCCGCGACTTCGTTACCAAGACGCAGTTCGAGGCCCTCCTCTCGCGCAAGGGCATCGGCAACGACCACACCGTCGTTCTCTACGGCGGCAACAACAACTGGTTCGCGTCCTACGCCTACTGGTACTTCAAGCTCTACGGTCACCAGGACGTCAAGCTGCTCGACGGCGGGCGCAAGAAGTGGGAGCTCGATGGGCGTGCACTCGTGGCCGAGGTCCCCTCGCGCACGGCGGCGACCTACGTCGCGCAGGAGCAGGACACCTCGATCCGCGCCTACCGCGACGATGTCATCAACGAGCTCGGCAAGGTCAACCTCGTCGACGTCCGCTCGCCCGACGAGTACGCCGGACGCCTCCTCGCGCCTGCGCACCTGCCGCAGGAGCAGTCGCAGCGTGCCGGCCACATCCCCACGGCCGTCAGCGTTCCGTGGAGCAAGGCCGCCAACGATGACGGCACGTTCAAGTCCGACGACGAGCTGAACACTCTCTACGGCGGTGCTGGCGTCGACTTCAGCAAGGACACGATCGCCTACTGCCGCATCGGCGAGCGCTCGGCTCACACGTGGTTCGTGCTGCACGAACTGCTCGGGCAGAGCAGCGTCCGCAACTACGACGGCTCGTGGACCGAGTACGGGGCCCTCGTCGGTGTTCCCGTTCAGCTCGGCGACGCGCCCGGCACCACCGAGGGTGGGGCAGCCTGATGTGCGCTGCAACCGTGGGCGGGCTCTCATTGGAAGGAATCGACGTGGCCAAGGAAACCGTCATCCAGGGAACGGTGACGAAGGACGGCCAGCCCGTCGGTGGCGCCTACGTTCGGCTTCTCGACGCAGGTGGCGAGTTCACAGCTGAGGTCCCGACCAGCGCGACTGGTCAGTTCCGCTTCTTCGCCGCACCGGGCACCTGGACGTTGCGCACTCTCGCGCCGGGTGCGTCGGTCGATCGCTCAGTGGCGGCGCAGCGCGGCCAGGTGGCCGAGATCGCCGTCGCTGTCTGATATTTCAGCACGCGCACGTTGCTCCACAGTGTCGATGGCCGCGCCCCCTCGGGGTCGCGGCCATCGTTCGTCGTGGGGGAGCCTCGCGTTGGTGTGCCTCAGTAGATGAGGGCTTGGACGTCCGAGGAAGTGGCCTCGTCGACGAATGTCGCGGCGCCGGCGATCCGGACGCCGTCCCACACGGACTCGGGAGTGATCTCGCGTCGGGCCGCGCATTGACTGCATAGGGTCATGCGACCACCGGCGAGCACGGTCTCGACAAGATCGCCAAGGGAGAGAGCGTGCTCGAGACCGAGGTCGGGTACGCGTCCCGGAACGGCGAGCCACGACGCGTCGCCAGTGAGCCACAGCGATACCTCAACACCTGAGGCCACCGCGGTGGCAGCGACGGTGAGTGCCTGGGACAGCCGTTCGGGCTCGTCGGCTCCGCACGTGACTTTGATCAGGAGTCGACGGGACATGCGTGTCAGCCTAGGCCGATTAGTGCATCGCGTATGCGACCGGCGCCCGGGATGCGAGGCCGGATAGCGGCCTGCCTTGGTCAGCAAAGGCCGCGTGCGAAGTCCGCGCGAGAAGGCCGCCCACACCAGGTGGCGGCTAGGATCGCCCATGTGCTTGAGACCGTTCCCATAGCGCTGCTCGTGCTCGTGATCCTCGGCCTCGCCGCCGCCGCGGGAACAGTGGTCGTACGGCTCTTCCGTCGCCAGGGCTGACCGCCTTCGCCGCAACCCCCGAAAGGCTCGCGCATGACTGTCACCGGTTCGACGTCTGGACTTCCCCCCGAGCTCTTGAGCCTCTCGTGGCTTATTGGCACGTGGGTTGGCGTCGGCGTGGGCGGCTACCCGACCGTCGGTGATTTCCACTTCGCTCAGGAGGTCACCTTCGCCAGCGACGGACGGCCGTTCTTGTCTTACTCCAGTCGTGCGTGGCTCCTCGACGCCGATGGCAACAGGGTGAAGCCGCTGGCCGTCGAATCGGGTTACTGGCGCCCGCGGCCCGACAACCATGTCGAGGTATTGCTCGCCCATCCGACCGGATTCGCCGAGGTGTGGATCGGTGAAGTCACCGTGAGCGAGATCGCCGATGCCACCGTCACCGGGGCCAGGGTCGAGTTGCGCACCGACGTGATCGCCCGCACCTCCTCGGCCAAGGAGTACACCGCGGGCCATCGCCTGTTCGGCCTCGTGGACGGTGAGCTCATGTGGGTCTATGACATGGCCGCGGTCGGCCAGCCGCTCACATCACACCTCTCCGCGCGGTTGAAGAAGGCATAGTCGACATGGCCAAAGACCAATGGGAGCAAAGACTCCGGGCCGGTGGCTATCGCATCACGCCGCAGCGACAGCTCGTCCTCGAGGCCGTCGAAGGTCTTCGCCATGGAACTCCTGAGGAGATCCTCGCCGAAGTCCAACGCACGGCTTCGGGAGTCAACCTCTCGACTGTCTACCGCAATCTCGAGGTGCTCGAAGAGGTCGGGATGGTCACGCACGCCCACATCGGGCACGGGGCACCGACCTATCACGCGGTCGACGACCATGTGCACATCCATCTGGTGTGCGATGGCTGTGGTGCCGTGCAGAGCATCGACGCCGAGATCGCAGAAGCGTTCCTTGGCGAGGTCAAGGTCGCGACGGGTTTCGTCACCGATATCAGCCACGTGGCGCTCCACGGGCGCTGCGCCGCATGCGACGTGAACATTCCGGTGGCGCCATGATCGGCTCTCACGTCGTCGGCTCGGGAAGTATTCGGCGCCAGGAGTGGTTGGCCTCGACGTGAGTCTCATCGTCGCAAGTTCCTTGCTCGAGCTCCCTGGCGCGTGCCCAGCGCCGCCAGGATCACCCGACTCCGGAGTGCCCTGGCACTACGGCGATCCCCACGGGGAACAGCGCCGGCTTCTTCGCGGTGAGGGCTGGGTCGACCTGTCGCACCGTGGTGTTGTCACGGTCACCGGGCCAGATCGGCTCTCCTGGTTGCATTCGCTCACGACCCAACATGTGGAGTCGCTTGCCCCGGGGCAGTCGGCGCTCGATCTGATCCTGAGCCCGCACGGCCATGTCGAGCATGAGCTGCATCTAGTTGATGACGGCGCCACGACATGGATCAGTGTCGAGCCGGGCACTGTCGAGACATTGGTCGCCTACCTCGAGCGCATGCGATTCATGTTGCGTGTCGACATCGCTGATGTCACCGCTGACTACGCGGTGGTCGCTGAGCCGATCGTCGAGGCACATCCGACGTTGCCGACCTACCTGATCCCGCGTGAGTTCGGCGAGCGCAGCGCTGACGATCCCGCATCTCAGCGGTACGTTCCGGTGCGCCCGGACGTCCTTGTGGGGCGTGAGGTGTTCGTGCCCCGCGAGGGCCTCGGGGCCTACGTGGCCGGCCGTCCTGGTTCGGGTACGTGGGCGTGGGAGGCACTTCGGGTGGCGGCCGGTGTTCCCCGTGTTGGGTTCGAGACCGATCACCGCACGATTCCGCATGAGGTCGGTTGGGTTCCCTCCGCGGTTCACCTGTCCAAAGGGTGCTACCGCGGGCAGGAGACGGTTGCGCGGGTTCACAACCTCGGTCGACCGCCGCGTCGTCTCGTCCAGCTGCATCTTGACGGCAGCGCGGCGCGGACTCCGACGGCGGGCGACCCGGTACTTCTGGAGGGCCGCGAGGTAGGCGTTGTTACGTCGGTCGCGCTGCACTGCGAACTGGGACCGGTCGCGCTCGCGGTGATCAAGCGTTCCGTCCCGGTCGAAGCCGATCTTCTCGTCGGGCCGTTGGAGGCCGGTGGCGTTGCGGCCGCCCAAGAGGTCGTTGTCACCGCTTGACCTGCGCCACGTGCGCAGTCCTTGGCATGCTGTCGGTCGAGCCCTCCTGTCACGGCGGGCCTTCCCGGGGAGAAGGAGCGAGAACACGTGAGAAGTGACGTCGTGACCAAGGCAGTGATTCCAGCCGCAGGCCTCGGAACCCGCTTCCTGCCGGCGACGAAGGCCACGCCCAAGGAGATGCTCCCGGTCGTCGACACCCCCGCGATCCAGTTCGTCGTCGAAGAGGCTGCAGCGGCCGGGCTCAATGACGTGCTGATGATCACCGGTCGCAACAAGCGGCCCCTCGAGGACCACTTCGACCGCGCGGCTGAGCTTGAGCACACCCTCGAGGCCAAGGGGGAGTTCGAGAAGTTGGCACTCGTGCGTGCCAGCAGCGATTTGGCGATGGTCCACTACGTCCGCCAGGGCGAGCCGAAGGGCCTCGGTCACGCGGTGCTCTGCGCGGCCAGCCACGTGGGCGACGAACCCTTCGCAGTCCTGCTGGGAGATGACCTCATCGATCCCCGCGACCCGTTGCTCGCCCCCATGATCGACGTGCGCCGCGAATTCGGGGGCAGCGTCGTCGCGCTCCTGGAAGTGCCGCGCGATCAGATCCACAAGTACGGCTGCGCGGCTGTCGAGTCGATCGGTCGCGGTGAGGACATCGTCCGCATCACCGACCTCGTCGAGAAGCCCGCAGTCGAGGATGCGCCGAGCAACTTCGCGGTCATTGGTCGCTACGTCCTGGACCCCGCCGTGTTCGCCGTCCTGGAACGGACAGACCCAGGCCGCGGTGGCGAGATCCAACTGACCGATGCGCTGCGCACTCTCGCGCGCGAGATTCCCGAGGATCAGGGCGGCGGCGTCATCGGTGTGGTGTTCCGGGGGCGCCGCTATGACACCGGTGATCGCTTGTCCTACCTGCAGGCGGTGGTCCGACTCGCCTGTGAGCGCGACGACCTCGGGCCCGATTTGGTCTCCTGGCTCAAGGGATTCGTCGCGGGTCTCTGACCGCGAGGGCTCTCGCGGTATCAGCCCGCGTCATCAGGCCTCGTCGACGTCGATCACCAAGGTGATCGGGCCGTCGTTGACGAACTCAACACGCATATCAGCGCCGAAGATCCCGCTGCCCACCTCTACACCGCGTTCACGCAACGCCTCCACGACCGCGGCCACGAGGGGTTCGGCGACTGCGCCGGGCGCTGCGGCCGTCCATGTGGGGCGGCGGCCCTTGCGGGTGTCGCCATAGAGCGTGAACTGGCTCACGACGATCACTGGCAGCCCGAGTTCCGCGGCAGACAACTCGCGCCGTTGGTCGAGGAGTTCGGCAGTTGCGTGCGTGTGGTCGAATATCCGCAGCTCGTGGACTTTGTGGGCGAGTCGGCGGGCGGTGTCGACGGTGTCGCCATGGGTGACACCCACCAGGACGACGAGTCCGGGGCCCTCGAAGGCTGACACGGTCATGTCGGCGACGACGACGCGCGCGCCTGACGCTCTCTGCACCACTGCTCGCATGGGCCGATAGTGCCAGGGACGTGATCACTCTCGCGTCTGTGGGCGGTTCACGTGCTCTGGCGCGCCGTGAGGCGGCGGGCCGATCGATCGGCTACCGGGGCGTGATGGACCTGGTGCTGGACGTCACCGGCCGAAGAACCCCTTCTTCTTCTTGGCATTGCGGCTGTCGTAGGTCGGGTGGGTGGTCCGGGGAACAACCTCGCCGCGGCCCTGTCCTGGCTGCTCATTGTCGTATCCGCCTCCGAGGCTCGAGAGCTCGCGGAGCAGCGCGGCCATGTCGGCACCCTCGGCGCGAGGGGAGGCGCCTGCGAGTGCCGTTTCGCGTTCCGGATCGATCGTCGTGGGCTCAGGGTCGAACGGGCTGTAGGTGCGACGTTCGCCCTGACCGGCGTCGGGGCGGTTGCTGCCTGCACTCGGTGAGACCTCGAGATCGACACGCGGGTTCCCCGGCGCGTTGGTCGTGGGCAGTGGAAACTCCTTCCGAGGCTCGCCGACGGAGGAGGCGTCCTTCACCAGATCTGTCAGCATCGCGGCGAACTGGTGACGCTCAAGCCCATCGAGGGCGGCGACAGGGGCGGACATGTCGCGGGACTGCGACTCGTACTCGCGCTGCTCGAGCTGTTCGAGGGCCTCGCGTTCGAGCTCCTCGGCTTCGCTCCGTTCGCGGGCGAGGCGCTCGGTCTCCGCGCGTGCGGCGTCTTCGGCTTGTGCGCGTGCGGCGTCTTCGGCCTCGGCGCGTGCGCCGTCTTCGGCTTGTGCGCGTGCGGCGTCTAGGGCCCGGGCTTCCTCGAGTGCGATCCTCTCGGCCTCGTCTCGCGCCTCGCGCTCGTGGGCGAGCGACACGACGTCGGCGAGAACCGTCTCCTCGTCGGAGGGCCCATCCACGTCGAGTGAGCGACGGGCAGCGGCCATCTCGGGGTCGAACGCGGGCTGCTCGTCCACGTCTCCCGTCGCGGCTGCGAGCAGGTCGGCCCGCCGGTCATGGTGAGCCTCGGTGTCGCGAGGATCCGCTGCGAGGTCGGACATCCTGTCGACGTCACCGTCCTCGGGATCGAGGCCCTCGATGTCGACAAGACCGGCCTCGAGCAGTCCGACCACGACCATCCCAGCCTCGAAGACCGTGAATCCGCAGTCGTCGGCGAGGTCGGCGATCGAGCGAATGCCGTCCACCTTGCACAGCAGGGCCCAGTCATACGGACCCAGAACTACGTTCGAGGATGTGTTGGGCGAACTCGAGAGCACGGGCACGCAATCCGGGCCGCCGATGAAGGGGGTGATCTCGGCCCAGTGACCGTCGCGCTCCTGTGCCAGATGCAACAGATCGGTGACCTCGATGGCGGGTGAAATGTCCTGTCGAGTCCGCTTGCCGTTGGCAAATATGTGCTCGGCGACGCGCCAGTGCAGCAGATCAGCGACCTGGTCGCACACCTGCTCGCCGACGAACGTCTCCACAGTCGTCCGATCGACAAAGCCCAGGTGTACGAGAAGTTCGCCCAGCCGCCACCCCTGCAGGTCGGTCCGCTGGACTTCGAGGGCTTCGGCGAGCGCCTCCGGTGAGAGGGCGCCCGAGGACACAAGGCGAACGCCTAGGAGAGGACGCCGGCCGGGTACGGAGACCGAGTAGACCTCACCGTCACGGAACCAGACGGTCGATTCGTCGCCCTCGGGCTCCGTCAGCGTCAGGCAGCCCGTGGCCTGTTGGGACGCCATCTCCAGCAGGAGGCTGTCCGCACGCGCCGGGAATTCACCGTGATGCACGTGTCACCACCTCCTTGGCTTTGGCGCGCCGACAGAAGGCGCTGATTCACCCATCGGACGGAATGGGGCTCGGATTGAGTCCTCAGACCGGACTTGTGCTCAGAACGTGCCACGATGGGCGGCGTGGCCACCCCGACACTGATCACCGTCGCCCCGACGGGGGCCGAGACGGCGAAGGCGGATGCCCCCGGACTCCCCGTCACGCTCGATGAACTGGTCGAAGCCGCGAAGGCGTGCGAGGCGTCCGGTGCCGCTCTGATCCACCTTCATATTCGCGATGCCCAGGCTCGTCCCACCCTCGAGCCGGGATTACTGGCCGCGAGCGTCGCCGCGGTCCGAGAGGCCACGGACCTTGTGGTCCAGCTGTCCACCGGCGGTGCGGTCACTGATCCCTACGATGCCCGACTGGCGGTCCTCGACGCCCTCCCTGATTCCTGCTCCCTCACCTGTGGCACGGTCAATTTCGGTCCCGACGTGTTCATGAACCCGTGGGGCTTCATCGTTGAGCTCTTCCGGCGCAGCCATCAACTGGAGATCGTTCCCGAGTTCGAGCTCTTCGATCTTGGCCACGTGGCGACCTTGCGACGCTTGCTGGAATCCGAGGGGCTGCCGTTCGGCGGGCAGATCCATTGTGACCTCGTCCTAGGGGTCCCTGGGGGCGCTCCCGGGACGGCGGAGTCACTCCTGGCCATGGTCGCGATGCTGCCCCAGGGCGCGTCCTGGTCTGCCACGGGTGTCGGGCGCACGACCCTCCCGGTGGCCTTGGCGGCGCTCTCCTCGGGCGGGCACCTGCGGGTCGGGATGGAGGACACCTTGACGTTCTCGCCGGGGCGTCCCGTGCGTGACAACGCCGAACTCGTCGCACGGGCCGCTAGTCTCGCCACGTTGGCACTGCGACCTCCGATGACGACCGGTGAGGCGCGGGCGCTTCTCAATGTCAAAGACAGGCGAAACGGAGCGGATGGATGACCAGGCCGATGACCGGAGGTCGACGTCGAGTCGACCTCGTGCTCTCTGCCGACTTCCTCTTCGGGCTGAGCGAGCTTTCCCTCGCAGACCTTCGGGAACGCCGTCGCGAGGCAGAGCAGGAGGAGGCCGACCTGTCCTACCTTCGGCGAATCCTGCACGGGCGCATCGATATCGTCGAGGCCGAACTTTCGCGCCGCGACCCGGACTCGGGCGCGGGAGCGGTCGTCGACGATCTCGGCCGTGTGCTGGGCGACGAGCAGCGCAGTGTCCACGGCCTCGGGCGGCACACGACCGTGGAGCCCTCTCGAGTTGATGAGCATCGTCGCGAGGTCGAACAGGTCGTCGCGGATGCGATCACGTCCGACGTCGAGCGGCGCAGCGAGGACGATCTCCGGCTCGCCCTCATCCGACTCCGTCAGCACGAGGCCGAGGTCTCCGAGGTTCGACGCGCGGTCCAAGCCGCGATGGACACCCTCTCCGCCGAACTCACCTCCCGCTACCGCACGGGCACCGCCACCATCGACCACCTCTTGGCCCCCGACCTCAACCGCCCCTAACTAACCCCCATTCCGCGGTGAATGTGCCCTGGGCGGCCCTAGAGGCCGCTCAGGTTCCCCACTGCGGGTTGGTTTTGGGCCCGAGGGCTTCCCTATCGTCGGGTGCAGCGGGAGTGGCGGGCTAGTGGCTTCCGGCGCCCTCTAAGCCGGGTTTGCCGCAATTTAGCTCGCCCTCGATCCCACGGTGGGTGCTGTGGCGAACCTCGCAGGCGGTCTCGATCAATATCGACGGTAATCGATGTTGCTCAATAGATCGAACTCTGTCAATATTCACGTATGTCAAAGTCCTCCCCGGTGACCCCCACTCCTGGTGGGGACGTTTTTGACGTGCTCGACCTTGCCGCCTGTTGCGCGCCCATTCGTCGAGAACCGTTGGACCCCGCGGATGCCCGGGTGTTGGCGGAGGCCTTCAGGGCCCTCGCTGACCCGGTCAGGCTCCAGCTCCTGAACCTCATCGCCACATCCGCTGCGGGGGAGGTTTGTGCCTGCGACCTCGTTGAACCAGTCGGCAAGAGTCAGCCCACGGTGAGCCATCACCTCAAAGTCTTGCGCGAAGCGGGGCTCGTCGAAGCAGACAAGCGGGGCACGTGGGTGTGGTACTCCGTCGTCCCTCACCGCCTCGATGAGTTGCGGCGCGTTCTCGCGCGTCGATAGCGCGCAGACCCACACACCGACCTCGTCACCTACAACCAAGTTCTGGGAGCCTGAATCACCATGAGTCACAAGACTTCCGTCCTGTTCGTATGCATTCACAATGCTGGCCGTTCGCAGATGGCCGCGGCATATCTCACCCACCTTGCAGGTGACCGTATCGAGGTTCGTTCGGCCGGATCAGCGCCCGCAGAGTCGATCAACGCGGCAGTCGTCGAGGCCATGGCGGAGGAGGGCATCGACATCTCCGCCGAGACGCCGAAGGTGCTCACCACCGAGGCTGTCGAAGTCTCCGACGTGGTCATCACGATGGGCTGCGGCGACGTGTGCCCGTTCTTCCCGGGCAAGCGTTACGAAGACTGGCGACTGGACGATCCAGCCGGGCAGGGTGTCGCGTCGGTGCGCCCGATTCGCGATGAAATCCGTCGCCGCATCGAAGAACTGATCGCCGACATCGCCCCCGTCGCATGATCGCCACTCTCCTCGCGCCTGGTGAGGCGACATGAGCGACGCACCTGGTCCTCAGATGCCGAAGTCGCGCGAGGAAGCCGTGCTCGCCCGGCTCTCGCTGCTCGACCGCTTCCTTCCCGTATGGATCCTGCTTGCGATGGCGTTGGGGCTGCTCCTTGGCCGCCTAGTTCCTTCGGTTCAGTCGGCGTTGGATTCTGTGAAGGTCGGACAAACGTCACTGCCCATCGCGCTCGGCCTCCTCCTCATGATGTACCCCGTATTGGCCAAGGTTCGCTACGAGGAAATGGGCCACGTCACCGGAGATCGACGGTTGCTGTGGCTCTCGCTGCTGCTCAACTGGATCATCGGGCCCGCGCTCATGTTCACGCTGGCGTGGGTTTTCCTCGCCGATCAGCCTGCGTTCAGAACTGGGTTGATCGTCATCGGACTGGCCCGATGCATCGCGATGGTGTTGATCTGGAACGACCTCGCGCGGGGCGATGGCGAGGCAGCCGCCCTGCTCGTCGCGATGAACTCGTTGTTCCAGATCGCGGCCTATGCGTTGCTTGGGACCTTCTACCTGAGGATCCTTCCTGGATGGCTGGGACTAAGCACCCAGGACGTCGAGTTCTCGACCTGGGACATCACCAAGGCCGTCGTGATCTTCCTGGGGATCCCACTCGTTGCGGGCTACGTCACACGCCGGATCGGGATTCGAACCAGGGGCCGGCAGTGGTACGAGCAACGGTTCTTGCCTCGGATCGGCCCGTTCGCGCTTTACGGCCTGCTCTTCACGATCGTGGTGATGTTTGCGCTTCAGGGTGATGCGATCACGTCCGACCCAAGTGCGGTTGCCCGCATCGCACTTCCACTTCTCGCGTATTTCGCCGTGATGTGGGGAGTGTCGTTCTTCTTGGGTGCACGAGCTCGTCTGGGATACCCGAAGACGGCGACGCTGGCCTTCACAGCGGCGGGCAACAATTTTGAGTTGGCGATCGCGGTGAGTATCGGAGTGTGGGGTGTCACGTCGGGGCAGGCGTTGGCAGGCGTGATCGGTCCCCTGATCGAGGTTCCGGCCCTTGTCGCTCTGGTCTACGTGTCGCTCTGGCTCAGGCGTCGCCTGGAGCGGGGGCGGGTGCTCGACGCCTCGGCTGCATGATCGGGGGAAGCCTGGCGGCCTCTAGGGCCGCCCAGGGCACATTCACCGGAATGGGGTGGGTGCTTGCTGGGCGCTTGCTTTAGCAAGCGGTGGGGGTCATGCTGGGGGTATGGCTGCGATCGATGTTCATACGCTCGGGGAGTTCATCCGCGAGCAGCGCCAATCGGCGGAGGTCTCGGTTCGCCAACTGGCCAAGAGGGCAGGGGTCTCCAACCCCTACCTCTCGCAGGTGGAGAGAGGCTTGAAGAAGCCCAGCGCGGAGATTCTCGGGCAGATCGCCTCGGCGCTGAGGATCTCGGTCGAGAGCTTGTACGTACGTGCCGGCCTTCTCCAGCCGAAAATCGGCGATGCGCTGGTTACTGAGGCGATCGCGGCCGACCAGACGCTCTCGGAGCGTCAGCGCCAAGCTCTCCTGCATGTGTATTCGGCGTTCCAGGCCGAAAACGTCGCCGCGGCCTCGATGGCGGAGCCTGTCGATGCAGACGCAACCGTCGGACCCACCGGAGGCCGCCTGGCTGCGGCCGCCAAGGATTCCGACACAACCGTGAAGGACATCTCATGAGCGAGAACAGCACACCCGAGAAGGCCTTGGACACTGAGGCAATGTCGGACGCGGCGCCGCATGACGTGGAGGCGGTCACGGAGGCGACGGCTCCCAAGGCGACCACGGCACCCAAGAGAACGAAGGCGACCACGGCACCCAAGAGAACGAAGGCGACCACGGCGAGTAAGTCCGCCGAGTCTGCCCGGCAGGCCCAGCCTCTCCCGCGCATCCGTGAGGCCTCCTCCGAGGAGACGCGACAGCTCGAGGTCCCTGTGGCGCGGACGCGACTGGTTCTCACCGACATCCCGGACTCGGCGGCGCTGCGACGTCGAGTCGAAGGACAGATTGCCGTCACGACCAACGCGGTCGAGGCCGTGGTGACCCCCCTGGTCGAGAACGTGCGAGAGCTCACCGCGGAGCGCCTCCACGCGGTCGAGGCCGTGGTGACCCCCCTGGTCGAGAACGTGCGAGAGCTCGCTGCAGAGCGCCTACACGTGGCCGATGCTGCGCTTGCCCCGTACCGCAGTCGTGTGACGTCCCGCGCGGCCGAGGCGCTGAACGTGGTCGAGGTCGCGCTCGCTCCGTACCGCAGTCGTGTGGCCACTCGCACGTCTCAGGGCCGCCACGCAATCGAGGTTGCCGTAGCCCCGCTGCTCACCTCCATGGCCGAGATGACATCGGGGAGCCGTCAGACTGCCGGTGCGATGGTGACGCCGTTGGTGGCCTCCATAGGAGCCGTCGCGACGCATGGGCGCCACAGCGCCGAGGCCGCTGTGCTCGACATCAAGGCCCGCGCACGTGAGCGTCGCCGGGTCGCGTCCGAGACGATCGCACCTGTGGCGAGCGAACTGCGGATGCGCGCGGACGTCGCGGTCGCCCGGGTTCGATCGGCCGTCAACCGCTAACTCAGGGGGCGCCTCGTTCTGCTCCGGCCCGGGCGGTTACGTATGATCCGGACGTGATTTCAGTATCAGGACTCGTGTATCAAGCCGTCTACTGGGCATGCCTGATCCTGGGGGCGGTCGCGTTGATCGACGCTACCCGCCACCGGGCCGATGCCTACCCTGCGGCAGACCGCAAGACGAAGAAGTTCTGGATCGTCCTGCTCGGCGGTGGTGCCGCGGCTCAACTCCTGTTCCCCGCCCTGGGTGGAGGCATCCTCTCGATCCTTGGCCTGGCCGGGATCGTGGCTGCGATCGTCTACCTCGTCGATGTTCGCCGTCGGGTGATCGAGGCTTCGCGCGGCTCGCGCTGGTGACAC
This sequence comes from Actinomycetota bacterium, assembly GCA_009697815.1. GTDB lineage: Bacteria > Actinomycetota > Actinomycetes > S36-B12 > CAIYMF01 > Longivirga. Next base: position 25,455 of record WLRQ01000017.1, read on the forward strand.
GCGCGTCCCGCCCCGTCGGGACGATCACCCGCGGAACCACGCACCCGAATCGGCTTCGACGTGTCGATCGCTGGATCGCCCACGCGGCAGGTGCCCGGCTCCGCGGTGCGGCCGATCCGCTTGTGGTCGACCTCGGCTACGGTGCGGCTGCCTGGACCCCACGCGATCTGCGCGATCGTCTGCGCAGCATCAGACCCGATGTCACGGTGGTAGGGATCGAGATCGATCCCGTTCGAGTATCGGCAGCCATGGAGTATGCCGATGACTCCCTCACCTTTAGGCGCGGGGGTTTCGAGCTGCCGGTCGACGGCAGGCAGCCTCTGATCGTGCGCGCCTTCAACGTCTTGCGCCAATACGACGAATCCGACGTCGCGCAGGCGTGGGCGACGATGACGGCACGGCTGCACCCTGACGGGCTTCTCGTCGAAGGGACGTGTGACGAACTCGGACGTCATGCCTGGTGGGTAACCCTCGCTGCCGGCGCCTCGGAGCCGCTCTCTCTCACGCTCTCTACCAGGCTTGCCGGGCTGGGTCGGCCATCCGATCTTGCCGAGCGGCTGCCGAAGGCGTTGATCCATCGCAATGTTCCGGGTGAGCCGGTTCACGAGTTCTTGCAGCGCCTTGATCGCTGCTGGGCGACCGCGGCGCCACATGCGGATTTCGGAGCCCGTCAGAGGTGGATCGCCACCGTGTCGGCGCTGCGAGATTCGGGAGTCGAGGTGAACGACGGCCCGGGTCGATGGCGTCTCGGTGAGTTGACTGTTCCGTGGTCGGTGCTCGCCCGTTCCTAGGCGAACACTCCTCAGATAAAGATCAGCCCTTGCCCTGGTTCGCGACCGCGGCCGCGGCGGTTGCCGCTGCTGCGGGGTCGAGGTACTCGCCGCCGCGCACTACGGGGCGAAGATTCGAGTCGAGCCGGTAGACAAGCGGAATTCCCGTGGGGATGTTCAATTCGGCGATGTCGGCGTCGGAGATGCCATCGAGGTGTTTCACCATGGCGCGCAGAGAGTTTCCGTGCGCCGCAACGAGCACGACCTTGCCGGTGCGAAGGTCGGGGACGATCACGTCCTCCCAGTAGGGCAGCAGTCGTCGTACAACGTCGGCGAGGCACTCGGTGGCGGGTCGGGCCTCCGGCGGTAGCCATGAATAGCGGGCATCGTCCGTCTGCGCGAACTCATCGTCGGCCGCGATAGGCGGCGGGGGGACGTCGTAGGACCGGCGCCAGAGCATGAACTGCTCGTCGCCGTAGGTCGCGAGGGTTGCCTTCTTGTCCTTGCCCTGCAGCGCGCCGTAGTGCCGTTCGTTCAGCCGCCAGTTACGAGTGACGGGGATCCAGTGACGGTCGCACGCGTTGAGCGCGATCTCGGAGGTGCGAATCGCCCTTCGCAGCAGCGAGGTGTGCAGGAGATCGGGCAGGACGCCGGCCGTGGCCAGGAGTTCGCCGCCTCGCCGGGCCTCGGCCTCGCCCTTCTCGGTGAGGTCGACGTCCACCCATCCGGTGAACAAGTTCTTGGCGTTCCAGGTGCTCTCGCCGTGGCGGAGCAGGACCAGGGTGTACGGCGCGTTGCTCATGGTCGCTCATTGTGCCCGATTGCGAGAGCGAAACCGACGCGCACGGTGTCAGTCGCCCGGTTCGGCGATGTGACGGAACGCCTCAAGGTTGGAAGTTGATTCACCGCGGCTCGTGCGCCATTCCCATTCGCGCTTGATAGCACTGGAGAATCCGAGCTCCAGGATCGTGTTGAACGAGCCGTCGGCGTACTCGAGGACTGAGCCGAGGATGCGATCGACCTCATGTGCGTTGACAGAGCTAAGAGGGAGCCGGCCGGAAAGGTAGATGTCACCGAGGTGGTCGATGGCGAACGAGACTCCGTACATCCGGAGGTTGCGTTCGAGCATCCAGCGGTAGACGCGTTCGGCGTTCTCGTCGACGTGACGGGCGACGAACGCCTGCACTGTCACAGCATGCTCGCCCACGACGATCGAGCAGGTGGTCTTCTGTTTGCGTTCGCCAGGAAGTACCACGACGAAGCGACCGGGCTCGGACTCCTCGACCTCGAGGTCGTGGTCAGCCAGGGCCGCTCGCAGGATGGCCGAGGCCTCGGCCGACGCGGTCACGTGCGTGAGCCGGCGCGGATGCGCGATGCGCCACGTTCGGCCATCGCGTCGCGGTACACCTCGAGGGTGGCCTCGGCCGTGGCCTCCCAACCGAACCGGGACGCATGGGCGGTTGCCCCGGCGGACAGCCGCCTGAGAAGCCCCGGATCAGTGACGGTTCGGCCCAGGGTTTCGGCCCACACCAGGGGATCATGGCCGTCGACCAGTAGTCCGCTGATTCCGTCGGCGACGGCAGTCGGGAGCCCACCGACACGGGCCGCGACCACAGGGGTGCCGCAGGCCTGTGCCTCGACAGCGACGAGCCCGAAAGACTCCGAGTAGGACGGCACCACGCAGATGTCGGCTGCGCGGTACCAGTCGGCGAGACGCACACGGTCGACGGGCGGTACGAAGCGGACGAGGTCGCCGATTCCGTTCGCCGTCGCGAGGTCCTCGAGCGCGTGTGGGTGTGCCATCCCGGTGCCCGAGGGACCTCCGCAGATCACGACGTGGAGGCGCTCGCGCAGGCTGGGCGTCGCGGAGACCATCGCGGCCACGGCCTTGATGAGCACGTCGGGTGCCTTCAGCGGCTGGATCCTGCCCACGAAAAGCAGGACGAGCTTGTCGGGATCGACCCCGACCCGTGCCCGTGCACCGGCGCGCCCGAGGGGTGAGAACACGTCGAGATCCACGCCCGGATTGATGACCGCGACCTGGTGCGGACGTGCGGCATAGAGGTCGAGCAGTTGCTGTGCCTCGGCTTCGGTGTTGGCGACGATGCGATCCGAGGCCTCGACCACCTGCTGCTCACCGATCACTCTGCCGTCAGGCTCGGGGAGGTCGCCCTCGGCAAGTGTGAGGTTCTTGACCTTCGCCATCGTGTGCATGGCATGGACGAGCGGGACGTTCCAACGCTCGGCCGCCAGCCAGCCGACCTGACCAGAAAGCCAATAGTGCGAGTGGACTACGTCGTACCAACCCTCGGGCCGCGATGCCTCGGCGCGAAGGATCCCAGAGGTGACCGCGCAGAGTTGCCCGGGGAGATCCTCTTTCGCCAACCCTTGGAAGGGCCCGGCGGTGATATGTCGCACCGTCACGCCGGGTGCCATCGCGACGCTCGACGGCAGGTCGCCCGAGGTGGCGCGCGTGAAGATGTCGACCTCGACTCCACGTCGCGCAAGTCGACGGGCGACCTCGGTGACGTAGACGTTCATACCTCCGGCGTCGCCCGTGCCCGGCTGGTCTAGAGGCGAGGTGTGAACGGAGAGTACGGCGACCCTTCGCGGCACTGGTCGATCATCACCCACCAGGGACAGGGGCCGCGCGGGCCGAGATCGCTGGAGGTCGGACTCGAGTGGCATCGTCACCTTGAGGTCCCTCCCCACTGAGCGTCGCGACGGAACGAGCAAGAGAGCCTGCAGAGCCGATGGCACCCAGAAACGCGGGCGAGTGACGACATGGGCCCGCAAGGTGCGAACGGTGGTTCAGTCTCCCGCATTCCCCTTGTGCCGGCGATACGAGCCCCGGACTGCGGAGCGGGCGGCCACCTGATCACGGTCGAACAGGTCGTCCGTTCACCGTTTAAAGGCGCTCGAGCATGGCCTCGGGATCGACCTCGGAGTAGGGCGCACCTGTTGCGACGTACACCACGCGCTTGGCGATCGTCACCGCGTGGTCGGCGAACCGCTCGTAGAAGCGCGAGAGCAGGGTGACGTCAACGGCAGCCTCGACCCCGAAGTTCCAGGTGGGTGAGAGCACGGTGACGAAGAGCTCTCGGTGGAGCTTGTCCATCTCCTCGTCAGTGCGTGCGATGTCGGCGGCCATGGTGATGTCCTTGGTGGCGATCACCGATCCGGTCTTGCCGACGACGTTCTGCGCTACGGCGCCCATCGCCTGGAAAGTGGGGCGCAACTGCGCCGGGATTGCCGAGGCGGGGTAGCGCATCCGGGCCGACTTCGCGATGTGCGCGGCGAGGTCGCCCATCCGCTCGAGGGAGGCCGAGATCCGCAATGCGGCAACCACGATGCGCAGGTCGGTGGCCACCGGCTGCTGGCGGGCTGATACCTGGAAGCAGTCGGCCTCCACCTTCGCTGCGATGGCGTCGATCGCCTCGTCGCCTGCAATCACGCTCTCGGCGAGCGAGAGGTCTGCGTCGAGCAGTGCCTGTGTGGCACGGTTCATCGCGGACGCGACAAGCCGGGTCATCTCGACGAGATCGTCGCTCACCCGGTCGAGCTGCTCGTGGTAGGCCTCGCGCATGGGGTTGGTCCTCGTCGTGGTGTGGTGACGTGCGTGGGGTAGAGCACCTGGCTCACCACACAGGACCTCAAGCCGGTCGTGATCCGGGCGCCAGCCTCCAGGGTAGGCCAGTAGGACCCCGAACCGGTGCAGGCGGGAGGCGCGAACCTTTCTGGCAGGTGAACATCTGGTGCCCCGGATGAACAACGGGCGAAGACCTTCCATCCCGCGGGCTCGTGCGTGGGTCTCCTGGCATTCTCGGCCTATCGTGGGGCCGTGGACGTTGCCGGCTCTGTGGCGCTCGCCTCTGTGGTCGGCCTCGTCGCTGGCGGGGCGGCGGGATGGTTGCTGGCCGCTCGCCGCGAGAGTGGTCGGGTGCCGGCCTCATTCGACGTTGACGGTGTCCCGTCCCCGAATGTTCCCGAAGGCCTTGGGCGGCTGCTCGCGGTACTGCCCGGTGCTGCCTTTGTCGTGGGTGCCGACAACACCGTCCTACGCGCATCGGCCGAGTCGGCCACGCTCGGGATTCTGCTGGGCAGCCGGGTAGTGATCCCCGAGATCTTGACCTTGGTCACCGCGGTGCGCCATGACGGAGTCATCCGCGAGGAGGATGTCGAACTTCGGCGTCCCCCGCTGGGTAAGGGGGTAGTACACGCGCGAGTGCGCGTAGCCCCGCTCTCGCCCACCGCTGCCCTCGTCCTCGTGGAGGACCTCTCCGACGCTTATCGCATCGATGCGGTACGTCGGGATTTCGTTGCGAATGTCTCGCACGAGCTCAAGACTCCGGTCGGCGCGTTGTCGTTGCTGGCCGAGGCCGTGCAGGCCGCAAGCGATGATCCCGAGGCGGTGCAGCGCTTCTCGGCGCGCATGCAGATCGAGTCGCAGCGCTTGTCGAACCTGGTCAACGACCTCATCGACCTTTCCCGCCTGCAGAGTCACGATCCGCTTCGGCACCCAGGCCCGGTGGAGATCGACCACCTTGTCTCTGAGGCGGTCGATGCGACGAAGCTGCTCGCGCACGCGCGGGACATCGAAGTCGTGGTCGCTGAACCGAGCGGCGCCGTGGTGTTGGGAGATGAGAGCCAGCTCGTGATGGCTCTGCGTAATCTGCTCACGAATGCACTCGCGTATTCGCCGCCTGGCACCCGCGTGGCCGTTGGTACGCGCCGGGCCGGAGAGCTCGTCGAGATCAGCGTCACCGACCAGGGCATCGGCATCCCCGTGGACGAGCAGTCACGCATCTTTGAGCGCTTCTACCGGGTTGACCCCGCTCGCTCTCGGCTCACCGGTGGCACCGGGCTCGGCCTAGCGATTGTCAAGCACGTATGCGTCAACCATGGCGGCGATTGCGCGGTCTGGTCCGTCGAAGGTGCGGGTTCGACCTTCACCCTGCGTCTCCCGTTGGCTGCCGCCAGCGATGCCAATGCCCTCGAAGGAGTGCACTCCTCATGACCCGTGTCCTCGTTGTCGAAGACGAAGAATCTTTCTCCGATGCCCTGTCGTTCATGCTGCGCAAAGAGGGGTTCGAGGTCGGCATCGCCAGCACGGGCCCCGAGGCCGTGGCCATGTTCGACCAGCACGGCGCCGACCTTGTGCTGCTCGACCTCATGCTGCCGGGCATGTCGGGCACCGAGGTATGCCGGAGCCTGCGCCAGCGTTCCAGCGTCCCGATCATCATGGTCACGGCGAAGGACGGGGAGGTCGACAAGGTGGTCGGGCTCGAGCTCGGGGCCGACGACTACGTCACCAAGCCGTTCTCCTCACGGGAGCTCGTCGCGCGAATCCGTGCGGTGCTGCGCCGGATCGGGGAGCCCGAGGATCTCCTGCCCGCTCTGCTCGAGGCCGGCCCCGTGCGCATGGACATCGAGAGACATGTCGTGTCGGTGGACGGCGAGCCGGTGTCCTTGCCACTCAAGGAGTTCGAACTGCTCGAGATCCTCTTGCGCAATGCGGGCCGGGTGCTTACCCGTGGTGTGTTGATCGATCGAGTGTGGGGCTCCGACTACGTCGGCGACGGCAAGACCCTCGACGTTCATGTGAAGCGCCTGCGCGCCAAGATCGAGGCCGATCCGGCCACGCCCGTGTACCTGGTCACTGTGCGCGGCCTGGGCTACAAGTTCGAGACGTGACCCTGCCGGGTGCAAGCCCGAGCGGGCAGATCCAGCGGGCTCAGGCCTGCGGGGCGATTCCCTCGTAGATTCCGATCGGCAGCACAGTCATCACGCTCAGCGGCGTGGGCTGCCCGGCGACCGTGAAGGTCAGTTGCACCTGGACGAAGGCGCTGGGGCTGACGTTGAGCCCGGTGATGTCGATGTGGGTATCGCTGTTGTAGCCGAAGCGGGTGCTGGATGCGGCTGGCTTGGCGGCCGAGGCGGCGGGCAGTGTCAGTGCTCCATCGACTACCCCTGGGCCCGTGAAAGCCACTTTCGCATCGGCCTGGGAGACGATCGTGACCCCGGTGAGGGCGTCTGCGTCGGTTCCCGTGTTGACCATGGTGCCGATGAGGGTCGCCGAGTTGGACCCTGAGGGGCCCATGACGATCGTGAGGTCGCGGATCTGGAGGGCTCCGATGTCCGCCGTGGTGCCGTTGCCTGAGTCCTTCTGCTGCCCGGTGGCCGCATCGAATCCGATGGCGCAGCCCGAGAGAGCCGGCATCAGCGCGAACGTCAGAGCGAGGACTGCTGTGGCGGTGCGCACCGAGATGCGGCGGGTGTTGCGAGGCACGGGTTCGCTCCTGGATGACCGGGCGTGACGGGCTGAACTGGCGGGGCCAGCCTAGGGCATCGTCCCCGCGATGTACGTCGAGGCCGACCTTCAGGGCCGCGGAGCGCTCGTCCTCCCGAAGGATTACCCGGTCAGGGCTTGACGCGGACCCCCTTCATGTGGCCTCTGACCTGCGATGACGGCTCGTCTGGGTCCGAATTGCCGTGGTAAACTCCAGTTTCCTGGAAAGGGGAACCCCACCAATGACGTTCTCGGTTGGCGACACGGTTGTCTATCCGCACCACGGTGCAGCCTCGATTGAAGCCATCGAAATGCGGGTCGTGAAGGGCGTCGAGGTTGCCTACCTCGTGCTTCGCGTCGCCCAGGGAGATCTGACGGTGCGCGTCCCCTCGGACAACGTCGACCTCGTCGGTGTCCGCGACGTGGTCAATCAGGAAGGGCTCGAGAAGGTGTTCGACGTCCTTCGCCAGCCCTACACCGAAGAGCCCACCAACTGGTCCCGGCGTTACAAGGCCAACCTGGAGAAGCTCGCCAGTGGCGATGTCATCAAGGTGGCCGAGGTTGTCCGCGACCTCTGGCGTCGTGAGCGCGAGCGCGGACTCTCCGCCGGTGAGAAGCGCATGCTGGCCAAGGCACGCCAAATCCTCGTGTCCGAGCTCGCACTTGCCGAGAACACGAATGAGGACAAGGCCGAGGCGATTCTCGACGAGGTACTCGCCTCCTGACCGCCGCGACCGCGGTGGCCGTGTGGTCCTCGGCGTTCTCGAAGAAGGTTGGCGTATGTCCCCGCGTCTGACGCGTGTCCCCAGCGTGGCCGTCGAGGCTCTGCGCCTCACTGTGGTCGTCCTGGGCGCCGGAGCCGGATTCCAGTTGGCGGATCGGCTCGGAGCCGGGCCTCGCGAGGGCGTACTCGGTCCGTTCTCTGGCCTGTGGCTGGGCGCGATCGTGGGCGCGATGATCGGTTACGTGCTCGGCGGAGTCCTCGCACGGCTCGCGATGCGCACTCTCGACCGCGGTGAGCGCGCACTTGAAGGCCTTTCGGCCGAGCAGGCGGTGGCCGGTGGTCTCGGAGCTGTGCTGGGCGCCGTGTGTGCCGCTGTCGTCACCTGGCCGCTCTTCCTCATCGCCGCGCCGATCATCGTCGCTCCGTTCTTCGTCTTCCTCGTCCTGATGACGATGCTGTTCGGGTTCCGCGTCGGGCGATCGCGACGCGACGCCGTGCTTGGAGCGGTCTCCTCCCACGCCGGTCTCGCACCTAGGAGCCCTGCGCCGGTCTCGCTGCCCCGCCTCGTCGACACCTCGGTGGCTATCGACGGCAGGGTGCTTGACGTCGTGCGTTCGGGCTTCCTGCACGGACGCTTCCTCGTGCCTCAACCGGTGCTGGATGAACTGCAATCGATGGCTGACTCGGGCGATGACCACCGTCGTGCCAAGGGCCGTCGGGGGCTCGACGTACTCGAGGCGCTGCGCCGGGAGCCCGGCGTCGAGTTGCTGAGCATCCCGGACGAGGCCCTCGGTGTCACCGCGGTCGACGCCAAGTTGGTGCGCATGGCCATCGACCGCACCTGTGCGCTACTCACCTTCGACACCAACCTTGCGAAGGCTGCTGCCATCGCCGGTGTGCGCGTGCTCAATCTGCATGGCCTGGCGCTAGCTCTGCGCCCCCTGGTGGTGGTGGGCGACGAGGTTGATCTCCACCTGCTCAAGGCCGGCAAGGAGGCCGGGCAGGCGGTCGGATATCTCGAGGACGGCACCATGGTCGTCACAGAGAATGCTCGTGAGCGCGTTGGGCAGCAGTGTCATGTGGTGGTCACCAGCGTCGTCACCACTGCCAATGGGCGGCTTGTCTTCGCGAAGCCGACCGACTCCGCTGGGTTACGACGGTGAGTCGCACTGCTGCCGTCGTCCCCGCCGCCGGTCGCGGCGAGCGTCTCGGGCCTGGTGCCCCCAAAGCATTGCGACATCTCGGAGGTGTGCCGATGCTCGTGCACGCGGTCCGAGCTCTGGCCTCCGCCCACAGTGTCGACCTCGTTGTGGTGGCTGCGCCCGCTGAGGGGGTAGCCGACGTCGAACAACTGCTGGCCGAACACGGACTTATGGATGCCGCTGGGGGGAGGGCTGCCTCGATAGTGGTCGCGGGTGGAGATACCCGACAGGCCTCGGTGGCGCGAGCGTTGCTCGTCCTCCCGACGGATATTGACGTTGTCCTCGTGCATGATGCCGCCCGGCCGCTGGTGCCAACCTCCTTGGTTGATGCCGTGGCCACTGCGGTGAGAAGTGGCGCTGACGCGGTGGTGCCCGGGCTTCCGGTGGCCGACACCGTCAAGGCGGTCGATCTCCACGGCGTCGTCGAGGCCACTCTTGACCGGGCAGTTCTCCGTGCGATCCAGACACCTCAGGGCTTTCGACGCGCGATGCTCACGGCGGCACATGCCGCGGCCGATCCCGACGCGCCGGCCACCGATGATGCCGGTCTCGTCGAGGCGATCGGTGGCAGGGTCGTTGTCGTGCCAGGAGATGACGAGGCCTTCAAGGTCACCCGCCCCCTCGACCTCGTGCTCGCGGAGGCCGTGCTCGCACGTCGACGGGCTGCCGGTGTCGTCGCCTGACTCCGTCGCGCTGCCGCGGGTCGGCATAGGGCTCGACGTCCACCCGTTCGAGGTTGGCCGCACTCTCTGGCTCGCGTGTCTGCCCTGGCCGGGCGAGACGGGATTGTCCGGCCATTCCGACGGCGATGTGGCCGCTCACGCAGCATGTGATGCGCTGCTCTCGGCCGCGGGCCTCGGCGATCTCGGCACCGTGTTCGGCACCGATCGGCCCGAGTGGTCGGGTGCGTCGGGTGCCGCTCTACTCGGCGAGGTCGTCAGGCTGCTCGACGTCGCTGGCTACACGATCGGCAACGTGAGTGTGCAGGTGATCGGGAACCGGCCCCGCCTCGCGCCGCGCCGGCTCGAGGCAGAGGCGGCGATGAGAGTCGTGGTCGGTGCCCCGGTGTCGGTGTCGGCCACCACCACCGACGGGCTGGGGCTGACGGGGCGCGGCGAAGGTATCGCTGCGATAGCGACCGCGCTCATCGTCCTGCGGTAGTACACCGCCGACGACCGTGCGCCCTGGGAGACTCCCGGGGCTGTGATCGGTTGGTACGACTGCTATATGGGCCCCACGAATGCTGCTGGCGTTGACACGCTTCGGCGACGGTCGACACCTGTGACCTCCATCGCACCCGCGCGCATCCGGGTGATCCAACGGCGCCACCGAGACCCGTGTCCCTGATTCTGGTGTGGGGCAGAGCAAATTTCGACGGACCGTAGAGGTCGCCCCTTGGCACGAATGCAGTGGAGAGCGGATACCCAAGCTCACAGGCGCGAACGGGGGGTTCCGCAGCGCCGGCTCTGCCGGCAGCACGAGTAACCGCACAGTAGCGGCCTCGATCCTGGCGGCCGCCGATGCACAGGAGGAACACCATGCGCAGAGAAATCCTCGCTATTGCCGCCGTCGGCTCGGTTTTCGCCCTGACGTCCGCGTTCGCTACCGGGATCTCCCTCACCGGGGGTACCACGGTGGCGGGCTCGAGCAGCGCGACCGTGACGGTGACCTCGTCGACCTTGTGCAAAGACAGTTTCGTCATCGGGTACACCCTCAACAACGATGCGGGCACGATTACTGCCGTGACCCTGCACGACAGTTCGGGGCTCATCTCGGGTGCCTGCAGCGGCGCCAAGGTCGACATCAAGCTCAACGGCACCAGCAGGGCATCCGGCAGTGCTGATCTCCCGGTGACAGGCGACACCACGTCGGACGCATCGTTCACCCTCGACACGCCCTTCGCGTTGACGACGGCACTCACGTCCACCGTCGTCGAGATCGGTCCGGCGGCGTACTAAGACTCGAGCGGTGGCGGTAGTGATGACCAGCTTCCGCGGGCCCCGGCTTCATCAGGGCCCGCGGGATGCACTCTCGTGGGGGATCTTGACTGCGCTCCTTCTCGGTTGGTGGCTTTGTCTTGCGCCGACCCAGTTGGGTGGACCCGCCACAGTGGCGATCGTCGACGGTAGTTCGATGGAGCCGACGCTGCGCGGCGGGGATCTCGTGATCGCGCGTTCACAGCCCTCCTACGCCGTGGGGGATCTGGTGATGTTCCGCCTCGATTACGGTTTGGTGATCCACAGGATCACAGGTGGCTCTGCCACCGCTGGGTGGACCACGCAGGGCGACAATCGCGAGGGCGTTGACCCGTGGCGGGTCGACCAGGATTCGATCGCCGGAAAGGTCTGGTTCGAGGTTGCTGGCTTCGGTTCGCTTCTGGCGATTGTTGCCAAGAACCCTCTGCGCTTCGGCATTTTCTGTGCGGCCCTCTGCCTTCTGCCCTACCTTCCGTGGCGCCGCAGGCGCATCCCACCCGCCCTCGCGGAGGTACTCGATCGCTCGACACGCGAGCTCCGACCCGTGCCGCCGTCACGACTGGAACGTGGTGTCCTGCTCCTGAGTGCCCTGGCCGCCATGGGGGCGCTCGCCCTGCTCTCGCTGCTCGGGGCCAGCCACGCCCTCGCTAGCCTCCAGGGCCTCATCGCCGTCGGAGCGCTCGCGTGGGGAGGGGGCTTTGCCGTGGTGTTGTCGGCTCGGCTCTATGACGGTCGGGGGATGCCGGAGCCGGGAAGGTCGGCTTGTGCGCTGTCGGGACGGCTGCGGCTCGTTGAGGAATTTCCGGCTCGGGATGTACCGCCGCGCGCGGTCAGATCCGCCGTCGCCCTGCGCGAGGTTGCCGAGAGGTGTCGCCTTCCTGTCTTGCACCGGATCGACCCGGCGACAGATCGTCATGAGTTCCTTGTCGTGTCCGACGGGCGGGGGGACTTCATCTGGCGGCCTCGATGACCGGACTGGCCGATTCGCTCGCCGTGGCAGGCTTCGGGGTTCGGGATCGACGCGGGCGGCTTGCCCCCGAGACGCCGGTAGGCTGCGCGTGTGAGCTTGCGACTGCATGACACCGCCACCAGGGCGGTTCGCGACTTCGTCCCCCTCGAGCCGGGACGTGCGTCGCTCTACCTCTGTGGTGCCACCGTCCAGGCGGCGCCCCATGTGGGCCACATCCGATCGGGTATCAACTTCGACGTGCTCGGACGCTGGCTTCGGGCCTCGGGCTACGAGGTCACCTTCTGCCGCAACGTCACCGACATTGACGACAAGATCATCACCAAGGGTGCCGACGAGGGCCGCCCGTGGTGGTCGGTGGCCACCGAGTTCGAGCGCGAGTTCACCTGGGCCTACGACGTTCTGGGCTGCACGCGTCCCTCAGTCGAGCCACGGGCCACGGGGCACGTGCCCGAGATGATCGAGTTGATGCACACCCTCATCGCCTTGGGCCATGCCTACTCGGTGGGTGGCGACGTCTACTTCGACGTCCGGTCCTTCCCCGACTACGGAGCCCTATCGGGACAGCGCCCCGACGACATGCAGGCTGCGGGAGACTCCGCGGGCGACGACCGCAAGCGCGATGCTCGGGACTTCGCGCTCTGGAAGTCGACCAAGCCCGGCGAGCCGTCGTGGCCCACGCCGTGGGGTGCTGGACGTCCAGGCTGGCACCTCGAGTGCTCGGCGATGGCGGGCAAGTACCTCGGCTCGCAGTTCGACATCCACGGCGGCGGCCTTGACCTGATCTTCCCGCATCACGAGAACGAGATCGCACAGTCGAAGGCCGCGGGGCAGTCGTTCGCGCAGTACTGGCTTCACAACGCATGGGTCACCACCAGCGGAGAGAAGATGAGCAAGTCGCTCGGCAACTCGCTGCTCGTGCGCGAAGTCGTCCGCCGCGTGCGTCCCATCGAACTTCGTCACTACCTCGTCTCGGCCCACTACCGCTCCATGATCGAGTTCTCGTTCGAGGCCCTCGAAGAGTCGGCTGTTGGCTTCCGACGTGTCGAGGGATTCCTCGAGCGCGCATCGGAGGCACTCGGTCGGCCCGGCGACGGTGTCGACCCCACTGCGCGCCCGCCCGCCTTCGATGCGGCAATGGACGACGATCTCGGTGTGCCGCAAGCACTTGCCGTCCTCCACGACACCGTTCGCGATGGCAATGCGGCCCTCGCCGCGAACGATCTCGACACCGTGCGTACCGCCCGTGCGGGTGTCGTGGCGATGCTCGACGTCTTGGGCGTCAATCCGTATTCACAGCCCTGGGTCGCGACCTCTCGCGATGACGACCGGCTACGTGCCGCCGTCGACCACCTCGTGGCCGGGCTCCTTGAGGCGCGGGCTCAGGCCCGAGCCGACAAGGACTGGGCCACCGCCGACAGGATCCGAGACCAACTCAAGAACTCAGGCATCGTCGTCGACGACACCGCCGGTGGTTCCAGGTGGTCGCTCGATCCCGGGAAGGACGACTAATGGCCGGCAATTCTCAGCGCAAGGGCGCGATGCGCAAGGAGGGCTCCAAGAAGGGGCCCACCGTTGGATCGGGTGGTCAGCGTCGTCGCGGGCTCGAGCCCAAGGGCCCGACGCCTAGTGCCGCCGAGCGTACTAAGCACCCGGTGGCACGTCGCGCGCGTGCGGTCGAGAAGAAGGCCGAGATCGAGGTGCGCAAGGCGGCACCGAAGTCCGGCTCGGCCGCGCGGGGTGGAACGTCGGTGCGCACGCGCAAGGATGGCAGCGAGCTCGTCATTGGGCGCAACGCCGTCGTTGAGGCGCTGCGCGCACGAGTGCCTGGAACTGGCCTATATGTCCAGCAGTTCCTCGACGCCGACGATCGCGTCAAGGAGTCCGTGATGCTGGCTTCTGAGGCAGGCCTCCCACTTCTCGAGGCAACGCGCGCTGCGCTCGACAAGCTCACCGATGGGGCGATCCACCAGGGACTCGCCTTGGCGGTGCCGCCGTATGAGTACGCCGACCCCGACGACCTGCTCGCGATCGCTGCCGACTTCGGCGAGGCCGCATTGATCGTCGCACTCGACCACATCACCGACCCGCGCAACCTCGGTGCGGTCGTGCGCTCTGCGGCGGCCTTCGGGGCCCACGGCATTCTGCTTCCCGAGCGTCGTGCGGCGGGCATGACGGCCTCGGCGTGGAAAACTTCGGCCGGTGCCGCCGCGCGTGTGCCCGTGGCGCGTGCCACCAACCTCACCCGCGCCCTGAAGGGCTACGCCGATGCGGGCTGCATGATCGTCGGCCTTGCGGCGAAGGGCACACCACTCGATGAGCTCGATCCAGACATCGCGCGCGGCCCGATCGTTGTCGTGGTGGGCAGCGAGGGCGAGGGCCTGTCTCGCCTCGTCGCGCAGACCTGCGATATCACCATCGGGATCCCGATGACGAGCGATACCGAATCCCTCAATGCCGGTGTGGCGGCCGGGATCACGCTCTACGCCCTCAGCCGCGGACGGGTCGCCCGCTGATCTGATCGAGACCGTCCCTGGACGTGCGCTGATCAGAGGGTGGACACGTATGGGTCGAGGGCGAGTGCGGCGCGGATGACGCCGAGATGGCTGTATGCCTGAGGGTGGTTGCCGAGTGATCGGCCCGTCCGGGCGTCGTACTGCTCGGAGAGCAGGCCGGTGGGCCCTGCGAGCTCGAGGATGTCCTCGAACAGAGCCACAGCGTCGTCGCGTCGGCCCACTCGGAGGTAGGCCTCCACCAGCCACGTCGCGCAGATGTGCATGCCGCCCTCGTGCCCCGGAAGGCCATCGTCATGTCGATACCGGAAGACCGTCGGGCCGTCGCGTAGTTCGTCCTCGACAGCGTTCACGGTCGAGACGAACCGGGGATCATCGGCAGGCAGAAGGCCACTGAGCCCGATGAACAACGAGGCGCACTCCATCTCGAGCCGGTCGTACGCCGAGACGTAGGCACCGCGCACGGGATCGAATCCCCTGTCGATCACCTCGGCCGCGATGTCGTCGCGGAGCCTGGCCCACCCTGGTTGCTCCCGTCCGACTGCCGTTGCGACCTCCATCGCACGATTCACCGTGAGCCAGCACATCACCTTCGAGTACACATGGTGCTGCGCGGCGTCGCGGATCTCCCAGATTCCAGCGTCGGGCTCGGACCACCGACGCTCGACAGCGTCGACCATCTGGCACAGAAGTATCCATTCGTGCTCGTGCAGTGCGGTGGGGCCAGATCCGCGATGGATCACGAGGTCGGCGATGAGATCGGCAACGGGCCCGAATACGTCGAGTTGCACCTGGCCTTGTGCGGCGTTCCCGACGCGGACCGGTCGCGAACCGGCGTATCCGGGAAGCTGCTCGATGACGGCCTCGGGGCCGAGGGTGTGACCGTGCAGTGTGTAGAGCGGGTGCAGGTGCTCGGCGCTTCCGAGTTCGTCGACGATCCGCCGGAGCCACCCGAGGTAGGCCTCGGCCTCGGTTGAGGATCCCAGCCTGAGCAGTGCTTGCACCGACATCGCACCGTCGCGGACCCAGGTGTAGCGGTAGTCCCAGTTGCGTGTGCCTCCGAGCCCCTCGGGAAGGCTTGTCGTCGCGGCAGCAAGAACGCCCCCGGAACGGCCGTGGCACAGGGCCTTGAGCGTGAGGGCGGAACGCAGCACGGCCCCGCGGTATGACGTGGGAAGGTTCAGTTTCGATGCCCACGACGACCAGTACTGCTCGGTGATCGCGCGCCGGCGCACATCGTCGATCGGCGCTGGCCCCAAGAAGTCGGTGCCGGCCCGAAGCTCGAGGATGATCCGGCCCCCGGGCATTGTGCTCGGATCGATGGTGGCGACGGCCGTCTCGTGGGCCCCATCACTGTGGACATCCCACGTGACGCCGGGTGCGCGCAGCCCCAGCGGCTCCGACGCCCCGATGAGGCGCATGCCGAGTGGACTCCCGTCGTCGGCTCTGACCTGTTCGAGGCGAACGGGGACGGAGCCGAACTCAGGGCGTGGGGCGAACACCACGCGCGCCGGGGTACGGCCGCTGATCTCTCGCATCAGCCGGGTGAGGTGACTGCGACCCATCGCCGTCTCGCCGGGGGATTCGGCCCCAGGGAATGGGGAGCGGTCGAGGTAGTCAATGACGGTGAGGCCAGCCCAACGGGTCTGGACGACCAGCGTGTCCGCCACGTAATCCTGGCCCAGGGGTAGACCTCCGCGTGCGGGGTGCACCGACAAAACTCCAGCCGCTGTGCCTCCGAGGAGGTCGGCGAAGATCGCGGGTGAATCAGGCTCCGGGTGGCAGAGCCAGGTGATGTCGCCGTCGGGCGTGACGAGCGCGACGTTGACCCCGTCGGCGAGGAGTGTGAGTGAGGAGATCGGCGTTGCCTCAGCACCCGCGAGCCAGGCCGCCCGTTCCTCGGCGAGGATCGCGAGTAAGAGTGCTACGTCGCCGGGCTCGTCGATTCCATAAGCCGCAAGGGATTGTCCGGGACCTACCTTGATTCCGACATCGGGTCCCGACAGGCGAGCGAACACCTTCTCGTCGGTGACGTCGTCGCCGAAGAACACGGCGGCGCTCGCCCCCGCCTGGTGACGGAGCACGTCGAGGGCATGCCCCTTGTCGGTCTCGACCACCGAGAGTTCGAGTACTTCCTTGCCTTCGGTGGCATACACGCCGGGCAGCGATGCCGGGCCTCGGCGCACGGCGTCAAGGATCCGCTCGGCATCGGGCCGACTGGCACGTCGGACGTGGACGGCGACGCCGGTGGGTTTGGGCTCGATCGCCACGCCGGGCACACCGTCGGTGAGGGCCCGGGCGGCGTCGGTCAACTGCGAGCGCAGCATGCCGGCATCTCGGTCGAGCGCATGGATGAAGTCGATGTCGAACTCCGACCCGTGGCTGCCGACGAGGTGGATCTCATGTGGCAGCCTCGAGAGGGCGGCAAGGTCGCGCAGGGCGCGACCCGACACGACCGCGACTGTGGTCGCCGAGAGACCCGCCAGTGTGCGAAGTGCCGCGATCGACTCTGGGATAGGGACAGCGGACGAGGGATCCTCCACGATCGGCGCGAGGGTGCCGTCGTAGTCGGTGGCCACGAGCAGATTAGGTGTGCGCGCGATCGCGCGCAGGGCGGTGAGCAGATCGGGGTCGAACCGTCCGCCCGTCATCGCTGCGTCGCGATGTCGCCGAGGGAGTCGAGGAACGAGCGAGCCCAACGATCGACATCGTGGGCGAATAGCAGCGAGCGCATGGCGGTCATCCGCCGGTGCAGCTCAGCAGGCTCGGCATGCATCGCGTCGAGAATCGCCTGCTTGACTCCGTCGGCGTCATAGGGGTTCACCAGGAAGCTGTCGGTCAGTTCCACCGCGGCCCCAGCGAACTCCGAAAGCACGAGAGCGCCGCCGTTGTCGTGCCGGGAGGCCGCATACTCCTTGGCCACGAGGTTCATCCCGTCGCGGTAGGGCGTCACCAGCATGACGTCGGCTGCGACGTAGAAGGCTACGAGCGACTCGCGATCCATGGGCTGGTGCAGGTACTGGATAGGCGGTGCGCCGATCAGGCCGTGGTCGCCAATGGCCCGGCCGATCATGAGTTCGATCTCGTCGCGTAGCCGTTGGTAGTCCTCGACGTTCTCTCGGCTCGGCGTCGCGATCTGGACGAACACGGCCTCGCCCGGTTTGATGCGACCGTCGGCGAGCAACTCGGTGAAAGCCTTGAGTCGGACGTCGATGCCCTTGGTGTAGTCCAGGCGGTCGACGCCGAGGAGTACGAACTTGGGATTTCCGAGTTTGTCCCGGATCGCAGCGGCCTCGTCCTGCACTTCCGCTGTGCGCGCGATTGCGTCGTATTCGGCGGTGTCGATCGAGATTGGGAATGCGCCAACTCGCACGCGCCGGTGGCCTTCTGGGCGGGTCGCATCGCCCAGGGTGAGACCCGTCTCGTCGGGGTCTAGGTCTAGTAGCCGTTGCGTGAGCGAGAGGAAGTTGGCCGCGCCGCTGGGCGTGTGGAACCCGATGAGGTCGGCACCGAGCAGACCTTCGACGATCTCCTTCCGCCACGGCAATTGGGTGAAGAGCTCGACTGGCGGGAATGGAATGTGGAGGAAGAAGCCGATGCGGAGGTCGGGGCGTCTATCCCGCAGGAATCGCGGGACGAGCTGGAGCTGGTAGTCGTGTACCCACACCGTCGCCCCGTGGGCCGCAAGTTCGGAGATGCGTTCGGCGAAGCGTCGATTGACTTCGACATACGGATCCCACAGGTGCCGGTGGTAGGCGGGCGACGCGATGGCGTCGTGATACAGGGGCCAGATCGTGGTGTTGCAGAAGCCTTCGTAGTACCCCTCGATCTCCTCGCGGGTGATCTCCACCTCGCGAAGGGCACATGGCCCGAGCCCGTCGGGGAGAGGATCGAGTTCCACGCCGTAGTCATCGCTTGCGTAGGGATCAGGGGCGTACCGTCCCGACCACCCGACCCACACTGCGTCCACCCCGCGCAGCGCGGGCTCAAGGGAACTCACGAGGCCCCCGGGCGACCTCGACCACATGATGTCCCCATCGGACCCTGAATCGGCCCACACGGGCAGCCGGTTGGCGACGACGACGAGATCGAACGTGTCTGACATGTCTTGACCGTAGGGCGGGAGCACGTTCGGCATCTGCCGAATGGCGCAGTGCGTGATTCATGGGTGAGTTTGTGGGCCCCGGAAACCGAGCTGGAGGGGCCACCGGGTTGGTGGCCCCTCCAGTTCGGTGTGGCACGCACGCCTGATGCCAGCCCCAGCGCCCCCCAGCGGGGGGGCCGACATCGCGATCGTGCCTGCGCGGGCTGGCCTGTGTGGAGTGGACCCGAGGGCCGCTCCGAGGTCTCGCCTCAGCGGGAACGAGTTGATCATTGCGTCAATCTTGAGCCAATGGAAGGCTTAGTTATCAAATCGTTATCAAAAGATTCGCGCGAGTGCTCGGGGCAGGAGCGGTCGTTCGGGCGGTCAGCGCGCCAGATATCCTTCGGGCGCACGTACAAGGCCCGCCGACGTGGCGCAATTGGCAGCGCACCTGATTTGTAATCAGGTGGTTAGGGGTTCGAGTCCCCTCGTCGGCCCTCACGGGTGACCGGCGCGTGTTCTGCGCGCCGGTCCGGCCAGTTGACGCTGGTGCTACCTGACGCGCCAGGTGAAAGTGGTCGTCCCGATCATCCCCGTGGAATCGCGAGCGGTGACGGTGACGGACTTGCTGCCCGTCGTCACGGTTGAGAGCACCGCGCCGCTGATGACGCCGGTGGCGCTGGCGATGGAGAGGCCTGCGGGCAGTGAGGTGGCCGACCACGTGAGCGTCTTGACTGCGCCGGTGGTGGTGCCTGTCACAGTCAGCGGGGTGATGGTCACTCCCCGAGTGGAGGTCTGCGTGGCGGGCTTGGTGACGGTGACTGTGTTACCGCTGATGGTCCACGAGATCGTGGTGGTGCCCTTGATGCCGGTGGAGTCGGTGGCGGTCACCGTGGTGGTGTAGTTGGCCTTGGTGGTGGGGGTGCCGCTGATGACGCCGGTGGCGCTGGCGATGGAGAGGCCTGCGGGCAGTGAGGTGGCCGACCACGTGA
>WLRQ01000018.1 GCA_009697815.1 Actinomycetota bacterium
GGCAGAGAGAGCGCACCAGCGCGGCCCGTAGCGTGGCGAAAAGTCATAGCCCGACACCGGGTCAGCACTGTGGTCGCATGCTCACACATGGAATAGCGTGTGCTCGGCTCCGGTCACGCGAGTTCGTCGATTCCCGAAGGTGGTAGCAGGACATGAGTGAAGTTCGCCCAGGAGGCTCCGGCAGTGCTGCCGAGGTGCCCCAGATGCATCTGCGCTCGGTCAAGCACAGCTTCTCACTGCGATCGGCCTCCGCATTGTCGTTCGCGACCATGCGCCCGATCTTCATCTTCACCGTCGCCGGCGGTGTCCTGCTCACTGCGGGTTCGGGTGCCTGGCTGGCCGTTCTGCTGTGCTACGCCCTCCTGCTGCTGATCGCCTCCGTACTCGCAGAGCTGGCATCGCACTGGCCACTCGAGGGGTCGGTCTACGAGTGGACCCGTCAGCTCATCGGCCCGCGTTCAGGACTCATCGTCGGCTGGGCCTACCTGTGCTCGTATGTGGTGTTCATGGCCGCCATCGCCTACTACGCGGCGCTGAAGATCTTCGGGCTCTTCGATTCCAGCCCTAACCGCGTGGTAGCGGGCATCCTCGCACTGGTCCTGATCCTGCTCGCGACGCTGATCAACCTCGCGGGGCGCGTTTACCTCAAGGCAGTGGCAGTCGCCGCCGCCGCGATCTCACTCGTCGGGTGCCTGATCTTCGCGACGGTACTGCTGATCGGCTACCGCGCCGAGTCACTCGGAGCACTGTTCGCCTCCCCCGCGGACGGCGTCCACGGCTGGGCCTGGCTCAGCGGGCCGTTCCTCTTCGTGCTCGTCACCCTCTCGGTCATCTCGATGCGAGGCGTCGAACTGGTCGCCGAGGTCGCCGAGGAAGTCCGCGATCCCGAGCGCAGCGTCCCCAAGGCCCTCGTCTGGTCGGTCGTGGTTGCTGGCGCGGTGGTTCTTTACACGAGCGCAGCACTCGCCCTCGCGGCCCCCGACGCACTCGCCGGGGCTCAGAAGTTCATCTCACTTCTCGTGGTTCTCGCCTACTCGGGTGCCCTTGTGATCTTCCAGATGGCCGCCTCGCGCACACTGTGGATCACCACGCGCGATCGCGTCCTCCCGGCCCACGCTTACTTCGGACAGCTCTCCAAGGGTGATCGCCTGCCCGTCCGCGCGATCATCGTCGTGGGTATCGTCGCGGCGATCCTGCCGTTCATCACGAGCACCTCGGCAAGTCAGGTGCTCTTCGGCACCGCGGGCGCCGCACTCCTGCTGGCCTACCTCGTCCCGATCCTGGGTGCGGCTCGATCACGGATGCGCGGAACCTGGGCCCGCGGCCCGTGGTCGCTCGGCGGCTGGGGCGGCATCGCCGTGGTGCTGTCAATCATCGCCCTCGTGGGGCTGGTCCTGAACATCATCTGGCCCCGCGCCGACTACTACGGAGACGGAATCACCGCATGGGGACCGATCATCGGCCTCGTGGTGATCATCGTCCTCGGCCTGATCATCAGTGGCTGGGCCTTCCGCGACGGGGGTATCCACACCCGCCACTTCGGTCACACCGACCGTGATCTCCAGCGAATCCGCCTCGCTCACGGCAGCACCTGCTCCCTCTGCCTGCGAACGCTGTCCGAGGGCTCCGAAGCGCAGTGGGATGACTCAGCCCAGGCCCTCACGTGCATCCCGTGCGATGAGATGACCGACTGGATACGTGCGCGTCCGGGCGCCACCGACGCCGAACTGTCGGCAGTCTTCATCGAAGCGCACGAGAGCTACTCGAGCATCGCACCCCCGACCGAGAGCACGCTGCGACGCATCCGCGCCGTTCGGTAATTCACGGGCCCGGGCCGTCACGGCCCGATCAGCGCACGACCCACTCGGCGACGAGGTACCCGACTCCATAGGGTGCCTCGTCGGCGTGCATCCGGGCTTGGAATTCCGCGCCCGCACACAGTGACGAGGCCAGGTGCCAGGCGGGCCAGCCACCCGCACTCACCTCGATCGCGCGCTCGCGATCGAGCGCTCCGAGGTTCGCGGGCAAGCCGGAGGCCAGTGCCGCGGCCACGGCTGCATCGAAGCCCGCAGCCTCGGGGTGCAGGGACGCGGGCGCCTTTTCGGTACGCGCCGCTGAACCATCGGCGACCACGAGCAGGGCCGTGGGCAGGTCCGACTCCAGCAGGTGAGCCACCTCGAGGGCGCGCGAGTCGACCTCGGCCTCGTCGGCCGTCATGTCGATTTCGACCGCGAGCCGCTCCCCCGACCAGCCCGCCTGCTGAAGAAGCCACGTGCCGAGGGTCAGGGCCAACGGGAGTCGCTCACCACCGCCGGGCGCCTGGGGCAAGGGCGGCTCGCCAGGGACGTTGAGTGCGAAGGAAAGGTCGACATCCAGGTCGACTCCGAAACCCCTCAGGGTTCCCGATCCCTCCGTGTACAGACGATTCTTGGCCCCAGCTCCGACGACCACAACCCGCTGGGTGGCAGGTGAGAGGACCTCGGCAAGTGCGGCCATGCAGCCCGCGCGCAGATGGTCGAGCTCGTGCGAGGCTCCCACCCCTACTGCGGGTACGAGGAGAGGGGTGCTCGGAACGAACGCGACGCCAGTAATCACCTGACCGACCCTACGGCCCCCTCGTCATAGCGCCACATGAACCACATGTGCGACGACGACCGGGCGCCTTACGCCCTCATCGTGGGCAGACCAAGTAGGACGGGGCCCGCACCATCGGCCTGGGGGCCCGCCGGAACACCACATGAGCCCTCGGCCTGACGGGCGTCCCAGGCATCGCCGGCGCGCGTGCGCCGAAGGCCCGTCGCTGAGATGTCGGATACCAGGTGGTGAGGCGCGGCGTACGTGATCTCAGCGACCACGAGGTCGCCGGGGCGCGGAGCCTGGGCACCCGGCGTGAAGTGCACGAGACGGTTGTCGGGCGCGCGGCCCGTGAGGCGTCGCGTGGCGCGGTCCTTGCGGCCCTCGCCCTCCGCGACAAGGAGTTCGACGTGCGTGCCCACGAGTCGCTGGTTCTCCTCCCACGCGATCTCCTCGACGAGAGCGGAAAGGGTGCGGTAGCGCTCGCGCACGACGTCGGCCGGCACCTGGTCATCGAACGTCGCCGCTGGCGTGCCAGGGCGCGGTGAGTACTGAAAGGTGAACGCCGAGGCGAAGCGCGACCGTCGCACCACCTCGAGGGTGTCGGCGAAATCAGCGTCGGTCTCGCCGGGAAACCCGATGATGATGTCGGTCGTGATCGCCGCGTCGGGCATCACGGCGCGAACCCGGTCGATGATCCCGAGATAGCGCTCCGCACGATAGGAGCGCCGCATGATCTTCAGGAGCCGATCCGATCCCGACTGCAGCGGCATGTGCAACTGCGGCATGACGTTCGGGGTCTCGGCCATCGCGGCGATGACATCGTCGGTGAAGTCGGCCGGGTGCGGGCTGGTGAAGCGCACCCTCTCGAGCCCATCGATCCCACCGCACGCGCGCAGGAGTTTCGCAAAGGCCTGGCGGTCGCCGAACTCGACACCATAGGCATTGACGTTCTGCCCGAGCAGTGTCACCTCAATGA
Organism: Actinomycetota bacterium; assembly: GCA_009697815.1. Taxonomy (GTDB): domain Bacteria; phylum Actinomycetota; class Actinomycetes; order S36-B12; family CAIYMF01; genus Longivirga. Next base: position 3,554 of record WLRQ01000018.1, read on the forward strand.
CACCCTCCCCCACGAGAGCCTCGATCTCCGCGAGAATGTCGCCCGGCCGACGGTCCTTCTCCCGGCCCCGCAGCGCCGGCACGATGCAGAAGGTGCAGGTGTTGTTGCACCCCACGCTGATCGCGACCCACGCCGCGTAGGCGGACTCACGCCGCGTCGGCAGGGTCGAGGGGAAGGTCTCGAGCGACTCCAGGATCTCGATCTGCGCCTCGGCGTTGACCCGAGCTCGTTCCAGCAGCGCGGGCAGCGACCCCATGTTGTGCGTGCCGAAGACAACATCGACCCACGGCGCCCGACGGGTGATCTCGCCACGATCCTTCTGGGCAAGACATCCGCCGACCGCAATCTGAAGGCCAGGATGAGTGAGCTTGATCGGCTTGAGATACCCGAGATTGCCGTAGAGCTTGTTGTCGGCGTTCTCGCGCACCGCGCAGGTGTTGAACACCACGACGTCGGCCTGATTGCCCTCGACCGCGCGAACATAGCCAGCGCCCTCGAGTAGGCCCGAGAGCCGTTCGGAGTCGTGGACGTTCATCTGACACCCGTAGGTGCGGACCTCGTAGGACCGGGCGCTGGACATGGAGCCTGATCCTACGTGCACCGGCGTGAGAACTAGGGACTGCGCGTCGGCCAGGACGAGGTCAGCAGAGCGTGGGCGACGAGGCGAATGTTCGAGGGTCGTTCGACGATCCTGTTCACGAACCAGCCGTACCAGTCGGGCCCGTAGGGGATGTACACACGAACCCGCGCACCATCGGCCACCAACCGGGTCTGGTCCTTCTCCCTCACGCCCAGGAGCATCTGGAACTCATAGTCCGAGCGCGATCGGCCCGCGTCCAGCGCCAGAGTCGAGGCGATCCGCACCAGGCGAAGGTCATGAGTGGCGAGCATGGGGTAGCCATCACCTTCAAGGAGGATGCGCGTGCAGCGCACATACGCGGCGTCGATGTCCGCACGGGTGCGGTGAGCGATGCCGGGGCCCGCACCATAGGCACCTTTGACCAGACGTACCCGCGAGCCCTCAGTGGCCAACGCGGCGCAGTCTGCCTCGGTCCGGTGCAAGTAGGCCTGAAGTGCGATGCCGACGTCAGGGGCGATCTGCCGCAGGATGCGGACCGCCTCAAGCGTGTCGGCGACCTCATCGGCACCCTCCATGTCGACCGTCACTCTCACCCCGTTCGCACGCGCGCGCGAGACCACGACCAGCATGCGCGCCAGCGCGCCGTCCCACCCATCGCCGGAGAGGAGCCCGAACTGGGCGAGCTTGATCGAGATCTCCGGTTCGGTCTCGAGCCCACACTCCCCCATCAAGGCCACCAGAGCCTCGAAGGCCTCCACATGCTCGTCGGCTGAGACCTCGTCGAGCACGGGAGGTCGGCGCACGTGAAGGCTGGTGAGAAGACCCCGGCTCTCAGCTTGTCGCGCGACTGCAACCGCCGATACCTCGTCGATGCCGCCGATGAATCGGCCGGTGACGTTCGCCAACGCTGGAGACTGCGTGAGGGTGCGTCTGGCCAGATCGGAGTAGCCAACACGTCGCAGACCTCGTTCGGCGATCCTGATCACCATGGCACTCCTCCTCGTGTCGAAACCCTGCGCCACGTGGGCGATCAGGCTCGTTCGTCGCCTGCGGTGGCGATAACGACGCCGCTGGCCGCTGCAGCGGGGACTACACCGCCAGCGACGCTGGGCGGGTTCGCACCATGTGCGGGATGCTCTGAGCACGCGCGCCCGCCTTCGCGAGCAACGCATATCCCTGCCGCACACGACCTGTTCGGGTCGCCCCGGATCCGTTCCAACCCAGGACATGACGGATCCGCCCCTCGATCTCATCGAGATGCTCATGCGAACTGCCCGACACGGTCACCAGCCAGGGGCTGCTCGCGAGGTCGATCGTGGGTCGCACGCGGTATCCGATGCTGGGGCGCGTCACCCAGCGCACGAACTCCGGCATGGCCTCGACATGCTCCATCCCCTGGACGCTCGCAATGCGCTCGGTCCGGTCGCTGATCCCGCAGATCGTGCGCAGGCGCAGGCTGTCGTAGGCCTCCCAGTTGGGTGTCTGGGAGTGCATCGCGCGAAGCCCCAGATAGTGCTGGGCTGCGAGTTCGAAGGCATCGACCGATCCCGCATGTGCCGTCGCGACGTCATGGGCCTGCCCCGCCCCGGGCAGGCGCGCGCCCACCTCGATAAGACATGGGCCAGCGTCATCCACGATCAGCTCCATGTGGAACGGGCTGCGGCGCAACCCCGCCGCCGTGACCACAGACGCGGCGTACGTGGCAGTGGAAGCGAAGATCGGCGAGTCGTGCCGCACGGACTCGAAGCTGGCCGCGAGATTGGTCCGCCCATTCGCCGCGATGTGATGTGTGCGGTAGACGCTCACGATCGTCACGTGGCCAAGATCGTCGACCTGGCCGTTGACGCAGTACTCGTCGCCGTCGAGGAACTCCTCCATCACCAGCAAGCGGCCCCCGACGCCGGCAAGGTAGGTGTCGATCTCCGTGTCGGACGAGAGACTGGAGAAGAACCCGATCTGACTGTTGTTCATACCGTCATTGGGCTTGAGGACGAACCGCTCGTAACGACCCTCACTCTGGGCGGCGCGCACATCGACGAGCGTGCGCACCGCGGTCGTAGCGTTGATCCGCGGACCACCCGGAACTGAACGCAGGTGCTGCTTGAGCGCGGACTTGTCGCGGAAGCGTCGGACGTCATTGGGGTCGGCCCACGCGATGCCGAGCGCCTCAGCGAGCGTGACGGCTGGCTCGACGCGCAGTTCGTTGTGAGGGATCACCGCGAGGACATCGTGTCGACGCCGCAGATCCTCCGCCGCGCTGGCCAGCGATCCGGACTCCGCCGAATAGTGAGCCAGCACTGCGCGAGGACGTGCGAACCAGGTCGCCGCGTGCGCACGTTCCCATCGCGAGGTGTCCGTGTACACGCACACGGTGCCGACACCCCAGAGGCGATCGCACACCTCGGAGAAGCGCCCCGCGTAGGGATGATCAGGGTCGAGCAGAACCACAACAGAACGCGTCAACGCTCTCACCCCCCGGCAAGCACACCCACACCCGATTCACCCAACATAGTGATCACCGGGCGACTGCGGAGGGTCTTCACGAGAGACGACGGGAGAGCAATCCGATCAACGCGCCCACGGATGTGACACTGAATGCGACGGCGAGCGCGAGGCACCATCCCCCGATGACGTCGCTGGGCCAGTGCACACCCAGCACCACCCTCGACGCGCCGATCGCAATACCGACGATCACCCACGGCAGCGCGAACCCCACGGCGACCGATCTCCTGCGGATCACCGCTGCGCACGCGATGCCACACGCAGCCCACACTGCGAGGCCGGCGGTGGCGTGGCCCGAGGGGTAGGCGTAGGTCGTCTCGGTGGCGAGGGCATCGGGCCAGGTCGGCCGCGGACGCTCCAGGACACCCTTCACCACGTCCGTGATCAACGGCGCACCGGTCGCGACGATCACTAGCGCGATCGATAGCCGCCATCGCCGGGCGAGCAGCAGCACCACCACCGCGAGGACCGTGACAAGGGTGCACACCTCCCGTCGGCCGAGAAAGGCGAGAACGTGTGACCCCTGCACGGCCCAGGGGGTCGTGTTCGCCCACGCGTGAACCGAGGAGGACATGGTCGAATCAAGATCGAGCAATGGCGCCCACCTGCGGGCCACCAACCAGCCGATGACGAGCACGACCAATGCCGAGAACACTGCGCCGAGAATCACACCCTTGGTGCCCAGAATGCCCGCTGAGCCCGAAGGGCCCGCGGTCTTCGGCTCGCCCGCCGGGTCCTCCGGTTTAGGCATGGGCGCACTCGGCCGGCCCCGTCAGCGGCACCCTCAGCGGGCCAGACCGGTCGCGCGAGACTCGCGCACCACCGTCACCCGAATCTGACCTGGGTAGGTGAGTTCCTGCTCGATCTCGGCCGCAATATCGCGGGCGAGGACCTGCATCCCGATGTCGTCCACTTCATCGGGAAGCACCACGACGCGCACCTCACGTCCTGCTTGCATCGCGAAGACCTTGTCGATGCCCTCGTGCGCGGCCGCGATGGCCTCGAGGCGCTCGAGGCGCTCGACGTAGTGCTCCAGCGACTCGCGCCGGGCGCCGGGACGTCCGCCGCTCATCGCATCGGCCGTCTGCACGATTACCGCCTCGAGGGTGCGCACCTCGATCTCATTGTGATGCGCCTCGATCGCGTGCACGACGTCCTCATGTTCGCCGTAGCGTCGGGCAACCTCCGCACCGATGATCGCGTGCGATCCCTGGACCTCGTGGGTAAGCGCCTTGCCGATGTCATGCAGGAGGGTGCATCGCTTGGTGTGCTCGATCGGCAGGCGAAGCTCTGCGGCCATGATTCCCGCGATGTGCGCGGCCTCGGTGAGGTGCCCGAGGACGTTCTGGCCGTAGGAAGTGCGGTATCGGAGTCGACCGAGAAGGGCGATGAGGTCAGGGTGCATGTCGCCGATGCCGAGATCGACGAGGGCGTCCTCACCGGCCCTGACGCAGCGCGCCTCGATCTCCACGCGGCTGCGCTCGTACTCCTCCTCGATGCGGGTCGGCTGGATCCTGCCGTCCGCGATGAGTGCCTCGAGGGTGAGACGTCCGATCTCGCGGCGCACCGGGTCGAAGCAGGACAGGAGCACAGCCTCAGGTGTGTCGTCGATGAGCAGGTTGACCCCGGTGACAGCCTCGAACGTTCGGATATTGCGACCCTCACGACCGATGATGCGGCCCTTCATGGAGTCGTCCGGCAAGTGGAGCACCGACACGGTCGACTCGGACGTCTGTTCCGAGGCGATCCGCTGCGCCGCCAGCGTGACGATCCGGCGGGCACGGTCCTCACCCTCCTCCCGCGCCTCGCGCTCGATCTCACGCACCGTCAGTGCAGCCTCGCGCTTGGCCTGGTGCTCGATCGTGGTGACAAGTTCAGCGCGAGCCTCGGCCGAGGTCAGGTTCGCCACTCGCTCAAGCGCCTCGGCGCGCAATTGGCCCTGATGCGCCTCACTTTCGGCGATCTCGGCGCTACGGCGCAGGAGTTCCGCCTCGGTCTCGTCGGCGCTCATCCGCCGAGCGGCCAGGGCAGCGAGCTCAAGATCAAGACGCGCTTCGCGTTCGGCGAGGCGGGTCTCACGACGCTGCGCTTCTTCACGGAGCAATGCCAGTTCGGCACGTGTGGCTGCGATCTCGGACTCGATCGCGGTACGTCGTTCCTCGGCACGACGGACATCGTCGGCGGCCTCCGCGCGAGCCTGCTCAGCAGCCGCGAGGCCCTGCTCGGCGAGAGAGCGTGAGGCCTGCGCGTCAGCCTGCGCGTTCCTCAGGACATGGTCGGCGCGATCATCGAGCTCTCGCTGACGGCGCTGAAGCTCGACCTCGACGCCCGCAGCGACCGACACGGCATTCTCGCGCCCACTACGCCGACGTCGGGACAGTTGACCTGCACCGATCAGCGCGACCCCGAGCGCGATGCCGACGACAACCGCCAGTACCAGGACGATCACCGGATCCATGGTGGGCCCCTTCACGCGAACGGCACCGACCTGATCAGGGCACCACCGATCGTGGCTGCGCCACAGCGCAGCCACGATCAAATCAGCCTGGACGGCCAGTTGTGAGCAGTGTCAGTTCGTCGGGGTCGGGCACAGGGCCCGACCCAGCCAGATTACTGGTTGATCAATCCCTCACGCACCTTGACAGGAAGCTGCCGGTGAACGCGGATCGGTCAACGTGGGCCAGTCAACGTGGATCGGTCAACGTGGGCCAGTCAACGTGGGCCGACTCACTCGGAAGCCGAGGCCACGAGGAGCTCGTCGACGTCGTCGGTGATCTCGTCAGCCCCTCCCTCGATCTCGAAGTGTGGGAGAACTCGAGCCAGCCACGACGGCAGCCACCAGTTGGCCCTGCCCAGGATCGACATGAAGGCCGGGACGAACACCAGCCGGATGAGGAAAGCGTCGACGAGGACGGCCGAGGCCAGCGCGATGCCGAACAGCTTGATGGTGTTGTTCGGGGTCGGGATGAACGCGGCGAACACACTCGCCATGATCAGCGCGGCCATGAGCACCACACGACCGGAACCGGCCAGGCCGCGACGCACAGCCGCGGCATTGTCCTGGGTGCGACCCCACTCCTCTTGCATCCGACTGACCAGGAACACCTGGTAGTCCATCGAGAGCCCGAACAAGATCGCGAACACCATGACGGGAAGGAAGGGGAAGATCGGGCCGATCCCGGTGACCCCGAGCAGGCCGTTGAGCCAGCCCCACTGGAAGACCGCCACCGTGATGCCTGTCGAGGCCGCGAATGAGAGCAGGCTCGTGACCACAGCGGTGAGTGAGACGACCGCCGACCGGAACAACACGAGCAGCATGAGGAATCCGAGGCCAACCACCACCGAGAGGAAGACCGGCATCGCCTTTGTCATGACCGTGCTGAAGTCGGCCACGATCGCCGTCGTGCCTCCGACATAGGCGAGAGATCCGGTGCTCGCCGCCACCGGCGGCAGGGTCTCGTTGCGCAGCCTGTCCAAGAGCTCGCTGGTCGCGAGATCCTGCGGGCCGGTCGTGGGCTGCACCTGCACCAGGGTGATGGCGGAGTCCTTGATCTGACCGCCCATGATCGGCAGCATGTCGGAGTTCGGAACGGTCTTGGCGACTCCGTCGGTCGCCTCGAGGGCAGCGACGATCTTGCCCAAGCTCGCTACGTCACCGTTCTTCGGCAGCTGCACCGCGATGAAGAACGGTCCATTGGCCCCCGGGCCGAAGCCCTCGGAGGTCAGGTCGTAGGCGATGCGCGAGATGCTGCCCTCCGGCGTGCCCGAGTCGTCGGGGAAGCCCAGGCGCAGCGAGAGGGCCGGTACCGCCAGGAGTGCGACGATCGCGACAGACAGGACTGCGGGTACCAGCGGGCGCTTCTGGATGAGTCGTCCATAGTGGGCCCAGCGGCCACCCTCGGGGTGGAACTCGCGAGTCCAGCGGGAATGGCGAGTGAGGCCGTAGATCGCGCGGAAAGGCTTCGCGATCACCCCCAGCTTGATCTTCTCCAGACCGCGCGCGATCAGCAGAGACACAGGTGTCACCGCTCGCTCGCCGAGCAAGGACAGCAACGCTGGCAGCAGCCACACAGCCGAGAGCATCACCAGGAGAACCGTGCCCGACGCCGCGAGGGCAAGGCCGTTGAAGAAGTTGATGCGCATCACGAACAGCCCAAGCAGGGCAATCACGACTGTCGAGGCGGCGAACACCACCGCGCGCCCGGAGGTGTTGACCGATTCAAGGGCGGCCGCCTTCGCGGCATGGCCGGCGTGAACTGCCTGACGGAATCTATTGATGACGAATAGGGAGTAGTCGATGCCAACTCCGAGGCCGATCATTGCCGCCAGTGTCGGCGCAAAGGTCGCGACGTCGAGGAAGCGAGCGACGAAGAGAAGGAACGTGGCACCGAGCGCCACGCCAAAGATCGCGGTGAGAAGGGGGAGCCCCGCGGCGATGAGCGATCCGAACGCCACCAGAAGAATGATCAACGCGACTGTGACGCCAACCCCCTCACTGCTCGGCGGCTCCTGGCCGGCGAATGCGAGTACCTGGCCATTGGCCCCGACTGTGATGCCGTCCTTGGCATTGGCCGCCTTCACCGCATCGATGATCGCCTTGGCAGTGGTGGAGGGCACGGCGCTGCCGTCTCCGCTGCCGCTGAAGGTGACCACTGCCTTGGCTACATGTCCATCTGGGCTCACCGGCGAGAACGCCTGGGCCGCTGCTGCGAGAGCAGTCTTCACCGCGTCCTGCTGGGCCGCCGGCACTGTCGTGAGGTCGGGCTGAGGGGACGGCGCGGGGCATCCGGAACCTAGCCCCTTGCCCGTGGTGCTGTAGGGATCGGTGACGCACGCGACCCCAGGCAGTGTCGAGATCGTCGTGAGCAGCGGCGTGATCACCGACGCACTGGCCGGATCGATCGCGCTGGCTCCGGCGGTGTCAGGTGACCACAGGATGCTCGCGGTCGCACTGGTAGCGGCCGAGGCCTGACCGCCCTTCATCTGACCCAGGAGCTCCTGGGCCTTGAGGGATTCGGTGTCAGGAAGGGAGAAGGAATCGTTGAGGGTTCCGCCGAACTTCCCGCCGAGGGTGAAGATGGCAATCACCAGCACGACCCAGGCGCCGAGCGCCCACCACGGTCGACGCACAGCCCAACGGGACAGACCACCCATGACTCTTCATCCCTCATTCTCATCCGGGCGCTGGGCCAGGATCTCGGCGTGAGGTCCAACCGACCTCGTCACTACATGTGCTACACACGTACCTAGCGAATACCCTAGATTACATGTCTCGGGCACGCAATTCGGCCAGCAGGTCGCACTGCCAGCCCCAGGAGGTGACCACATGACCGTCAACGCCCACACTCAAGCCTCGCACCTTCCCGACGACCTCGTGGACACTCTTGACAAAGCCTTTCGGCGGTTGCGCAAGTCACAGGTAAGGCCGCCGGCCGGACAGGTGCCCGTGCCATGCCTGGGCCGTCAGCTCGACATGGCCAAGATCTTCGCGTGCGATGCCCTATCCGAACTCGCGGAAAGTTCATCGTCGGTATCGGTGAAGGATGTCGCGACCGCCCTCGACCTCGAACACTCGACCGTGAGTCGATTGCTCGGCGAGATCGAGGAAGACGGCCTCCTGACACGAGGCGTCGACCCGAACGATCGCCGACGAACCACCGTCGAGCTCACTTCCCTGGGCCGAGCAGTCGTCGCCGACGCCACAGCGATATCGAGATTCTTCACCCGCACCCTGCTCTCGGAGTGGCCACGGGAGGATGTGGAGGTGCTCACCGACCTGATGACCCGTCTGAGCGACACCGTGCACGAACGACTCGGCCTTCTCCCCGAACTTGCCCGGGCCGAGTTCAGCACAACCCTTGGCCAGGGATACCAGGACCCGTCTACTCCCCCAGCCGAGCCGCGTCACTGAGTTCAACGTCGAGGCCCTCGAGAAAACGAGTCTCGAGCTCATCCAGCTCACGTTCAGCCAGAAGTGCCTCGCGGACCACCCGCATCGACAGGCCTCCCGGGTAGCCCTTGCGCGCCAACATGCCGACCAGGCGCCGAGTGCGCACCTGAACCTCGAGCGTGCGGGTCGCCGACATTCGCCGGGCGACGAGAGCATGGGCTGTCGCGATCTCGTCGTCGGGGTCAAGACCCTCGAGCGCCTCGGCCACGATCTCGTCGGTGACACCACGGCCGCGAAGCTCCTGGCCGATCGCCCGGCGAGAGAGACCGCGACGGGAGTGACGGGATCGGACGTAGTTCTGCGAGAAGGCCGCATCATCGACGAGGGACACGTCGACGAGGCGGTCAAGGACAACTGCCGCGATATCAGGATCCACATCCTGGCGCCGCAGTACGGTCTCGAGTTGGCCGCGCGTCCGTGGCCCCATCGTCAATTGGCGCAGACATATCGAGCGCGCGTGATCGACAGGATCAGCCTCGATGGCCTCGTCCGACGACCCCGGTGCAGGGCCGTCGGACGAGCCACGGCGGACGCTGGACATGCGCCCTCCGCCCGAGGATCTCGTCGTCTTAGACGTCGATATCAACGGGGGCCATCGACGAGACCGCAGCGATAGCAGCAACAGCGGCGGCGTCGCTGATCGCGGTGAGGTCGGTGACCGCAGTTCCGGAGTTCGGCCCGATACCGAGCTTGTCCTTGATCTTGTGTTCGATCTCGTCCGCGAGGTGCGGGTTGTCCTTGAGGAACTGTCGAGCGTTCTCCTTGCCCTGCCCGAGCTGGTCACCCTCGTAGGTGTACCAGGCGCCGGACTTGCGCACGAAACCCTGATCGACGCCGATGTCGATGAGGCCCCCCTCGCGGGAGATGCCCTCGCCGTAGATCATGTCGAACTCGGCCTGCTTGAACGGCGGGGCCATCTTGTTCTTCACGACCTTGACGCGAGTGCGGTTGCCGACGGCCTCGGTACCATCCTTGAGGGTCTCGATCCGACGGACGTCGAGCCTGATGGAGGCGTAGAACTTCAGCGCCTTTCCACCGGTGGTGGTCTCGGGGCTGCCGAACATCACCCCGATCTTCTCGCGCAGCTGGTTGATGAAGATCGCGGTCGTGTTGGAGTTGCTGAGAGCGCCTGCAAGCTTGCGCAGTGCCTGCGACATGAGTCGGGCCTGAAGCCCCACGTGGCTATCACCCATCTCGCCCTCGATCTCCGCACGCGGCACAAGTGCGGCGACGGAGTCGATCACGATGATGGCGACCGCACCTGATCGGATCAGCATGTCGGCGATCTCGAGTGCCTGCTCACCGTTGTCGGGCTGGCTGACCAGGAGCGCGTCGATGTCGACGCCTAGGGCCTTGGCGTACTCGGGATCGAGTGCGTGCTCGGCGTCGATGATGGCGGCGATACCACCCTGCTTCTGCGCATTGGCGATCGCGTGCAGCGCCAGCGTGGTCTTGCCAGAAGACTCGGGCCCATAGATCTCGACGACCCGGCCACGGGGAAGGCCTCCGATACCCAGCGCGATATCGAGTGCGACCGATCCGGTGGGGATGACCTCGACGGGCACCCTGCCCTCGGAACCGAGACGCATCACGGAACCCTTGCCGAACTGACGCTCGATCTGGGCCAGGGCGGCCTCGAGCGCCTTCTCGCGATCGGAACCGCCGGAGCGTCCTGGGGTCTTGCGGTCGGAGGGGGCCATGCGGACCTGCCTTCGTGTGACGGGGATGACGACGAGTGAGACGCTACGGATCGGGTCCGACAACGCCTCCCGTCGAGACCGAACCCTGGGGAGCGTCGACGTTGGTCGACTCCTGTGGATCCTGGTGTCCGCGGCGGGAGAGGTGCGGTCGATCAGGTGGTGCGAGACACAGACTAGGTCGAACGGGTGTTCGATCGAGTCACGACACGCCGACGCGATCGAACAGATGTTCCCCTGGAGAACTCCATCCCTCCACGCGTGCGCGGTGCTTCTACGCCCGACTCGGCGAGGCAACCCCTAGCGGTCGCGGGGCGGGAGCCCGAGATCTGCGTGCACCGCCCGCCAGATGGCCAAGGTCGGTTCACCACCGGCGATGGCCTGCACAACAGTGCGACCCCCGAGCGCGGCCAGGACATGGTCACTGGCCCACGAATGCGCGTAGCCCGACCCGAGCGCGAGCTCGAGCCGCCGCCAAAACTCGGTGAGACGCACGACGTCAGGTTACGAGAGAGTGCGCCAGCCCCCGACACCGACACGGCCCGGCGGTCGCCGGAGGTTCTTCATCACGCCGACGGCTCCGCGAAAGATGTCATGCGCACTGCCATCGGCAGCGCCCACGCGATCATGCGGGCCTGCGCGGCACGTGAATCAGAGGTACCAGGTGAGATCACATGTGAGGCGAGCCAACGGCACACGAGGTCGACCGGCTCCGGTTCATCCGATCTCCCGGCCGCTCCAAGGATCAGACTCACCTCGTCACGGATGAGATCCCATCGGGCCCCTGCCCCGGGGCTGGTCGCCCCCAGCAGCGCGGCCGGCTCAACACCCCGCAGACCCGCGAGAACGACATGCCCGGCCACACCATCCGCCGCGCGGGTGAGCGCCACGGCCAGATCACCGGCAGCGAGATCACGGCAGTCAGCACCAAGATCGGCGACCTCGGCCCCGAGCAGCCCGGACACCAGATCGTCCTTGGTACGAAAGTGGTTGTAGAGCGTTGCCTTTGCCAGCCCGCCACGCACCGCGACCTCGGACATCGTCGCCTTACGAAGGCCGACCTCACCAAGCACACGTCGCGCACCATCGAGGGCAGCCGAGCGGGTACGTCCCATCGCATTGCCTGCGCGGGAATGCGGTGACGGGTCGGGCATGGCTGCCGATCAGGCCGCAGCGACGACCGACGAGCTCGCGACCGGGAGGTCGGTGACGTGCGTGACGCCCTCGAGTACCGCGACCTCGTCGCTCACCGACCGCAGGACCATCGCCAACGGGACATGCAGCGCGGTACAGATCGAGGCGAGCAGTTCACTGCTGGCCTCCTTCTGGCCGCGCTCGACCTCGGAGAGATAGCCGAGGGAAACCCGTGCAGCGGATGACACCTCACGCAGGGTGCGTCCCTGGTCCTGGCGGCGGCGGCGAAGCTCATCGCCAATCACGCGACGAAGCACGATCACGGGCGCACCTCCTCTCGCAACTCGATCACGGTCGACGCCGACCGTGGCACCACCGTACCGGGCACTGTGGGCGGGGGTGGCCAGTGCACCTGGTCGCGCGATCTCGGCGCGTCGCGGTGCAGGCGCGGCGGCAGCGACGGAACTCGACATCGGACGAACCTCTCGGGAGTGGACAGGGCCGCGTTCTCTCCCGTCACCAAGACCGGAAGAGGGGATCACATGCCCTCAACAACCCGATCCTGCTCCCGTGTTCCCGTTGGCGCCAGCGGAAACAGCAGACGGGCGGGGAAGTAGGCCCGCGACCGGGCCCGAGCCGGGCCTGATGTTGGGCTCAGCGCGCGGCAACTTGGCCGAGTAGGGCGAGTGCAGCCTCCACCGTGGCGACCCGAATCGCAGCTCGGTCACCCACGGACGAGAGGTCGAGCAATTCCACGACGGGCCCACCCGGGCCCACCACGGCGATATGGACCTCACCGATCGGATGTCCATCCTGAGGAGCAGGCCCGGCTACTCCCGTGGTGGCTAGGCCATAGGTGGCACCAAGTTTCGCCGCGACGCCCCGTGCCATCTCCATGGCCACGTCCGCATGCACAGCGCCTTCACGGGCGAGCAGGGCGGCATCGACACCCAGCAAGGCCACCTTCAGATCGCTCGCGTAGGCCACGACTCCCCCGCGGAAAGCAGCCGATGATCCAGGCACGGATGTGAGAGCCGCCGCGACGAGGCCGCCGGTGAGCGACTCGGCAACGGCCACCGTGTCGCCCCGGGCTATGAGCGCCGCCATGATGTTGGCCGCCAGCACGCTCTCGACGGTCGGCGAGAGCTCGATCATCAGCTGCTCACCCGTCATCGCCGCGCCTGCGCGCGCAAGCGCCAGGCGCGCGCTAGGTAGTCGACTCCGGTCAGGATCGTCAGAACGACCGCGACGACGAGCACCGCACTGCGAACAGTGACGAGTGCGCCACTGAGCGGCAGCAAGTAGAGCAGGATCGCGAGCAACTGCGCGGCCGTCTTCGCCTTACCTCCAGGGCTGGCCGCGATCACACCCCACCGGATCACCCAGAAGCGAAGGACCGTGACGCCCACCTCGCGAACCAGCATCACGACGGTGACCCACCACGGCAGTTCGCCGAGCCAGGAGAGGGCGACGAACGCCCCACCCGTCAAGGCCTTGTCGGCAATCGGATCGAGAATCTTCCCGAAGCTGGTGACCAGACCCTGACGACGAGCGAGCTCACCGTCGACCAGATCGGTGATTCCTGCAACGACGAAGACCACCGCTGCCCAGGCGCGCGACACGGTGTCATCACCTCCGTCGCGCACGAGCAACCAGATGAAGACAGGAACGAGGAATAAGCGCAGGATCGTCAAGGCATTAGGGATGTTGCGGATAGACGGCGAGAGTGCCTGGTCGCCCACGTGGCCCGAGGGCGCCGGCTCGCTCACGCGCGCGGCCTCAGCGATGCGATGAGGTCGACGCCGTCGGATCCCACCACCGTGGCCATGACCAGATCGCCCACCCGTAACGCGGCGCCCTCATGGTCCACCAGCGTCGTATTGCCATCTACCTCGGGCGCCTGATGTGCGCCACGGCCCTCGATGGTGTCTGCGACCTGCTCGACGAGCACCTCGATACTCTCTCCGATGCGGTCCTCGGCCCGTTGCGCGGTGAGTTCCTCGACGAGGGCCGAGATGCGCTCGACACGCTCGCGGATGGTGTCGAGGGACAGCTTGCCGTCGTAGGTCGCTGCCTCAGTGCCATCCTCGTCGGAGTAGCCGAAGACCCCGACGGCATCGAGGCGCGCGGCGACCAAGAAGCGTTCGAGCTCATCGACGTCAGCGTCGGTCTCCCCCGGGAATCCCACGATGACATTGCTCCGGGCACCAGCGAGGGGCGAAAGTGCGCGGGCCGAAGCCAGCAGGTCGAGGAAGGACTCGGTGCCACCGAAACGGCGCATGCGTCGGAGCACCGTCGGCGAGGAGTGCTGGAAGGACAGGTCGAAGTAGGGCACCACACCGGAGGTGCTCGCGATCGTCTGGACAAGGGTTGGCCGGGTCTCGGCCGGCTGGAGATAGGAGACCCGCACCCAGTCCACGCCGTCGATTCCGGCGAGCTCAGGCAGCAGGGTCTCCAGCAGCCGAAGATCGCCGAGGTCCTTGCCGTAGGACGTCGAGTTCTCACTGACCAGCACGATCTCGCGGACACCCTGATCCGCGAGCCAGCGCGCCTCCTCGATCACATCTGAGGGACGACGCGAGACGAAAGAACCGCGGAAGGAGGGGATCGCGCAAAAGGCGCACCGGCGATCGCACCCGGAGGCGAGTTTGAGGGGTGCGCTCGGTCCGCTGCCCAGACGCCGACGGACCACGCGAGGACCACTGGCCGGGGCAATTCCTTCGGGGAGATCGGGTTCCTCGCGCTGGGCGTGGCCCGGAAGTGCCACAGCGGCGGCAGCCCGATCGACAGGTGTCACAGGCAGCAGCAGGCGGCGGTCACGGGGGGCATGTGGCACGTGTGGCTCACCCGCGATGATTCGTCGCAAACGCGCGCCGATATCGCCGTAGTCGTCGAACCCTAGGACTGCGTCGGCCTCGGGGAGTGACTCCGCGAGTTGGTCGCCATAGCGCTCGGCCAGGCAGCCGACCGCGATGACCGCCTTCGGGCGACCGTGGGCCTTGAGATCGGCAGCGGCCAGCAACGTGTCGACGGAATCCTTCTTGGCCGCCTCGACGAAACCACAGGTGTTGACCACGACAGCGTCTGCGTCGGCCGCATCCTCGACGAGCACCCAACCATCTGCTTCGAGGCGACCGGCGAGCTCCTCGGAATCCACCTCATTGCGGGCGCAGCCCAAGGTCACGAGGGCGACTCGTCGAGGCTCGATGAGGGCCGGCGCGGGGGGCGTGGTCATATGCAGAGCCTATGCGCCGGCGCCGAGGACCGAACCGCTCAGGCCACGCTGCCGGTCTGGTCGCCCGGCCCGAAGCTGACCTTCAACACCTGTCCCGAGGTTCCGGGCGCACCAAGGTCGCGACCGTTCACATTCAGAGTGACAGCACCAGCATTGCCCAGGACGAGGGCGACGTTTGTCCTGTCGGTGAAACTCTTCTCCTCGCCCAGCCGGAGAGTGCCCTCGAACAGGGTGGTACCCGTGGCGCCCGCCGTAACCCGGACCCAGGAGGCACGGCCAGTGACAGTGAGGCGAACGGTCACTCCATCGGCCGCCGCCACGATGTCACCGGGGCCGCTCGTCGCCGGCTGGGGCGAGTCGGTCGCACCTGGCTCCGTCGCCGGGCTCGTGAGCGGTGCGGGCTCGGCCGGCGTTGACGATGACGAGGACGGCGCCGCCGCTGCGGGCACGGACGGGCGCTGCGAAAGATAGGAGACGACCCCAACGCCGATGATGACCGCGAGTGCTAGCCCCATGGCAGCGGTCCAGTTAGGGCCGCTGCGACCTCGACGGACGGACACACCGAGCACACCAGCCAGGGACGAAAGCCCATACTCAGGGCCCTCCTCCATCAGTCGAGTCGGTTGCTCGACCGGCCGCACGGACACGAACGGCGGGGGTGCCAGCCCCCGCTGGCGATCGAAGGCGCCCGTGAGCGCCGCAGGATCAATTCCCATCGCGGTGGCGATGCTCTTCAAGTGCCCGCGGGCATACACATCGCCGCCGCAGTGCCGGAAATCATCGCTCTCGATGTCAGCGATAAGTGTCGCTCGGATCCGCGTCGCTGCCGCTACCTGCGCGATGGTCATCCCGACGGCTTCGCGCGCACTCGACACAGTGGAACCCACTGTCCGTTGCGGCTCGCTCATGTCATCGACCTTCATTCGACTGCGGCAGATATGTGATGGTGGATCTGACTTGTGCCGAAAACGCCCACGTCGGCGAGTCGACACTCACTGACTATCACGATGCTAGGGGCGAACCCCGATGCGGCGCCAGCCAACCTGGCAGATGCGGCGACGCCAGCCACCGATCAGGCACCACCCAGCAGGGCCAGGATGCCCTCGAGCTCATCGGGACTGACCAATACCTCACGCGCCTTACTGCCCTCGCTGGGTCCCACGATCTGGCGGCTCTCCATGAGGTCCATGAGCCGCCCGGCCTTGGCGAAGCCCACTCGCAGCTTGCGCTGGAGCATGGAGGTGGACCCAAACTGAGTGGTCACCACGAGTTCCACGGCTGCCCTGAGCAGATCGATGTCGTCACCGATCTCCTCGTCGACCTCCCTGGCCTGACCAGCGGGAGGGGCGACATCCTGGCGGTAGTTCGGCGCCAGTTGAGTCTTGCAGTGGGCCACGACCGCGCGGATCTCGTTCTCGGTAACCCATGAGCCCTGCAATCGAATCGACTTGCTGGCCCCCATCGGCAGGAAGAGCGCATCCCCTTGTCCAACGAGCTTCTCCGCGCCCGGTCCGTCGAGGATCACACGGCTGTCGGTAAGGCTGGAGGTGGCAAATGCGAGCCGGCTGGGCACATTGGCCTTGATCAAACCTGTGACGACGTCGACGCTCGGGCGCTGCGTGGCCAGCACCAGGTGGATCCCTGCGGCGCGGGCGAGCTGAGTGATGCGCACGATCGAATCCTCGACGTCACGAGGGGCCACCATCATCAGATCGGCGAGCTCGTCGACGATGACGAGGAGGTAGGGATAGGGCGTGATCACCCGATCACTTCCGGGGAGCGGCTGCACCTGCCCACCGCGCACCGCCTTGTTGAAGTCGTCGATGTGACGGAAGCCGAAATGCGCGAGGTCGTCGTAACGCAGGTCCATCTCGCGCACGACCCACTGGAGGGCCTCGGCGGCCTTCTTCGGGCTGGTGATGATCGGTGTGATCAGGTGGGGAACGCCCTCGTAGGCCGTGAGCTCGACACGCTTGGGGTCGATCAGCACCATACGAACTTCGTCTGGTGTCGCACGCATGAGGATGCTCGTGATCAGGGTGTTGATACATCCGGACTTGCCGGCACCCGTGGCCCCGGCGACGAGAATGTGGGGCATCTTCGCCAGGTTGGCGCAGATGAAACCGCCCTCGACGTCCTTGCCGAGCCCGACGACCATCGGGTGGTGATCGCTGGTGGCCGCCTTGCTGCGCAGAACATCGCCCAGGCTCACCAGTTCCCGGTCGGTGTTGGGGATCTCGATTCCGATGGCCGACTTGCCAGGGATTGGCGACAGGATCCGGACATCGGCGCTCGCGACCGAGTACGCGATGTTCTTCGACAGCGCAGTCACCCGCTCCACCTTCACGGCCTGACCGAGCTCGACCTCATAGCGGGTGACGGTCGGACCGCGGGAATAACCGGTGACCGCCGCGTCGATGTCGAATTGCTCCAGGACCGCAGTGAGCCGGTCGACGACGGCATCGGACGCCTTGCTAGTCGCCTTGTGCACCGCACCCGGCTTGAGGGAGTCAGCAGGTGGAAGGTGGTAGGTGACGTCACCCGAGAGCGCCAACTGCTCGACACGTGAGGGCGACCGAGGCAGCGGGTGAGCCACGGCACGTGAACCGGGGGTGAGGATCTCTCCCGTGCCGACGTCGATCGTCCGGGTGTCGGAGTGGTCGGGGTAGTCGAGCTGTTCACCGTCGACAACGTCGATCTCGTCGTCAAACCGGACGCCTAGGTCGTCGGCCCGGCTCCGGCGAGGCCGCCTCGGTATCGCATCGGCCACGAGCGGAGACTCAAACGCAACATCTCCGGAGAGAAGGCCGAGCCCGACGTCGGATGAACCGGACCTTCGTCGGTACCAACGGCCGGGACGGCGCGGCACCTCCGCTGACAAACCCTCGGAGGACTCGGGGCCGCCCTCAAGGGAGTCGAGATCCCTCCCGGAAATTCGACGGAACAGGGCGCGGACGCGCGCAGGCGCAGCGGCCACCGGTGTCGCGGTCACGACCAGGAGGCCGAAGATCGCGAGCAGAAGAAGGAGTAGCCCGGCGACGATCGGGTGTGTCGCGGCCACGATGGGCGCCGAGGCGATCCAGCCGATCCATCCGCCTCCGGAGGCCATGGCGTCACCACCCTCGGCGGGAACGGGGGTCCCGCGGACGAGATGGACGAGGCCGCACGCGGAAAAGACCAAGGCACTGCAGCCGACCGTGATACGTCCGGTGGCCGCACTTTCCTCGGGTAGTCGCAGAACTCGCCAGGCAAGTGCGAGCAGTAGGAAGGGAAGTGCCCAGGCCAGGCTCCCGAGAGCGCCACCCACGAGCAAACCAATCACGGATCCGAGACCCGTGCGAACGTCCCACCAGACAGCGAACGCCACCAGGATCGCGGCCGCCACAAGGACGAGGCCTAGTCCGTCACGTCGGTGGGCCGGGTCTAGTTCGCGCGCACTATGCCCGATTCGCCGCACCAGGGCGCCGAGGAGATGGCCGATCCCCAACCAGACGGCTCTGATCGCGATACCAAGACCATGTGCGACGCGCGCGGGCACCGAGGGACCGGACGCGGCCCGCGTTCTGCCGGACCGACTCGTGTCACTGGTGCGAGGACGCGCCGACGCTGGCCTTGGTCCAGAGGCCGCGGCCCTGGACGAACGCGTAGTGCCGCCTGAGCGGCTCGAGGGGGAAGTCCCGGTCCGGCCCGCGCCCGAACGGGAACGCGACGGAGCGGGCGAGCGGGTCGCCATGATCCCGAGGGTACTCACACCACCCCCACGAACCCCGCACGCCACACCGCCCCCACCCGTTCCGGTGAATGTGCCCTGGGCGGCCCTAGAGGCCGCTGGGCTTCCCCCGATCATGGCCCTGTAGGCCCGCTAGGCGACATTCCCCGACCCTCACTTGGTCGGGGACACGCCGAAGGCTGTGGACACAGTGGGGAGCCCTAGCGGCTCCTAGCGCCGCCCAGGGCACATTGACCGAAAAAAGGGGGGGTCAGGCTTCTACGACGATGGGGACGATCATCGGGCGACGACGGTGCTGGTCGTTGACCCAGCGGCCGAGGGTGCGGCGCAGGATCTGTTGGAGCACGTATTGGTCCGTCGTGCCCTCACGCAAGGCATCCTCGATCACCGTTCGAATCTTCGGGAGAACGGCGTCAAAGACTGACTCGTCCTCGACGAAGCCGCGGGCCTGGATCTCCGGCCCGGCTGTGATCTTGCGGTCGACGGAGTCGATCACCACGAAGCAGGTGATGAACCCCTCGGTGCCGAGCACTCGTCGATCCTTGAGCGAGGACTCGGTGAGATCCCCGACGCTCGCGCCGTCGACGTAGACGTAGCCGCACGGGACAGCGCCCACCACCGTGGCCCTGCCACGGACGAGATCGACGACACCGCCGTCGAGAGTCAGGATGATCCGATCGGCCGGGACGCCGGTGGCGAGTGCGAGTTCGGCGTTTGCCTTGAGGTGGCGAGGTTCGCCGTGCACGGGCATCACATTGCGCGGCTTGACGATGTTGTAGCAGTAGAGCAACTCACCCGCGGCCGCGTGACCACTCACGTGCACCATGGCATTGCCCTTGTGCACGACCTTCGCGCCGAGTCGCGTGAGGCCGTTGATGACCCGGCTCACCGCGTTCTCGTTGCCGGGGATCAGCGACGAGGCGAGCACCACGGTGTCACCGGGGCCGATCTTGATCTGGTGGTCGTTGTTGGCGATCCTCGACAACGCCGCCATCGGCTCGCCCTGGGATCCCGTACAGATGAGCACGACCTGGTCGTCGGGCAGGTTGCTCAGCTGGTCGGCCGCGACGAGCACACCGTCAGGAATGGTGAGGTAGCCAAGATCCCGCGCGACCCCCATGTTGCGCACCATCGACCGACCGAAGAATGCGATCTTGCGGTCGTGCTTGCGCGCGACGTCGATGATCTGCTGGATGCGGTGGATGTGTGAGGCGAACGACGCGACCACCACCCGTCCGGCAGCAGAATTGAAGGTGCGCTCGAGAGCGGGCTCGATGTCACGCTCACTCGCGACGAACCCCGGTACCTCGGCGTTGGTCGAGTCGGTGAGGAACAGATCGACCCCGCGCTCGCCAAGCCGGGCGAACGCCCGCAGATCGGTGATCCTGCCATCGAGTGGGAGCTGATCCATCTTGAAGTCACCCGTGTGCAGCACGGTGCCCGCAGGGGTGGCGATGAAGAGCGCCAAAGCGTCGGGGATCGAGTGGTTGACCGCGACGTACTCGAGCTCGAACGGCCCGGTGCGCGTGGTGTCACCCTCCTTGACCTCGACCAACGTGGCCTTGATCCGGTGTTCGCGCAGCTTGGCCTCGAGCAGCGCCAGGGTCAGCCGAGAGCCGTAGATAGGAATGTTCTGCCGCTCGCGCAGGAGGTAGGGCACGGCGCCGATGTGGTCCTCGTGCGCGTGCGTGAGCACGATCGCATCGATCTCGTCCAGGCGACCGCGGATGAGGTCAAAGTCCGGGAGGATCAAATCCACGCCCGGCTGGGCATCTTCGGGGAAGAGCACTCCGCAGTCGACGATCAGGAGCCTGCCTCCGAACTCGAACACGGTCATGTTCCGTCCGATGTCACCGAGGCCACCGAGCGGGATGATCCGCATCGTGTCGGCCGCCAGCTCCGGAGGGTGTCCGAGCTCGGGGTGAGCGTGGCTCATCCGGCGAACCCTGGCACGCCACCGAGTGCGAGGCCGCTGACAAGAATCTTTCGGTCGGGGGCGCTCATCGGCAGGAGCGGCAGCCGAAGGGGCCCACCGCCTGGTCGTCCCTGGTGCTCGAGCGCTGCCTTCACTGCGATGACTCCTTGGGTGATCGTCATGATCGCCTCGGTAACCGGGACGAGTTCGTCGTTCAGTTCGCGCGCGAGCTCGACATCTCCAGACTCGTGGGCGAGGACCATCGCCGCAATTCGGTCCGCCACCACATGCCCGGTGACGCTGACGGCGCCGACAGCACCCAGCGCGACGAGGGCGAGATTGAGGGCGTCGTCGCCCGAGTAGTAGACGAGTTCGCAGCGCGACATCACCTGCTGTGAGGCGAACAAGTCACCCTTGGCATCTTTGTTCGCGACGATCTGCGGGTGCTCTGCCAGACGCAGCAACGAATCGGTGGAGATCGCGACACCCGAGCGTCCGGGGATGTCGTACAGCATCACGGGTAGGCCCGTGGCGTCGGCAACCGCGGTGAAGTGTGCGCGGACTCCGTCCTGCGGTGGCTTGTTGTAGTAAGGGGTGACGACGAGCAGGCCGTGCGCACCCGCCTTCTCGGCGGCGCGGGCGAGTTCGATGGTGTGGTGGGTGTCGTTGGTGCCCACGCCGGCGAGCACGTGCGCGCGATGACCAACGGCCTCGAGTACCGCGCGAAGTAGGCGGTCCTTCTCGGAGTCAGTTGTCGTCGGCGACTCGCCCGTCGTTCCACTGATCACCAGTCCGTCGTTGCCGAGGTCGACGAGGTCGACAGCGAGCGCGGCGGCCGCGGCGAGGTCGACGGCGCCGTCGGGTCCGAAGGGGGTGACCATCGCGGTCAGCATCCGGCCGAAAGGCCGTTGGGGGGTCGACGTCGCAGGCATGGCCTTCAGGTTACCGCTAGGCGCGACTCAGGGGGCAACGCGCCCGTTCGCCACGAATGCGGCGTGGGTGACCGGCATCAGCCGGGCCCACTCGATCTCGTACCTCTCGGCCACCATCTCGATCTCGCGCTGCGGGTAGGAAGGGAACCTGGAGTCCTCATTGCGCGTGCGCAGCGACAGGAAGTTCATCAGGGCGCGGGCGTTCATCGTGACGTAGGCAGAGGAGTAGGTGTTCACCGGAAGCACCACACGCGCCACCTCACGCGCGACGCCCATAGCAAGCATCCGGTGGTACTGGGCGTAGGCCCCGCGACAGGAGGTCTCGATCGCCTCGACCGTGACGGCGTACTGCTCGTCCGTCCCCGGCACGAACTCATAGGCACCAGCCTTGCCGATCTGGACGAGATTGCGCTCAGGTGCGGGCACGTAGAAGAGGGGCTCGAGGACGCGGTACCTGCCGCTCTCCTCGTTGTAGGAGGCGATCCGGTGACGCATGTGCTCGCGCCAGACGAAGATCGGGGCCTGGACGTAGAAGGTCATCACTGAGTGCTCGAAAGGGCTGCCGTGACGCTCGCGCATCAGGAAGCGCACGAGGCCCTCCGCTCCCGACGCATCAGAGTCGACGGAGTCAAGTGAGCGCTCACCCTGCGTCGAGACGCGCGCGGCGAAGATGACGTCTGAGTCCGACGCCGCGTGCTTGACCAACTCGACGGTGACGTCGCTCCGGAAAGTGATCTCGGGGACGGCGCCGTCGGTCATGGTGATCTCCTGATGCCTCGTATCGGAATGATGACGAGGCTATCGGCCGACTCCACCCGAATCCTCGACCGCCTCGCCGCCCGCGGCGAATCGCGCAAGACCGAAGCTGGCCAGATCGGGGTCGATAGCGCCGCCCTCGGTCAGATCTGCCAGAAGAGGACCGAAAAGGGCGGAGAACTTGAAGCCCTCCCCCGAGTCACCGCAGGCCAGGACCACCCGGCCCCCTGCCAACGTGTCGATGACGAACCGGCCATCGGGTGAATCGGTCCAGGAGCACACCTGAGCATCTCGGACGGCTGCGTCAAGATGAAGGAAATTGCGCCGGACTCTGGCCGAGATCACCGCTGACACAGCCGGATCGGGTACGCGGTCGTGATCGATCTCGAGCCAGGGGCGCAGCGGCTGGGCGATCCCGAGTTTGTAGCCGCGACCCGGTGTGGGCATGGCGTACATCCCCGGTTCGTCGCCGATCGGACCGTCGTACAGGCATGGCAGGTGGTCGGTGCGCGCCGCGTCGTCGACGTGGCAGACCTGCTCGAGCAGCGGGCGGAATGCGATGTCAATGCCCATCGAGGAGAGCAGGGCTCCTGCTCCGGGCCCAGGGGCCAGGATCGCGACGTCGGCGTCGTAGCGCCGGCCAGCCGCGTCTGTGAGCCGAACGGCGTCGCCCGTGGTCTCGACCTCACGAATGACCGGCCCGATCGAGAGTCGTCCACCTGAGCGCGCGAACAGGCTCACCTGGGCATCGAGCGCAGAGGATGCCAGCACGGGCCCGGCGCTCTCCTGCCAAATCCCCTTGCGGCCGTCGGGTCGCAGGCCAGGGAAGAATCGCCCGACATCATCTGGATCCACGACCGTATGCGGCACATCCTCGGCTTCGAGTGCGGCCACCACCTGATCGTGGGTCGCGTCGTCGCGCCACATGAGTCCGCGGAAGAGAAGGGCACGCAGGCCCGTGTCGACCTCGAGTCGGCGCCACGCATCGAGCGAGCGTTTCGCAAGGCGCACCCGGAGCCGGTCGGGGTGCGTCACCCGCCACATTCGGGTCGGGCCGGAGGAGGACGTCAGTTGGTGCGCGGATCCATGACGATCAAGCAGGAGAACCTCATGCCCACGTCGGGCCATCTCCGCTGCCGCCGGAAGACCCCAGGCGCCAGCACCGACCACCACACATCGCATGGTTGGCACCGTACCGGCGAGGATGGGCCACATGACAGACCTACCCTTCCCCACGCTGATCAACTCGACCCCGCCCGAGACCGCCGAGGTTTCGGTCAGACCGGCGCGTGAGGCCGATGCACAATCCATCGGCCGTGTGATGCTCGCATCGTGGCGGGCGTCCTATCCCGAGGCGCTCCACGACGTCCTGGCAGAACTGACGGTCGACGACGTGGCTGACCAGTGGCGGGAGTCCATCACATCACCGCCCTCGGGTAGGCACCTGATCCTCGTCGCTCTCGAGGCGAGCGAAATCGTGGGCTATCTCCTTGCCGCCCCGCTCGAGAAGGGTGACGATGTCGCACCGGGCGCCACGATCACCGATGTCAGTGACCTGGTCATCCATCCCGAGCACACCCGCCGGGGCCACGGCTCACGACTTCTCGCCGCGGCCGTCGACCGGATGCGCGACCACGGCGCCACAGAGGCCGCCACCTGGTCGGTGGAAGGAGATGTGGATCGCTTGTCATTCCTGGAGTCTGCGGGCTTCGGTGACGACGGCTCGCGACGCCAACTCGATATGGGCCCAGGCTCGCTGGCCCTGATCCAGCGCAGATTCACGGCCCTCCTGCGCTGATCGCTCCGCCGCGTCTAGGCTCCGAGCGTGATCACTCGCTTCACCGGAATCCCACGTGCCGCCTTCGAGTTCTACGACAGCCTCGTGGCCGAGAACAGCAAGACGTGGTGGACCTCCCACAAGGAGCAGTACGACGGACTCGTCGTCGCTCCGCTCGCGGCACTGCTATCCGAACTCGAGGGCGAGTTCGGATCCGCCAAGATCTTCCGCCCGTACCGCGACGTGCGCTTCGCGAAAGATAAGACGCCGTACAAGGAATACCAAGGGGCGTTCATCGGGGCCGAAGACGGCATGGGCTGGTACGTCCAGGTCGGGAGATCGGGCCTCATGCTCGCTGGCGGGTGGTACTCCCCCGAGGGTAAGCAGATCCAGCGCTATCGCGACGCGGTCGACTCCGCGGTGGGCGGCGAACTCGAGAAGGCCCTAGGGGTTGCGACGAAGGCCGGGCTCGTCGTCGGCGGCGACATCATGAAGACGCGCCCGCGCGGCATCCCCGAGGATCATCCGCGGCTCGAACTGCTGCGGCACCGAACATTGTCGGTCTCGCGCGAGTACGGCACCCCGGCGTGGGTGAGCACCAGAGGCGCGCTCACAAGAATCCGCACGCAGTGGCGGGCGATGACGCCCCTGCTGGACTGGCTCGTCGATCACGTGGGCCCGGCCGACGACGGCATACCACCCGAGCCGGACTAGCAGCGCACTCCCCGGCCGAGAGCGAGCGGACACAAGCGAGCGGACACAAACGAGCGGACACAAACGAACCGGCGCCGATGACGTGCACCTCTGCACGCCGCCGACGCCGGCCCGACACTCTCAATCCCTTACGCGACAGCGCGACCCGCGTCTTGCGCGCGCCTGCGCACCGCCACCAGTGCCGCGCTGATTCCTGTGAGGATATTGGCGATACCCCAGGCGATCCACTGGACTTCCGGACCAATCGAACCAGCCCCGGAGGGATCGATACACGCGGGGACGGTGGCCAGGGCATTCACGATCAAGCCGATGACGGCCAGCACCAGGGCGAGTCGGCCGACCGACCGCGAGAGATGTGCCATGTGAGCGATGATCGCGACCGCGATGAGTACCCAACTGATGGTCTGCACGATCCAGGCGAGGCGGGCGGCGGGCCCACCACCGCCGATGATAATCAACGAACCGATCGCCATCAACAGGAACCCGACGGCGCCCGTGACCAGACTCAGGAACGAGGCGTGCACTGTGCTGTGGAAGTCCTCGGCTTCGTACGCGCCAGAGTCACCCTTCGCAAGGCGGGCCACGAGGCGAGATTCCTTGCGCATCGCCGCCAACGCCAGGCTCGCCGCCGCGCACAGTGCGGACGCGGCCCACACGTAGTTCCAGTAGTCGATCCATCCAGAATCTGCGACGCGACTCGGCTGCAGAGCCATCGGAAGGTTGTCGACGACAAGAAGCACTGCCGACACAATCGCGAGCACCACCGCGGGACGGCCGAGGCGACGCGAGAGGTGCTCAACATGCGCGATGATCGCCACCGCGATCAGCACGAAACCAACCGTGCTCACAAGATATCCAGCACCGCTGGTCGTACCCGGTGACAGGAAGGTGCCGACGCCAGCAATGACGAGCCCCAGCCCACCACATACCAACGAGAACGAGGATGCGTGAATCCGCGTTCGCTCCTCATCGCTTACGACAACAGCCGTGGCCATGTAGCTCTCCCTTTATCTCGTGCGAACCCCGCTCATCGGGGCTGGTCGGCACGAACCTAACGACATCAGGGCCACTACAGCCCGCGTCCGACACCGTGTCGACGATCTAGCAACCGTCAACTGTGATCTCGGCCGTGCCCTTGACGAAGCTCGCACCCGTCGTGTCTGCCTCGATCTCGGCGAGCGCACGCTCGGCAAGATCGTTTCGGAAGGAGCCGGACTCAGGAGCCGACGTCAGCACGCCACTCTCGAGGGCGATCTGAACCGTCTGGTCCCAGCTGGCCGCCTCCGTGATGCCGATCCCAGCCGGACATGGCCAGATCAGCGGGTTGACCTCGTTGAGCTGATAGGTCTGGTGTCCGCGCCCCTGTGTGGGCCCGCGCACGGCGGTGAACTTACGGCTCACCCCCGGCATGGACATCACGTGGTCAATACTCAGGTCAGGGTGTTCGCGCGCAAATATCCACCCGCGGAAAGTGGCCCGCAGGAAGGCGATCGCGATGTCCTCGTTACCCGGAGCTCCGAGCCAATCCCGTCGCGCGAAGATCGCGTCCTGGAGCATTGCCGTGCCCTCAACATTCCAGTCGATGACATGGAGATCGCTCGGCAGGTATCGACGGCCAGCCAATGGATTGCGCAGTTCGAGAATCTGGGAGTAACTGTCGTACGTGATCGCCTCGGCGACATCGACCTCACCTGAGAGCAGTTGCGCCATATCGAAACGTTGAGTGACGCGCGTGTAGTCGACGTCCGCGACCAGCCCGTACTTGGCAGCGCCCGCCGTCATCTCGAATTCATTGCCAAATGGCCATAGTCCGATCCGCTTACCGCGGAAATCTGCGACAGAGGTGACGCCGCTGCGTCGCAAGGAGATGGCGCAGGTTCCCGAGCGTTGGAAGATCTGCGCGATGCTCACGAGGTCGCTATCACCGCTCTCGACGGCAGCCAAGACCTTGGGCACCCAACTGATGGTGAACTCCGGACCATCGGGCGCAGAGCCCGCCCCCACGACATCGACGCCCACCCCACCAGGGATGAGTTCCACCTCGAGCCCTTCGTCGCGGTAGTAACCCTCGACAAGGGCTGAAATATGCCCCGCGAACTGGGCCGACATACCCCACTGCAGTTGCACTCTGAGCGAGACGGACGAGGTCATGGCGCATTCTCCGGGGCGAGAGTGGATCGGCCTGCCGGTGTGGTCCACAGGCTCATCGTTGACAACTTTCGATGTGAGGTGAGAGCCGCGCAACCAGATGCCATCCGGCGCTGATGGCTCAACCGAGACCAAGATACGCGTCGAGACCGAGGGTGAGCCCGGGGCGCGACGCCACAGTACGCACGCCGAGCAGGACACCCGGCATGAACGAGCTGCGGTCGGTGGAGTCATGTCGGATCGTGAGGGTTTCACCCTCGTCCCCGAGGAGGACTTCCTGATGTGCCACAAGCCCGCGCAGGCGCACCGAGTGCACCGGGACACCCTCGACATCGGCGCCACGAGCACCCTGCAGGCCTGAGACGGTGTCGTCGGGCTGGGCGCCACGCCCAGCTGACAGGCGGGCCTCAGCGATGAGGTGTGCCGTGTGGCGAGCCGTGCCCGAGGGCGCGTCGGCCTTGCCGGGGTGGTGCAGCTCAATGATCTCGACGGACGTGAAGAACTTCGCTGCCTCAGCCGCGAACCTCATCATCAGCACGGCGCCGATCCCGAAGTTGGGGGCGATGAGGACGCCAGTGCCCGGAGAGTCCGACGCCCATGCGCGCACCTGCGCGAGCCGGCCGTCATCGAACCCGCTGGTGCCCACCACCGTGTGGATCCCCTGTCGCACAAGGAACTCAAGGTTGCCCATGACCGCACCGGGGTGGGTGAACTCGACGACGACCTCACAGCCAGCTTCGGTGAGAACTTTGAGGGGCTCATCACGATCTATCGCGGCCACGAGGTCGAGATCGTCCGCGGCGTTGATCGCACGTACGACCTCTGCGCCCATGCGTCCGCCTGACCCGAGAACACCCACGCGCAACGCCATGCCGGATCCTCTCAGGCAACCGCGGACGAGAAGTCGCGGTCGGGGTCGAAGGGGCCGATAACGGCCAAGGTCGGAGTGATATCGAGAAGTGACGCGGCGATCGTGCGCACATGATCGATCGTGACGGCCTCGATGGAGGAGAGCACGTGCGCGGTCGACCAGAGGTCACCTGAGAGTAGCTCGGCCTTGCCGATGCGCGACATGCGCGATCCTGTGTCCTCGAGTCCGAGGACCATCCCGCCACGCATCTGACCCTTTCCGCGGGCGAGCTCCTCGTCGGTGAGGCCCTTGGCGGCCACCTTGGCGAGCTCGTCGCGGGTGATCGCAAGGACATCGTCGATCTTCTTGGGCAGGCAGCCCGCATAGACGCCGAACATACCGGTGTCGGCGTACTGCGAGGCGAAGGAGAACACGGAGTAGGCGAGCCCCCGCTTCTCCCTGATCTCCTGGAAGAGCCGGCTGCTCATACCCCCGCCGAGGGCCGCGTTCAGCACGCCGAGCGCGAAACGGCGATCGTCGTCGCGGGCAAGACCCGGGACCCCGATCACGACATTGGCCTGCTCGGTGGTCTTCGGCAGCACGCGGACATCGCCCGCACCGCGGGTGCGAAACTCGCCCGTGCGAGGGATCGACGGAATACCCTCGCCTTCAAGGAATCCCGCGGCACCGAATGCCTTGCGAACCTGGCGGACGACGGCCGTGTGATCGACGTTGCCAGCCACCGCGACGACCATGTTCTCGGGTCGGTACTGCCGGCTGTAGAACGCGCGGATCGCTCGCGGAGTGATGGATTCGATGGTCTCGACCGTGCCCAGGATGGGGCGTCCGAGAGGTGTGGGGCCGAACATCGCGTCAGCGAACTCTTCATGGACGAGATCGCCGGGATCGTCATCGCGCATCGCGATCTCTTCTAGGATCACGTCACGCTCGGAGTTGACGTCCGCCGCCCGAAGTAGGGCCGAGGTGACGAGATCACTGATGACGTCGATCGCCAGCGGGAGGTCTTGGTCGAGGACTCGCGCGTAGAAGCAGGTGTACTCCTTGCCGGTGAAGGCATTCATCTCACCGCCGACAGTGTCGATCGACGCCGAGATGTCAAGAGCGGAGCGACGCGCGGTTCCCTTGAAGAGCAAATGCTCGAGGTAGTGAGCGGCACCTGCCTGGGCCGGGGTCTCATCGCGTGAGCCGACGCCCACCCAGATACCGAACGAGGCCGAACGCACACCCGGGATGTTCTCGGTGACCACGCGCAGCCCACCCGGGAGCACCGTGCGGCGAACCCGCGCCCCGTCCTCGACGAGGAGGGTGCAGGTGGTGCCGGGCTGCTGGTCACGCGCACCGGGCACGCGGCGAGGCCGCGTGCCCGGTGCGATCATTCGTGAGCTTGCCATCGAGACGATCAGGCCTCGATGTCGGCGGAGTCGGACTCAGTCGCGGCGCCACCCTCGGCGCCGTCCTCGACCGGCGAGAGCGAAAGCTTGCCCCGCGCGTCGATCTCGGAGATCTCCACGAGCA
The DNA here is from genome assembly GCA_009697815.1 of Actinomycetota bacterium. Taxonomy (GTDB): domain Bacteria; phylum Actinomycetota; class Actinomycetes; order S36-B12; family CAIYMF01; genus Longivirga. The sequence goes on from WLRQ01000018.1 coordinate 33,010, forward strand.
CCTTCTGACCAATCGACACGACGTCGTCGACATTGTCGACGCGCTTGCCACCGGAGAGTGAACGCAGCTTGGAGATGTGAAGCAGACCGTCCTTGCCCGGCATGAGCGAGATGAACGCTCCGAAGGCGGTGGTCTTGACGACCGTGCCGAGGTAGCGCTCACCGATCTCCGGCATGTGCGGGTTGGCGATGGCGTTGATCTGCGCCCGTGCGGCCTCCGCCTTGGGGCCGTCGATCGCGCCGATGTAGATCGTGCCGTCGTCCTGGATCGTGATCTCGGCGCCAGTCTCGGCCTGGATCTGGTTGATCATCTTGCCCTTCGGGCCGATGACCTCTCCGATCTTGTCTACCGGGATCTGGATCGAGATGATCCGAGGCGCGAACGGCGACATGTCGTCGGGGACGTCGATCGCCTCGAGCATGACGTCGAGGATCGCGAGGCGGGCCCCACGAGCCTGGGTGAGCGCACCGGCAAGCACGGAGGCGGGGATGCCGTCGAGCTTGGTGTCGAGCTGGAGCGCGGTGATGAAGTCCTTGGTGCCGGCGACCTTGAAGTCCATGTCGCCGAAGGCGTCCTCGGCACCGAGGATGTCGGTGAGGGTGACGTACTCCGTCTTGCCGTCGACCTCGTCGGAGATCAGGCCCATCGCGATACCGGCGACGGGAGCCTTGAGAGGCACACCGGCATTGAGCAGCGACATGGTCGACGCACAGACCGAACCCATCGAGGTCGAGCCGTTGGAGCCGAGAGCCTCGGACACCTGACGGATCGCGTAGGGGAAGTCCTCCTTGCTCGGCAGCACCGGCAGGAGGGCGCGCTCGGCAAGTGCGCCGTGCCCGATCTCACGGCGCTTGGGCGAGCCCACGCGGCCGGTCTCACCGACGGAGTACGGCGGGAAGTTGTAGTTGTGCATGTAGCGCTTGCGAGTCTCGGGGTTGAGGGTGTCGAGCTGCTGCTCCATGCGGAGCATGTTCAACGTCGAGACGCCCAAGATCTGGGTCTCGCCGCGCTCGAACAGCGCCGATCCGTGCGCGCGCGGCACGATGTCGACCTCGGCCGAAAGGGTACGGATATCCGTGAGCCCACGACCGTCGATGCGCACCTTGTCGCGCAGGACACGCAGCCGCACGAGCTTCTTGGTGAGCGAGCGCAACGCGGCGCCGATCTCCTTCTCACGACCTTCGAACTGGCCCACGAGACGCTCAGAGGCGAGGTCCTTGACCCGGTCGAGCTCGGTCTCGCGCTCCTGCTTGCCGGCGATCGTGAGGGCCGCGGCAAGCTCGGTGGACACGACACTCTCGACCGCATCGAAGGCGTCAGGCTGGTAGTCCAGGAACGTGCGGAACTCGCCCGTCTCCTTCGAGGTCTGGGCGGCAAGCGCGCTCTGGGCTGCACACAGGATCCGAATAAAGGCCTTCGAGGCCTCCAGGCCCTGTGAGACGACCTCTTCGGTGGGAGCGACAGCCCCACCGCGGATGAGCTCGATCGTGGCGACCGTGGCCTCAGCCTCGACCATCATGATCGCGACATCGTCACCGATGACGCGGCCGGCAACGACCATGTCGAACACGGCATCCTCGAGCTGGGAGTGCGAGGGGAACGCCACCCATTGACCCTTGATCAGGGCCACCCGCACGGCGCCGATCGGGCCGCTGAAGGGCAGTCCGGCAATCTGCGTGGACATCGAGGCCGCATTGATGGCGACGACGTCGTAGAGGTGGTCGGGGTTGAGCGACATGACCGTGACGACAACCTGGATCTCATTGCGAAGGCCCTTGGCGAACGAGGGACGCAGCGGACGGTCGATCAGGCGGCAGGTGAGGATCGCGTCCTCGCTCGGGCGACCCTCGCGGCGGAAGAACGAGCCGGGGATGCGGCCGAGGGAGTACATGCGCTCCTCGACGTCGACGGTCAAGGGGAAGAAGTCGAACTGCTCCTTCGGGTGCTTGCCGGCGGTAGTCGCCGAGAGAAGCATGGTCTCGTCGTCGAGGTAGACCACGGCCGAGCCGGCGGCCTGACGGGCCAGACGGCCGGTCTCGAAACGAATCGTGCGGGTGCCGAAGGCGCCGTTGTCGATGACGGCTTCGGATGTCGTGATCTCGGGACCCTCCATGGGTGCCCTCCTCTTGTCTTATGGGACGTCGAGGAGCGAACGCGGGAGCACCTGCTAGTCGGCAGGAGGCCGGTCATCGATCGAAGCGCACGGGCGGCGGGCCGCTTCCACGCTCCTGCGCGGGGGGCGGCATGCCCGGGTGCCACTACCGAGGACCGACGACTGAGGCTCTCCGGGGCGTTCGCCCCATGACGACCCTGGGGTTCGTCGCTGGATGATCCAGCAGCGGGTTTCATCGGGTGGTACTGGTCGTGGTTCCGGCGATCGGTGATGCACCGCCGCCGGACAGAACAGGAGGGGAGCGGCCCGTGGGCCTCTCCCCTCCATCGCACGCTATCGGCGGATGCCGAGCCTCTCGATGATCGAGCGGTAGCGGTTGACGTCCTTCTTGGTCAGGTACTGGAGCAACCGGCGACGCTGGCCGACCAGCAGCAGCAGCCCACGGCGGCTGTGGTGGTCGTGCTTGTGCATCTTGAGGTGCTCGGTGAGGTCGTTGATGCGACGGGTGAGCATCGCGATCTGGACCTCGGGTGAGCCGGTGTCGCCGGGTACGGTTCCGTACTCGGCGAAGATCGCGTTCTTGGTCGCGGTGTCGAGCGACATTCAGACTTCCTTCACGGGCGCATCACGGGTCGCGCGGGGCGCGCAGACCCTAGAACAGTCGCGAGCCGCAGGGCGCCCACCCCACAGCCGTCAGGTGCAGGCTACCAGCGCACGGGCCTGGCCCCAAACCACGGTCGCCGCCCCCAGGGCCGACGGAGGAGGCGACGGTGCAGGTCAGATGCCCGAGGCGAGGATGCCGCGGGTTTCCTCGACGTCGATCGCCATACGAGCCACGAGAGCGTCGATCCCGTCGAAGGTGGCCTGGCCCCGGATCCTGGCGACGAAGTCGATCGCCACATGAGCGCCGTAGAGCGCGAGGTCGTCGCGATCGAGCACATAGGCCTCGACGCGGCGCTCACGGGATCCGAACGTCGGGTTGGTGCCGATGCTCACCGCAGCGGGATAACTCGTCTCGTGCGCCGTATAGGGGGCCACGATCAGGGACGCTGCATAAACCCCGTCGGCCGGAACCGCCGAGTGCGGCGTGGTCGTGAGGTTCGCGGTGGGGTAGCCGAGCTCACGCCCTCGCGCATCCCCGTGCACGACGGTGCCCTCGACCCGGTGCGAGCGCCCGAGAGAGGCCCGGGCCGACGCGACATCACCTGCGCCCACGAGCCCGCGAATGTACGTGGAGGACCACGCGCCTCCGACACCCGCGACGAGCGGCTCGGCGTCCACGACGAAATCGGCCAGGGCCCCGAGCTCTTCGAGTAGCTCAGTGTCGCCAGCAGCTCGGTGCCCGAACCGGAAGTTGGCACCGACCACGACCGCGAGGGCGTGGAAACGCTCGATGATCACTTGGTCGACGAAGGCCTGCGGGGTGAGGGAGGCGAGAGACCGGGTGAATGGCAACACGCAGACAGCGTCGACCCCGAGCTCGGCGAGCAGATGGCAGCGTTGATCGATGGTTGAGAGCAGCGCTGGATGCGTGCCCGGACGCACGACGTCACTCGGGTGAGGATCGAACGTGATGACCACCGACGGCGCACCTACCGCATGTGCGTGTTCAACCGCCTTGCCGACGATGGCCCGGTGTCCGCGATGGACCCCATCGAAGATTCCCAGGGCCACGACCGAGCGCGGTTGGTCGAGCGGGACATCCTCGAGACCCTGCCAGCGCTGCACGACCCCTACTCTCTCAGGCCGCGATCTTCGATGCCGCAGGCACCCGGTGTTCGTCGGTCAGGAGAACACCACGAGCGGGACCAGGGCGCCCTCGCGCAGCTCAGCCAACGACAGCACTTCGCCCTGGGGGCCGAAGATGCCGACCGGGCCCACATAAGGCTCGGCCGTCACGACGCGATGGCCGTGCAGGACGCTCATCGCGGTGACGGCATCAACGTCCAGACGTGGGTAGGACGCCGTGAGCACGTCGCCGAGAGGTAGGAGTGAGAAGTTCTGCTCGAGCTCCTCGAGGGGATGTGCCGACCCGAGCCCGAACGGGCCTACGCGGGTTCGGCGAAGGGCGGTGAGATGCCCGCCCACACCGAGCGCGGCCCCGAGATCACGCGCCAATGCCCGGATGTAAGTGCCCGATCCGCATGTGACGGAGACGTCGACGTCGAGGAATCCACGCCCGTCCGCATCGAGGGACCGGCGGCTGCCGAGGATGTCGAAGCGCGACACCGTGACGGTCCGCGGAGGCAACTCAACGTCCTCACCAGCGCGCACCCGGGCATAGGAGCGGACTCCACCTACCTTGATCGCGCTCACGGCCGACGGGCGCTGCTCAATGACTCCGGTAAGGGGCACCACCCCCGCAATGATCTCCGCGTCAGTGATCGCGGAGGTGTCGGCACGGGAGGTTTCCTCACCCTCGGCATCGTCGGTGACAGTGGCTCGTCCGAGGCGGATCGTCGCCTCGTACGCCTTGTCGGTGAGTGCCAGCAGTCCCAGCAGTCGGGTGGCCCGTTCGACGCCGATGAGCAGGACACCCGTGGCCATGGGATCGAGGGTGCCGGCGTGTCCGACCTTGCGAGTGCCCGCGATACGACGCATCCGCGAGACCACGTCATGGCTTGTCATGCCAGCCGGCTTGTCGACGACGACAAGGCCGTCGGGTGCTGTGCGAGCCCGGGGTCCGCGCGCCACGATCAGACCGGAAGGTGGGGTGCTGCGGCCAGCGCGGTGCGCACGGCCTCGAGCAGATCGATGGGGTCACCCTGCGCCGTGTACCCGGCCGCGTAGCGATGTCCGCCGCCACCGAGTCCGAGTGCGATGGAGGACACGTCGATCTGTCCCTTACTGCGCATCGATATGCGCCAGTCGCCGCGGTCATCCTGCTTGAGGACACAGGCAACCTCGGCCTCGTTCGCAATCCGCAGAACGTCGATCACACGCTCGACCGCATCGAGGGGAAGGCCGGACGCGAGGCGCTCATCGCGCGGCACGACCGTCCACACGAGGCCCAGACCCCCGACCGACGACGTCTCGAGGACGCTGCGCTGCAGTGCGGCCCCGAGCATCTGAAGGGCACCGAACGGCTCGTCGTCGTAGATGTGGCGGGCGATGAGGTCGTGGCGCATACCCGTGGCCAGGAGTCTCGCGGCGACCTCGTGGGTAGATGAACTGGTAGCGACGTACTTAAACGACCCGGTGTCGGTGAGCAACCCCGCATAGATCGGGATCGCAATCTCTGCATCGAGCGTGACGCCGAGCCGGTCGACGAGTGCCAGGGCCAGGATGGCCGTGGCCGGGGACGTGACGTCGACGAGGTGCACCCCGCCGAAACCGGTGTACGAGGCGTGATGGTCGACCGCGATGAAGGTCGAGGCGGCCTCGGCGTGGGCCCGCAGCACCCCGAGCCGATCGATCGAGCTGACGTCGAATGTCGCCACGATGGCGCGACCCTTGACCTCGCTCGGAGAGGCGAGCAGGTGCTGGCCGGGGAGCGAGCGAAGGATGCGCGGAATGACGAAGGGCTCGTCGCCGAAGGACACCGCAACGTCGACGCCGAGACTTTCCAGAGCCAGGCCCACGGCGAGCGCCGACCCGAGCGCATCCGCGTCAGGTGAGACATGCGCCAGTAGAAGGACAGAGCCCCCCGAGGTGAGGGCGTCGACTGCAGCACTCCAGTCGGCATCTCTCGGCGCGAGGGTCCAACTCACGTCGCCGAGCCCCCGGTCTCGTCATCGGTGTCGGTGTCAGACCCGTCGTCGTCAACATCAGACCCGTCGTCAGATTCAGAATCGTCGTCGTCGGGCTCATCCTCGCGAGGCTTGCGGTAGGGATCGGCCTCGCCGGCGTAGACCGCCGTAGCGGCCTTCTGGTGCACCTCGGCGTCGGCGGCGGCAGCCTGGCTCAGCAAGTCCTCGATCGCGAGGGCGTTCTCGGGGATGGCATCGGCGACGAAGGCCAACGTGGGGGTGAACCGGACACCGGTCTGACGGCCGATCTCGCTGCGCAGAACACCCTTCGCGCTCTCGAGGGCGGCAGCCGTACCGATCTTGTCTTCCTCGGAGCCGTAGACCGTGTAGTAGACCGTCGCCTCGTGGAGGTCGCCGGTGACCCTGGCCTCAGTGATCGTCACGAAGCCCACTCGCGGGTCCTTGATGCGCTGCTCAAGGGTCTCGGCCACGATCACGCGGATGCGGTCGGCGAGCTTGCGGGCACGGGCCGGGTCGGCCATGACGGAATCCTCTCCAAAGTTGGTGCGGTAGTCCTGGTGCCGCGGCGCCCCGAGAGACAAGGAGCGATCCGCAATCGCCTAGGAGGACGTCGACCTCGGACATGCCGATGTGTGCGACGCCCTCCCAGGCCGCGACCGTGGGATCAGGAGCGCGACTTCTCGCGCATCTCGAACGTCGCGATGACGTCGTCAACCCTGATGTCGTTGAACGATCCGAGGCCGATACCGCATTCGAAGCCCTCGCGGACCTCCGTGGCGTCGTCCTTGAATCTCTTGAGGGTGTCGATGGTGAGGTTGTCCGCGAACACCGCCCCGTCTCGGATGAGACGAGCCTTGGCGTTGCGACGGATAAGCCCAGATCGCACCAGCGCGCCGGCAATATTGCCGAACTTGCTCGACTTGAACACGTCGCGGATCTCGGCGGTGCCGAGAGCGACCTCTTCGTACTCGGGCTTGAGCATGCCCTTGAGCGCAGCCTCGATATCGTCGATGGCCTGGTAGATCACCGAGTAGAAGCGGACATCGACGCCCTCGCGCTCGGCGAGATCACGTGCCTTGCCCTCGGGACGAACGTTGAACCCGATGATCACCGCGTCGGACGCAGCGGCCAGCATCACATTGCTCTCGGTAATGGCACCGACACCTCGATCGATGACGCGGAGCACGACGTCCTCGCCCACCTCGAGCTTGACGAGTGCATCCTCGAGTGCCTCCACTGAACCGGAGACATCGCCCTTGAGGATGAGCTTGAGCTCCTCGACCTCGCCGCGTTCGAGGGACTTGAGGAAGTCCTCGAGGGTGCGACGTCCGCGGGCCTGAGCCAGAGCCGCGTTGCGCTCGCGCGCCGCACGGGTCTGGGCGATCTGGCGCGCGGTGCGGTCGTCGTCGACCACGAGGAAGTTGTCGCCGGCACCCGGAACCGCGGTGAGTCCCAGGACCTGCACCGGACGAGCCGGTGTGGCCTCCTGCAAGGTGTTGCCGTGTTCGTCGAGCATCGCGCGCACACGGCCGTAGGCGTCGCCCACGACAATCGAATCGCCGAGGCGCAAGGTTCCGCGCTGGACGAGGATCGTCGCGACCGGACCGCGACCACGGTCGAGGTGCGCCTCGATCGAGACACCCTGCGCATCCTGGTTGGGGTTGGCACGCAGGTCGAGTGCTGCATCCGCGGTGAGCAGCAGGGCGTCGAGGAGATCGTCGATGCCCTGGCCTGCCTTGGCCGAAACGTCGACGAACATGGTGTCGCCGCCGTACTCCTCAGGGACGAGGCCGTATTCGGTCAACTGGCCGCGCACCTTGGTGGGGTCGGCACCTTCCTTGTCGATCTTGTTCACCGCGACCACGATCGGGACGCCGGCGGCCTTGGCGTGGTTGAGCGCCTCGATCGTCTGCGGCTTCACGCCGTCGTCGGCCGCGACCACGAGGATCGCGATGTCGGTGACCTGAGCGCCACGGGCACGCATGGCCGTGAAGGCCTCGTGGCCCGGGGTGTCGATGAAGGTGATCGCACGCGGAGCGTCCGTGTCCGGACGCGCCACGATCTGGTAGGCGCCGATGTGCTGGGTGATCCCACCTGCCTCCTTCGCGACCACATTCGTGTTGCGGATCGCGTCGAGGAGCCGGGTCTTGCCGTGGTCGACGTGACCCATCACCGTGACGACCGGGGGGCGAGCGACGAGGTCGGAATCGTCGCCCTCATCCTCGCCGAACTCCAGTGAGAAGCTCTCGAGGAGCTCACGGTCCTCGTCCTCGGGGCTGATGATCGACACGTCGAAGTTCAGTTCGGTGCCCAGGAGCGCGAGAGCGTCGTCACTGAGTGACTGGGTCGCGGTGACCATCTCGCCGAGGTTGAACATGATCGTGACGAGGATGCCAGCGCTGACGCCGATCTTCTCGGAGAAGTCCGTAAGCGTCGATCCGCGCGCCATACGCACGGTCTGGCCCTGGCCCATGGGACGAACCTCGCCGCCCATGGACGGGGCTGCCATGTTGTCGAACTCCTGGCGCTTCGCCCGCTTGGACTTACGGCCACGAGCCGGCTTGCCGCCGGGACGACCGAACGCACCCGCGGTGGTACCGCGGCCAGCGCCCGCACCCGGACGGCCAGCGAAACCACCGGGACGCGGAGGACCGAAGCCACCGCCGCCGCCGGGGCCACCAGGCCCGCCCGAGCCACCGGGACCACCTGAGCCACCGGGACGCGGCGAGCCGAAGCCACCGGGACGACTGAAACCGCCGGGGCCACCAGGGCCGGAAGGACGACCAGCACCAGGACCACCAGGACCCGAGGGACGACCAGCACCAGGACCACCAGGACCCGAGGGACGACCAGCACCAGGACCACCGGGGCGACCGCCCGGGCCCGAGGAACGCTGCTCGGGCATCATCCCGGGGTTGGGACGAGGCACACCGGGGACTCCACCGGGACGGGTCATCGGGCGAGGCGCGCCAGGGACGCTCCCCGCCGCGGGACGCTCGACACTTCGGTCGGTGAACGGGTTGTTGCCCGGACGTGCAGGGCGCGGACCAGGCGCGGCACCAGGAAAAGCGCCGGGTGTGGCCACTGGCGCGGCGGCAGCGGGGGCGGCGGCGGCCGCACGCGGCGGCAGGTCGGCGCTCTTGTCTGTGAACGGGTTGTTACCAGGGCGCGGGCCACGAGGTGCGGCCGGTGCCACGGCGCTCTCACCAGCAGCGCTGGGTGCCTCGGACGAGGGGGCTGAGGCGGCCACAGCCACGTCAGGCGCAGAGTCCGGCGCTGAGGGTACGACGGGTACGGCGGGCACAGAGACCACGGGAGCCGACTCGGCGACCTCCGCGGCTGCGGCTGCTGCCTTGGCCGCAGCCGTCTTGGCACCCGGCTTCGCGGCCGCGGTCTTGGCCGCCGGCTTCGCTGCGGCCTCGGGCGCGGGCGGGTAGGCCTCCCGCAGGCGCCGCACGACGGGCGCCTCGATGGTGGAGCTCGCCGATCGGACGAACTCACCCATTTCCTGGAGCTTGGCCACCATGGCCTTGCTCTCGATTCCGAGCTCCTTGGCCAGCTCGTAGACCCGGACCTTCGACACAGTTCTCCTGCTCTTCGGTCCGGAATCGGGGTCGACCCGGACCACTTAGACGTGCACGGACACGCTCATCGCTGGGCGTTCATCGGAGGCTCATGTCCTTGTCGCTCCCGATCGTGGTGGACGGTGGTCGGTGGATGGTGCGGCGCCGCGATCCGGTGGACCCGGACGCGAGCCTGGAACAGGTCGTGCACTGGCGCTGGCCGTGCTCCCCGCTGGTGCCTGGGCGAACCGACGCTCGATCTCCACCCGTACCGCGGTGTCGTCGAGCGGTCCGGGCACCCGAAGGGCCCGGGGGAACGCCCGCCGGCGTTCGGCGAGGTCGAGACATGCTGGATCGGGGTGCAACCACGCACCTCGCCCAGCAGCGCGGGCCAGGGGGTCGGGGACACATGCGCCCTCGACCACGACAACTCGCACCAGGTCGGATCGGCCGCCCCGTGCCCGACAGCCGACGCAGGTGCGCACAGGCGTGCTGCGCTCCGTGCTGGCGACATCTGGGACGACCGGGCGACCGGCCATCGAGGAGTCTACCGCGCCACCGGGCCCTTCAGTCACCGTCGCGGCCTGGCCGCTGGAACGAGTCACCCCTGTCCTCACCCCGATCGAGCACGGAGCCACCTCGCGAGTCACTGCCCTCGGGGGCGGTATCGGGCCGGATATCGATCCGCCACCCGGTCAGCCGGGCGGCAAGTCGGGCGTTCTGCCCCTCACGGCCGATGGCAAGTGAGAGCTGGTAGTCCGGGACGATGACCCGAGCCGAGCGAGCGGCCTCGTCGACCACTGTGACCGAGCTGACGCGGGCAGGTGAGAGCGCGTGAGCAACCATCTCAGCGGGATCATCGGACCAGTCCACGATGTCGATCTTCTCGCCGTGGAGCTCGGCCATGACGGCACGCACCCGCGCCCCCATCGGGCCGATGCAGGCACCCTTCGCATTGAGCCCGACGACGGTGGAGCGCACCGCCATCTTGGTGCGGTGACCTGCCTCGCGCGCAATGGCCATGATCTCCACCGAGCCATCGGCGATCTCGGGGACCTCGAGGGCGAACAGGGACTTCACCAGATTGGGATGGGTGCGCGAGATCGTGACCCGCGGGCCGCGCGGAGTCTTCGACACCGAGACGACGTGACATTTGAGGCGGGTGCCGTGGGCATAGCGCTCCCCCGGCACCTGCTCCTGCGGTGGCAGCACGGCCTCGATCTTGCCCAGGTCGACGAGGATCATGCGCGGGTCATTCCCTTGCTGCACGAGTCCGGACACGAGATCGCCTTCGGTGCCGGCGAACTCCCCGAACGTGACATCGTCCTCGGCCTCACGGAGCCGCTGAAGGATGACCTGACGCGCCGTCGTGGCCGCAACTCGGCCGAAACCGTCCGGCGTGTCGTCAAACTCACGCGCCGGAGCACCATCCACGCCCGGCTCGCGCGCCCAGACGGTGACATGCCCGTTCTTGCGGTCGACCTCCACGCGCGCGGACGCGACCGAGCCCTCACTGTGGTGGTAGGCGAGCAGGAGGGCCTGCTCGAGGGTGTCAATGAGGACGTCGTAGGAAACCTCTTTGTCCCGGACGAGAGCCTTGAGCGCGCTGACATCGATGTCCATGTCGATCAGTCCTCGGTGTCGGTGTTGTCGGTGTCGGTGTCGTCGGTGTCGTCGGTGTCGTCGCTGTCGTCGCTGTCGTCGCTGTCGTCCGAGTCGTCGGTGTCGTCCGAGTCGTCCCAGTCATCGGAGTCGCCGGAATCGTCTGCCGCCTCGCCGGGAGTCGCCGCGGTCCGCGAGAAATCAACCTGGACCACTGCCCTGGAGATCTCGACCAGCGCCACTGCACTGGTAGCGACCTTGCTGGTGCCTTTCACGCCCGTGCTGACCTCAAGCATGACCTCGGCATCACTCACCGACGTGATCCGCCCGGTGATGGACGACCCACCTGTGAGCGTCACGGCAACGAGCCTGCCCACATTGCGGCGCCAGTGACGAGGCGCGGTGAGTGGACGGTCGACACCGGGCGAGGTGACCTCGAGGGTGTACGGCTCATCTCCCAGGACATCACTGCCGTCGAGTGCCTCCGAGACCGCGCGGCTCGCGGCGGCGATCTCGTCGAGTGTGACACCGCGATCACTGTCGACGAGGACGCGGAGCACAAGGCGACGCCCGACACTGCGCAACTCGAGATCTTCGAGCTCGAGGCCACCGGCGCTCACTGCGGGTTCCAGGAGTGCAACCACGAGTTCGTGGCGAGCCGGATCCGGCCGCGGGGCCTGGGGGAAACGGGCGGTCATGGTCGGCCTCCTGTGGCATCCGCGGCATTCACCTCGGTGCTGTGCTGTTGTGGGGATCCTGTTATGGGCATGCTGTTGTGGGGACGCTGTGCTCGCCTAGCGAGCGTCGAATCATCTGAGTCGACCCGTCGCTCGTCTCCGAGTGCCAACGATGGGCCCAGTCTACCTGTGCGGACGGGTCTCGACATCGGCGTTAGCGGCCGCGGGAGCC